>DATJVS010000069.1:0-12011 GCA_035501715.1 Usitatibacter sp.
AATGCGCCCGTCCATGACTCAACGCACGCTCGCACGCATCGCCGCATTGCTCCTGGCGATCGCGTCGGTTCCCGCCCGCGCCTCGTTCCTGTCCGGCGACGCGCTCGACACCGCGGCCAACGTCATCGCGATCATCGTCCTCATCGTCGTGCCGATCGTCGTGATCGTGGTCTTCTGGATCGTCCACGTGCTGCCCGAGGTCATCGCCGAGAAGCGCCACCATCCGCAGACCGCGGCGATCCAGACCCTGTGCATCCTCTCGCTCTTCTTCGGCGGCCTGCTCTGGCCGCTCGCATGGCTGTGGGCCTACACGAAGCCGATCGGCTACCGCATGGCCTACGGCACCGACAAGGCCGAAAGCTGGCACGAGGAGATGGGCGACAAGGCCAAGGCCGGGACGCTCCTCGCCGAGGAGCTCGCGCACCTGCGTACCGAGCTGGAGACGATGGCTTCCCGCGGCGCGTTGCCGCCGAGCCTCAAGCAGCTCAAGGCCGACCTCGACGCGCTGAAGACCGAGCCCGCGGCCGCTGCGCCCCCGGAGGGGAAGGCCTGACATGGACATCCTCCTCCTAGGCATCTACTCGTTCTTCGTCTGGCTGGTCTTCATCAAGCTGAAGTGGCTGCCGTGGAACATCTATTCGCAGGTCACCGTGGTGATCATCCCGGTCGTGGCGCTCACGATCATGATCCTCACGCTGAACGTGGTGGCGCCCTCCTCCGCGGACCTTCGCGTCTTCCGCTACACGATCCCGATCGTCTCGCAGGTCCGGGGCCGCGTGATCGAGGTGGCCGTCGAGGAAGGCAACCGCCCGGTGAAGAAGGGCGACGTGCTCTTCCGCATCGATCCCACGCCCTACCAGCTGCAGGTGAACACCCTCGCGGCGCAGCTTGCGAGCGCGCAGGCGCAGCAACGCGAGCTCGAGGAACAGCTGAAGGGCGCAACGGCGAGCGTGGCCCAGGCCAAGAGCGCCATCGCGCAGGCCGACGCCCGCGTGACCGAGGTGAGCGCGAAGTACGAGCTCGCGAAGAAGCGCGTCGAGCAGTATCGCGAGCTCGTCGCGACCGGCGCGGGAACGAAGTTCGACCTCGAGCAGGCCGAGGCCAACCTCGCCGAGCTCTCCGGCCAGCTGGACAGCGCGCGCAGCGCCGAGGCCCAGGCGCGCTCCGGCGCCGACCAGGCCGCCGCCGCACGCGAGCAGGTGCAGCAGAAGCTCGGTGCGAAGGTCGACGGCGAATACGCGAGCGTGGCGCAGATCCGCGCGCAGCTCGAAAGCGCCAAGTGGGACCTGGACCAGACCACCACGCGATCGCCCTGCGATTGCTACGTGGTGAACCTG
Source organism: Usitatibacter sp. (assembly GCA_035501715.1). Classification (GTDB taxonomy): domain Bacteria; phylum Pseudomonadota; class Gammaproteobacteria; order Burkholderiales; family Usitatibacteraceae; genus Usitatibacter. The sequence continues at coordinate 1,338 of DATJVS010000069.1, forward strand.
CAGCTGCGTCCCGGCGGATTCGTCGCGGCCTTGCCGGTCGCGCCCGTGATGACTCTCGTCGAGGCCCAGGGCACGATCGTGGCCCTCTACCGCCAGAACGAGCTGCACCAGGTCGCGCCCGGCGACGAGGCCGAATTCGCGCTCGACACGCATCCGGGCCGCATCATCAAGGGCACGGTGGACTCCGTGATCTGGGCGAGCGGCGCGGGGCAGCTGCAGGCGAACGGAACGATCCCGATGACCGGCGTGGCCAACGCGCCACCGCAGCGCTTCGCCGTGAAATTCAACATCGCCGACCGCGACAAGGAGCTCTTCCTCGCGGGAGGGGCCGCGGGCGACGCCGCGATCTACACCGAGCACCTCGAATTCCTGCACATCCTTCGCAAGGTGATCCTGCGCGTCGGCTCGTACACGAATTACCTGGTGCTCAAGCTCCACTGACGCGATGCGCACTGACCGCATCCCGGCACTCATCGCCGCGCTCGCGCTGGGCGGCTGCGCGATCCCGGATCCGCCGCAGCGCGACGACGTGTTGAAGCAGTCCGTCCCCAACGCGGCGGCGCCGGCGCAATGGGCCGCTGGCGGAACGCAGGGCGCGGTCGCGGACGACTGGCTCGCCACGTTCCAGGACCCACGCCTCGATGCCCTGGTGAAAGAGGCGATCGCGTACAACTCGGACCTCAAGATCGCGGCGGCGCGCGTGGATGCCGCGGCCGCTGCGCTGCAGGGCGTGCAGTCCCCGGCGCTCCCGCAGGTGAATTTCGCGGCGCGCGGCGGCGGAAAGATGGGCGGCGACTCCACCGGGCTGCAGGGCGCGGGCCTGTTCGCGTCGTGGGAGATCGACCTCTGGGGCCGCGTGCGCTCGGCGGTGAAGGCCTCCGAGGCGCAATACCAGTCGGCACAGCTTGATACCGAGTACGCGAGGCAGTCCATCGCGGCGCTCGTGGCCAAGGGATGGGTCCTCGCGGTCGAAGCGCGCCTGCAACAGGGAATCGCGGACAACATGCTCGCCTCGTCCGAGCGCCTCGCCGCCCTCGCGCGCGATCGCCAGCGCGTGGGCAACGGCGACCAATACGACGTGGCGCTCGCCGATGCCAACGTGCAGGCGTTGCGCGACACGGTGCGCAGCCTCGAGCTCACGTACTCGAGCGCGCTGCGCGCGCTGGAGGTGCTGGTGGGCCGTTATCCGGCCGGCGCGGTCGCGGTCGCCGAGGCGCTTCCGCCGTGGCCCGGGGACACCCCCGTGGGATTGCCCTCGGAGCTTCTCGAACGGCGCCCGGACGTGGTCGCCGCGGAACGACGCGTAGCCGCCGCGTTCTACAGCACCCAGGAAGCGAAGGCCGCGCGCCTTCCGCGCATCACGCTCGTGGCGAGCTACACGTCGGTGAACTCGGATCTGTTCGTGCTCAAGCCCCGGGACAATCCCCTCGGAAGCGCCGGGGCGAGCATCGTGCAACCGCTTTTCCTCGGCGGAGCGCTGCAATCGCTGGTGGACGTGCGCACCGCCGAGCAGGCCGCGGCGATCGCCGACTACGGCAAGGTCGGACTGCGCGCCTTCAACGAAGTCGAGGGAACGCTCGCGGCGGGTGCCACGGCCGCCGATCGCGAGAAGATCCTCGCGCGCGGCGTGTCGGACAACGCAAAGGCGCTCGAGCTCGCGAACGTGCGCTACCGCGTGGGAAACATCGACTTGCGCGCGGTCCAGCAACAGCAGCTGGCGCTCGGCTCGGCCCGCGCGGCGCTGCTACGCGTGCAATCCGACCGCCTCGTGCAGCTCGTGAACCTGCACCTCGCGCTGGGCGGAAGCTTCGAGCCCCGCCCGCAGCCCTCGGCCCAGGCCTCCGCTCACTGAACGAGCGGGATCGCCGAGGCCTGGTCGTAGCGCTCCATCGCGCTGATCTTCGATTCGATCTGGTAGTAGCGCGCCGCCTTCTTCGCGCCGATCGCCTTCGAGAACTTGGCGACGAACGCGCGGCGAAGCTTGGCATCCGACTCCTCCGCGGAAGCGAGCTGGTCCATGAGCCGGCGCGCATTGGCGTTGGTCATTTCGCCCTCGGAGGTCGAGATGAAATCCAGCGCCGCGCGGTTCCTGCGGCTCTGGATCGGCGCCATCTCGCGCTGGAAGCTCTCGTACACCGGCCAGAACTTCTTCGCTTCCGCGTCGGTGAGCGGCAGGTTGTGCTGGATCACGACCTTGCGGTCCGTGCGCAGCTGGTCGCGGATCGCCTGTTGGGAGGCCGCATCCGGAAGGCCCTGCGCCGCGGCAGGCAGGATGGGCGAGATGGCGAGGGCGGCGAGCGCGGCGAGAAGTGTCTTCTTCATGTCGTTCCCTTGGGTTCGAATTCGAGTGACCCGGGTATTCTAAGTCATGGGCGGCCTAGAGGCGCCGCGCCGAATCCACCCCGGTCACGTCCTTCACCTGGCGAAGGACGCGCTGGATCCCGTCGGTACCGGCCACCTGCAGCGTGAAGCGCATGAAGGCGTGCGCGCCCTTCGACAGGGTGTTCACCGCCGTCACGTTGATGCGCTCCCTGGCGATCGCCTCCGTGATGTCGCGCAGCAACCCCTGGCGGTCCAGCGCCACCACTTCGATGTCCGCCGAGAACGGCGCCTCGCCGTCGGTCTTCCCCCAATCGGCCGGCATGAGGCGCTCGCGCTGCTGCGCGTCGAGCGCCACGATGTTGGGGCAATCCAGGCGGTGCACCATCACGCCGCGCGTCCTCGTGATGAAGCCCACGATGGGATCGGGCGGCAGCGGCTTGCAGCACTTGGCCACCATGGTCGCGATGTTGTTCACGCCGAGCACGAGCACGCCCGACGACGGCTTCGCGGCGGGCGGCGCCACCATGGGCGGCGGTGCGGGCGACGGCGCCGGAGCCTCGCCGCGCACCGCGATCTCGACCTGCCGGCTGGTCACCTCGTTGCGCCCGAGAGCGGCATAGAACTCGTCGAGCTTGGCAAACCCCGCGGCCTGCGCGATGGCCTCGTGCGATTCCCCCGTGGCACCGAGGCGCTGCAGCTCCTTGTCGAGCGCGGCGCGGCCCTCGGCCACGTCCTTCGAGAAATCCTCGTGGCGGAACCACTGGCGCACCTTGGCCTGCGCGCGCGAGCTGGCGAGATAGCCCTGCTGCGGCGAAAGCCAGTCGCGCGAGGGGCCGCCCTGCTTGGCCGCCATGATCTCCACGCGCTGGGCGTTCTGCAGGCGATAGTTGAGCGGCACCATCTGGCCGTCCACCTTCGCGCCGCGGCAGCGGTGGCCGAGGTCCGTGTGCACGTGGTAGGCGAAGTCGAGCGGCGTGGAGCCCGCGGGCAGGTCGATCACGCGGCCCTGCGGCGTGAGCACGTAGATGGTGTCGTCGAAGAGCACGCGGCCGGCCGCGCCCGAGGCCGACACCTCCGCCTTCCACGCGAGCACCTGGCGAAGCCACGAGATCTTCGCGTCGAACGCCTTGTCGGTGCGCCCGCCTTCCTTGTAGCGCCAGTGCGCGGCCACGCCGTGCTCGGAGTGCTGGTGCATCTCGTCGGTGCGAATCTGCACCTCGAGCGTCTTGCCCTCGGGTCCCACGACCGCGGTATGCAGCGACTTGTAGTCGTTGGCCTTCGGATGCGCGATGTAGTCGTCGAACTCGCCTTCGACCGGCGTCCACAGGTCGTGCACCACGCCAAGCACCGTGTAGCACTCGCGGATGTTGCCGACGATCACCCGCACGGCCCGGATGTCGTAGAGGCGCTCGAACGCAACGTTCTTGCCGCGCATCTTCCGCCAGATGGAGTAGATGTGCTTGGGCCGCCCCTGGATCTGCGCGGGAATGCCCATCTGGGCGAGCTCGCCGTGGAGCTGGTCGATCACGCGGCCGATGTAGGCCTCGCGCTCGCTTCGCTTCTCGTCGAGCATCTGCGCGATCTTCTTGTAGAGGTCGGGCTCGGTGAAGCGGAACGAGAAGTCCTCGAGCTCCCACTTGAGGTCCGAGACGCCCAGGCGATTGGCGAGCGGCGCGAAAAGCTCCAGCGTCTGCTCGCCCGCGGAGCGTCGCAGCTCGTCGTCGGCCCGGGTGAGCGAGCGCAGGTACACGACGCGCTCGGCCAGCTTGATCAGCACCACGCGCACGTCCTCGGCGATCGCGAGCAGCATCTTGCGCAGCTGCTCGGCGTCGTCGCCCCCCGCGGCGCCGAGCGATTCGATGCGCCCGGCGCGCGCGACCCCCTTCAGGAGCGCCGTGAGCCCGGCGCCGAAGGCGCTTTCGACGGCCTCGAGGTCGAGCTCCTTCTCGGGGATCGCCTGGCTGATGAGGGCGGCCGCGACGGTCTCCGGGTCCGCCCCCTGGTGCAGGAGCAGCCGCGCGACGGAAAGGGCGTGCTCGAACGCCTCCTCCCGCCCGCCCACATGGGTGGCGCTGCGGGCGAATTGCAGCGCGCGGGCAGGCAGTTCGGCGTGCGGTGCACCGAAAGTGGCACGCAGCTCGCCCTCGAATGGGGCGAAATCTATGGCAGCGGAGGGGCTGAGCACGGGTGGAGTACGTCTTTCATTCCGATTCTACTTGCCGAAAATTCGGCATGTCCATGAGCGAATTGTCCGGGGCGCGGGCGGCGCCCCGGGCGGCAACATGGTCTGCATGGAACTCGCCCCCATCCCCATCCGGTCCGCCCACCCCTCGCGCGGCCCCGCGGCCCGCGCCCAGGTGCTCGCCCAGGTGAAGTTCATGGGACTGCCGCTCCAGGGCGAGCCCGAGGCCGCGCTGTGGGGACGGCCGGCATCGGGCCGCGGCAGTCCCGTCTCACGGTTCATATCCCGCGTCATCGGTCGCCTGGTGGCGGCGCGGCCCTAGGCGGCTCGACGCGGTACTTACCGGCCTCCGGCGTCGTGCCGGAGGCCGGCTTTTCTCCTGCTATCCTTGTGGCACGGCGATTGCTGCTGGATCCGCACCGATGCCGCTCTCGCAAGAGCTCTACAACGAGATGTTCGACGCGCACCGCCGCGTCCGCGCGCACTATTCCGCGTTCGCCGATTGGCTCTCGGAGACGCCGCCTGCGCGCATCGAACAGAATCGCCAGGCCGCGGACCTGCTGTTCCACCGGGTGGGCATCACCTTCGCGGTCTACGGCGAGGCTTCCGGCACCGAGCGGCTGATCCCGTTCGACATCGTCCCGCACGTGATCCCCGGCGCGCAGTGGGAGCGGCTCGCGCGCGGGCTTCGGCAGCGCGTGCTCGCGCTCAACCGCTTCCTGCACGACATCTACCACGACCAGGAGATCCTGCGCGCCGGCCGCATTCCGGCCGCGACGGTGAACAACAACGCGCAGTTCCGCCGCGAGATGGTGGGCGTGGACGTCCCGGGCGGCGTCTATGCGCACATCGCGGGCGTGGACATCGTGAAGCACAACGACGGCGAGTACTACGTCCTCGAGGACAACCTGCGCACGCCCTCGGGCGTCTCCTACATGCTCGAGAACCGCAAGATGATGATGCGGCTCTTCCCCGAGCTCTTCGCGCAGCAGAACATCCGCCCGATCGATCACTACCCCGACCTCCTGCTGGAGACGCTTCGGGGCGTCACGCAGGGCGAGGTCGACAACCCGACAATCGTGCTGCTCACGCCCGGCCACTACAACAGCGCGTACTTCGAGCACGCGTTCCTCGCGCAGCAGATGGGCATCGAGCTCGTCGAGGGCCAGGACCTCTTCGTGCTCAACAACACCGTGTTCATGCGCACCACCCAGGGACCGCAGAAGGTGGACGTGATCTACAGGCGCATCGACGACGACTTCCTCGATCCGCTCGCGTTCCGCCCGGATTCGATGCTGGGCGTGCCGGGGCTGCTCTCCGCCTTCCGCGCGGGGCGCGTGACGCTCGCCAACGCCATCGGCACGGGAGTGGCCGACGACAAGTCGATGTATCCCTTCGTCCCGGACATGATCCGCTTCTACCTGGGCGAGGAGCCGATCCTGAAGAACGTGCCCACGTACCTGCTGGGGCGGCCCGACGACCTGGGCTACGTGCTCGATCATCTCGAGGAGCTCGTGGTGAAGGAAGCGCAGGGTTCGGGCGGCTACGGGATGCTGGTGGGCCCGACCTCGAGCCGCGAGGAGCGCGAGCGCTATCGCCAGCGCATCCTCGACGCGCCCGAGCGGTTCATCGCGCAGCCCACGCTGTCGCTCTCGCAGGTGCCCACGTTCGTCGGCGACGGGCTGGGCGACCGCCACATCGACCTGCGGCCCTACGTGCTGTCGGGGCGCGAGGTGAACTTCGTTCCGGGTGGATTGACGCGAGTGGCGCTTCGCGAAGGCTCGCTCGTGGTGAACTCTTCGCAGGGCGGCGGAGTGAAGGACACGTGGGTGGTCGATTGAGAAGAAGCCATCGCCCGCAGATGGACTCAGATGGACGCAGATAGATGCTCTCCCGGGTAGCCTCCAACCTCTACTGGATGTCGCGGCTCGTGGAGCGCGCCGAGAACACCGCGCGCGTGCTCGACGTCACGTGGCGCATGTCGCTGCTCGTGAAGGAGCCGGCGCTGCAGGACCAGGAATGGTTCGCGCCGCTCAACATCACCGGGACGCTCTTCCCCTTCTCCGGGCGCCACAGCCAGGTGTGCGCGAAGGAAGTGCTGCACTTCATGGCGCTCGACCCGGAGAATCCGTCGTCGATCTACGCCTGCGCGCGCCAGGCGCGCGAGAACGGCCGCGCGGTGCGCGGTTCCATCACCTCCGAGATGTGGGAGGTGCTCAACTCCACGTGGCTCGAGATGCAGCAGATGGACGAGGACAAGATGCTCGCGCGCGGCACTTCGGCCTTCTTCGACTGGGTGAAGGAGCGCAGCCACCTCTTCCGCGGCGTGACGTTCGGCACCATGCACCGCGACGACGCCTACGAGTTCGCGCGCCTGGGCACGCACATGGAACGCGCCGACTCCACCGCCCGCATCCTCGACGTGAAGTACCACATCCTGCTGCCCAGCGTGAAGGAAGTGGGCGGCGCGGTGGACTACTACCAGTGGTCCGCGGTGCTTCGCTCGGTGTCGGCCTTCGAGGCGTATCGCAAGGTCTATCGCGACGTGATCACGCCGTTGAAGCTCGCCGAGCTCCTGATCCTGCGCGACGACATCCCGCGGAGCCTGCACTTCTGCCTGCGCCAGGTCTGCGACACGCTGGGCAAGGTGCAGAACGCACAATCGGGGGAGACGCTGCGCCACGCCGGGCAGATCCTCTCGCAGCTGCAGTACGGCCGCATCTCCGAGATCTTCGCCGGCGGCCTGCACGAGTACCTCACCGAATTCCTGGAATCCATGAAGGCCCTCTCGGGGCAGGTGCAGCAGTCGTTCTTCTCCGCGACGCTGGTCGAGTAAACTGCGCCCATGACCTATTGCGTCGCCCTTCGCATCGACACCGGGATGATCTTCGCCTCGGACTCCCGCACCAACGCGGGCGTGGACCACGTCGCGACCTTCTCCAAGATGCGCGTGTTCGAGAAGAGGGACGACCGCGTGATCGTGGTGCTCTCCTCGGGCAACCTCGCCATGTCGCAGGGCGTGGTGAACCTCCTCGATCGGCAGGCCGCGCAGCCCGACGCGACGAACACGCTCTATAGCGTCACCTCGATGTACGATGCGGCGCTGCTCGTGGGCGACGCGCTTCGCGAGATGCAGCGGCGCGACGCGCCCTTCCTCGCGCAGTCCAACATCGACGCGGGAACGGACCTCATCGTGGGCGGCCAGATCGGCAAGGAAGGCCCGCGCCTCTTCCACGTGTACGCGCAGGGCAACTTCATCGAGGCCACCGACGACACGCCCTACTTCCAGCTGGGCGAATCGAAGTACGGCAAGCCCATCCTCGACCGCGTGGTCACCATGGCCACGCCGCGCAAGGAAGCGGCCAAGTGCGTGCTGATCTCCTTCGACTCCACGATGAAGTCGAACATCTCCGTGGGCCTGCCCATCGACCTGCTGTGGTATCCGAAGGACAGCCTGCGCGTGGGCATGCAGCACCGCATCCGCGAGAACGATCCGTACTTCACGATGCTGCACTCGCGCTGGGGCGGAGGATTGCGCCGCGTCTTCTCCGAGATGCCCGATCCCGACTGGCTCGAGTGACGATCAAGGTCGCCCTTCACCACCGTACCCACTACGCGTTCGACCGGCCCGTGACCCTGTCGCCGCACGAGGTGCGGCTTCGCCCGGCCGCGCATTGCCGCACGCCCATCGAGAGCTACTCGCTGCGCGTGAAACCCGCCAAGCACTTCCTCAACTGGCAGCAGGACCCTTACGGCAACTGGATCGCCCGCCTCGTGTTCCCGGAAATGGCGCGCGAGCTCGAGATCACCGTGGACCTCGTGGCCGACATGACGGTGATCAATCCGTTCGACTTCTTCCTCGATCCGTCGGCGGAGACGTTCCCGTTCGCCTACAGCGCCGACCAGGCGAGGGAGCTCGCGCCCTATCTCGAGGTGGAGGCCTCGGGACCGCGCCTCGAGGCATGGGTGAAGAGCGCGCGCTCGCAGATCGCGTCCGCGCCGCTCAACACGATCGACTTCCTCGTGGCGCTCAACCAGCGCGTGCGAGGCGACGTGAACTACCTCATTCGCATGGAGGCGGGCATCCAGACGCCCGACGAGACCCTCGATCGCGCGCAGGGCTCGTGCCGCGATTCGGCGTGGCTGCTGGTGCAGGCGCTCCGGCGCCTGGGCGTGGCGGCGCGGTTCGCGTCGGGCTATCTCATCCAGCTCGCGGCCGACGTGAAATCGCTGGACGGCCCCTCGGGAACGGAGAAGGACTTCACCGACCTGCACGCGTGGTGCGAAGCCTTCGTGCCCGGCGCCGGATGGATCGGCCTCGATGCGACCTCGGGGCTGCTCGCCGGCGAGGGCCATATCCCGCTCGCCTGCACGGCGCTGCCCGGAAGCGCGGCGCCCGTGAGCGGCATGACCGACGTCTGCGAGACGAAGCTCGACTTCGGCATGACGGTCACGCGCCTGCACGAGGATCCGCGCGTCACGCGCCCTTACACCGATTCGCAGTGGAGCGCGATCGACGCGGTGGGACGGCAAGTGGACCGCGAGCTCGCCGACGGCGACGTGCGCCTCACCGTGGGCGGCGAGCCCACGTTCATCTCAATCGACGACATGGACGGCGCCGAGTGGAACTACACCGCGCTCTCTGCGCGCAAGCTCGAGCTCGCCACCGACCTGCTGCATCGCCTTCGCCGCCGCTTCGCGCCCGGAGCAATGCTGCACTTCGGCCAGGGGAAGTGGTACCCCGGCGAGGAGCTGCCGCGCTGGGCCCTGTCCTGCATCTGGCGCAAGGACGGCACGCCGCTCTGGGAGAGCGACGACGATTCGCCCGACGTCTCGGCGGCGGCCACGCACGAAGACGCGCGGCGTTTCACGCTGGAGCTGGCGGGCCTGCTGGGGCTTTCTCCCGAGCACGTGCTGCCCGCGTACGAAGATCCGTGGATCGCGCTTCGCGACGAGTCGAGCCTTCCGCCGGGCGTCGAGCCCGAAGATGCCGACGCGGGCGATCCCGCGGGATACGTCCTGCCGTTGAAAGCGGTTGCCCGCGCGAAGCCCACGCTGCAGACCAAGTGGCTGAGCTCGCCGTGGCCGCTGCGCCGGGGAAAAGTGTTCCTCGCGGGAGGCGACTCGGCCATGGGCTATCGATTGCCGCTCGCGTCGCTGCCCGCGCAGCTGCCCGAGGAAGACGAGCCCTACATTCCGCGCGATCCCTTCGACCGGCGCGACGCCCTCGGCCGGCGCAAGCCCGCGAAGAGCGCGACCGCCTCCAGGCACGGCAAGCCCCGCCGCGTGGCCACGGGCGCCTCGCGCGAAGTGGTCCGGACGGCGCTCTGCGTCGAGGCCCGCGGCGGAAAGCTCCACGTGTTCCTTCCGCCCCTGAATCTCGTCGAGGATTTCATCTCGCTCGTTCACGCGATCGATGCGGCCGTGCAGGCGCTCGGCGTCCGCGTGCGAATGGAAGGCTATCCCCCGCCGGACGATCCGCGCCTCGGGCGCTTCGCGATCACGCCCGATCCCGGCGTGATCGAGGTGAACATCCATCCCGCGGGCAACTGGGACGAATTGAGGCACCACGTGGAGACGCTCTACGAGGAAGCGCGCCTCGCGCGGCTGGGCACCGACAAGTTCATGCTCGACGGAAGGCACACGGGCACCGGCGGCGGAAACCACGTGACGCTGGGCGCGGCCCACGCCGCGGACAGCCCGCTGCTGCGCCGCCCGGACCTGCTGAAGAGCCTGATCGCGTACTGGCAGAACCACCCGGCGCTCTCGTATCTCTTCTCGGGAACGTTCATCGGCCCCACGAGCCAGTCGCCGCGCGTGGACGAGGCGAGGAGCGACACGCTCTACGAGCTGGAGATCGCCTTCGAGCAGCTCGACCAGCAGTTCCGCGCGGGCGAAACGAACGAGCGGCCGTGGCTCGTCGATCGCATCCTCAGGAACTTCCTCGTCGATCTCACCGGCAACACGCACCGCGCGGAATTCTCCATCGACAAGCTCTACGCGCCCGGCAGCGCCACGGGGCGGCTGGGACTGCTGGAGCTGCGCGCCTTCGAGATGCCGCCGCACGCGCGCATGAGCCTCGTGCAGATCCTGCTGCTGCGCGCGCTGGTCGCGCGCTTCTGGGCCCGGCCCCATCGCGGCAAGCTCGTCCGCTGGGATACGCGCCTGCA
>DATJVS010000070.1:0-2151 GCA_035501715.1 Usitatibacter sp.
ACGCTACAAGGCGCGCACCGAGCAGGCCGAGGCGCAGGCACGCCAGGCGCAGGGCGCGTACGAGGGCGCGGTGCGCAACGCATTCCGCGACGTGGTCGATGCGATCTCGAACGTGAAGCATGCGAGCGACACGGAAGTGGATCTGCGCGACCTCGTCGACCAGTCGCAGAAAGCGCTGCACATCGCGGAGCTGCGATACGAGCGCGGGTACTCGGCGTACCTCGAGGTGCTCGACGCGCAGCGGACGTTGAACGATGCGCAGCTCACGCTGATCCGAAATCGGCTGGCGCTGCTGTCGTTCACGGTGGATTTGATGAACGCCTTGGGCGGGGGCTGGGAACCGCCGAAGTCGTAGGCACTGGCCAATCGGCGTAGCATCGATGCCATGTGGACATCGCGCGCCATTGCGGTTGCGGCATCGCTCGTTTCGCTTGGTGCGGGGGCGGCCGATGTTCGCTATTACGACGTTCCGAAGGGTTCGCATCCTCATGATGTGGCGCCTGCCCCGGATGGAACGGTTTGGTTCACGGCCCAGCGCACGGGCGATCTCGGGCGCCTCGATCCCAGGACCGGCAAGAGTGAGCTGATTCCGTTGGGCAGGGGCTCCGCGCCGCACGGCGTGATCGTCGGGCCCGACGGCGCGGCTTGGGTGACGGATGGCGGGCAGAACGCGATCGTGCGCGTGGATCCGGCGACGAAGGCGGTGAAGGTGTTTCCGCTGCCGAAGGGCACGCCTTACGCGAACCTCAACACGTGCGCGTTCGACCGCAACGGCATCCTCTGGTACACGGGGCAATCGGGCTACTACGGCAGCGTCGATCCCAAGACCGGTGAAGTGAAGGTGTGGGAGTCGCCGCGTGGGCCGGGAACCTATGGCATCACCGCGACACCGTCGGGGGAGGTGTACTACGCCTCGCTCGCCGGCAATCACATCGCGCGCATCGATACGGCCACGGGAAGAGCCACGCCGATCGATCCGCCGACGAAGGGGCAGGGCGCCCGGCGCGTGTGGTCCGATTCGAAGGGCCGCGTGTGGGTGAGCGAATGGAACTCGGGAAATCTCAGCCGCTACGACCCGAAGGACGGCTCGTGGAAATCATGGCGCCCCGAGGGCCCGTATCCGCACACCTACGCCGTGTACGTGGACGAGAACGACCACGTGTGGACTTCGGAGTGGAGCTCCAACAGCATCCTCGAGTTCGATCCCGCCACCGAGAGATACATCGCGCGCTTCCGGAGCGACGTGAGCGACGCGGGCGTGCGCCAGATCCTCGGGCGCAAGGGCGAGACGTGGGGCGCCGAATCGGGCAACGACCGGCTGGTTGTCGTGCGGCACTAGCCTCGCGCTACTCCTCGACGGATTCGTCGACGATCTTCTCGAAGCGGACGCCTTCGATGCCCTTGGGGTACATGCCCCGCACGATCTCCATCTCGACGTAGCCGTGCTTGCGATAGAACGCGCGCGCGACGACGTTGCTCGCGCGGGCCTCCGACCTCAGGCGGTTCACGCCCGCGACGGAGGCGACCTTCTCGAGCCACGCGAGCAGCGCCGAGCCCACGCCCTGGCGCCGCGACTCCTCGCGCACGGCGAAGAGCAGCAGGTGCGCCACCTCGTCCTCGTACTTCATGATGCCGAATCCCAGCATGGCCTCGTCGGCCATCGCCACGGCCACGTTGATGTTCCGGTCGCGGATCGCCTTGGCCACGCGCACGGGATTCCAGCTCCAGCCCAGGCCGTGCTCGATCTCGGTCATCGACTCGAGCGCGATCGCCGCCGCGTCCTTCCGCGTCGCGAGGCGAATGGTGATGGATTCCTTCACGCCGGCCGCGCCTTGTGCTTCATGCCATGTGATCCATGTCCTCGGGCATGCTGACCCACGAGTGCATCCGCTCTTCATACACCGAAAAGTTGGGCGCCGGAAACCCGGGGTCCGCGAATGCCCCGACCGGCACGGCGATGACGTCGGCGCCCTCGAGCGTGTAGTACACGGTCGCGCCGCAGGTCGGGCAGAACCTGAAGGTGGCCTTCGTGCCCGCGTCGCCGATGCGCACGAACTCGGTGCCGATGCCGACGATCTTCACTGCCTCTCGCGGAAATCGCGCTTGCGCGCCGAAGACGCTCCCGGTGCGCCGTTGGCACGCGAGGCAATG
>DATJVS010000071.1:0-13640 GCA_035501715.1 Usitatibacter sp.
GGCAGCGAGTCCCGACGAGGACCTGCCGCGCCGCACGAAGCCGCGCCGCCGCCGTGGAGGCCCCGTGGCATCGGAGCCGCTGCAGATGGTGGAGACGCAAGGCGGCGACGCGCAGGCTTCCGGTGGAGACGGCACGGCCACGCCATGAGCGCGGAGCCCATCGACTACTACTTCGAGTTCTCCTCGCCGTACGGCTACATCGCGAGCCACCTCGTCGATGCGATGGGCACGCGCCTCGGGCGCGAGATCCGGTGGCGGCCGTTCCTCCTGGGCCCGGTGTTCAAGGCCACGGGCTCGGCCCCGCTCGTCGAGATCCCGATGAAGGGTGAATACTCGCGCCGCGACTTCGTGCGGTCCGCGCGCTTTCACGGCGTCACGCTCAACATGCCCTCGAAGTTCCCGATCGGCACCGTGGCGGGCGTGCGCGCGTTCTACTGGATCGAAGACCGCGACCCGAAGAAGGCCCGCGCATTCGCCAAGACGCTCTACGACGAGTACTTCGTGGCCAATCGCGACATCGGCGCGCCCGAGACTGTGATCGAGGTCGCGGGCACCGTGGGCGTGGACAAGGCCGCGCTCCAGGCGGCGCTCGGCGACAGCGCGGTGAAGGAGCGCGCCAAGGCCGAGGTCGACGGCGCGATGGCGAAGGGCGTCTTCGGCTCGCCCTTCTTCATCGTGGACGGCGAGCCCTTCTGGGGATGCGACCGCATCCCGATGCTCGAAGACTGGGTCAAGCGCGGCGGCTGGTGACGGCCATCCCAGTCACTTCTTCAGCTGGTTCACCAGGAAGTCCTTCACCGACTTCACGTACTCGGGCGACATCTCGCCCAGCACTCCGCGTTTCGACTCGGGAATGTGCCGGGCTGTATTCTCGTCCGCCGAGAAGACGTAGTGGTCGAGGATGGCGCCCCACGCGCGGCGCTGCTCGGGCGAGAGCGCCCGCAGGTTGATGAGGCTGTGCAGCAGCACGTCGAGCGCGGAGCCCGCTTGCGCGGGCGCGGCCGGATCTCCCTTCCACCAGTAGTTCACCAGCATGTTGCAGCGATCGAGCGACTCCACGTGGTGCCACCACAGCGGCGGGATGTAGATCGCATCGCCCGGCGAGAGCTCCGCGACCTGCGCCGCCTCCAGCGCCTCGCGGAATTTCGGGAAGCGCCCATGGTCGGGATTGGCGAACTCCACGAGGCTGATGGGCGTGCCGGTCGGCGCGTAGCCGATGGGGCCGACGTAGAGGTTGCGCACCTGCTCCGGCGGAAAGAGCGTGAAGCGCCGCGAGCCGGCCACCACGCAGGCGACGTTGCTCGACTCGTCGAAGTGCGCGGGCGTGACGACCGCGTTTCCAAGCCAGATGCGCGGCGCCACGGAATCGGCGAGAAGCGGCATCGGATGCTTCGCCACGAAGCCCGGCAGGCAATCGGCGATTGGCGCGCTCTGCACGGCGAGCGCCGGCGGCTTGTCGAAGCGGGCGGACTTGGCCATGCGGTCGAGCGCCGCCGAGATCGAGACCTTCTCGCGCGTGAAGTTGAAACCGCTCATGTCCTCGTTGTAGAAGATGCGGCCGCGCGCGCTGGGCGGCGTGCGGATCGCGTCGACGGCGCGGCCGTTGTCGAATCCGGCGAGGTAGCGTGCGAGCGCCTCCGCGGATTCGCGCGCGTGGCCCACCGCGGGCCAACGGGACACGAGCCCGCGCAGCACCACGGGCCGGTAGCTGCCCGTGATCTCGGAGCGGAATAGCTCCGCGTCGACGTCGCTGCGCTCGGTGATGGGATACAATTTCAGGCTCAACCCGGCGCCACTCGATAGCGCGGGCGACAATTACGAGGAGGAAGCATGTCGAGATCCGTGGCCCGTCTCGCGGCCGGTCTTTTGTTCATCATCGCCTTTCCGGCCTTCGCGGTCGAGTACGTCAACATCCTGACGGGCGGCACGAGCGGAGTCTACTATCCGCTCGGCGTGGCCCTCTCCCAGGTCTACGGCAAGGCCATGCCCGAGGCGAAGATCGCCGTGCAGGCGACCAAGGCCTCGGCCGAGAACCTGAACCTCATCGAAGCGGGCCGCGGCGAGCTCGCCTTCACGCTGGGCGATGCGCTCTCGGACGCCTGGCGGGGCAACGCCGAGGCCGGGTTCAAGGCGCCGCTCAAGAAGCTGAGGGCGGTGGCCGCGATCTACCCCAACTACATCCAGATCGTCGCGAGCGCCGATTCGGGCATCCGCACCCTCGCCGACCTCAAGGGCAAGCGCATCTCGGTGGGCGCGCCCAAGTCGGGGACGGAGCTCAACGCGCGCGCGATCCTCAAGGCGGCCGGGCTCACGTACGCCGACTTCGCCAAGGTCGAATACCTGCCGTTCGGCGAATCCGTCGAGCTCATGAAGAACCGCCAGCTCGACGCCACGCTGCAATCGGCGGGCCTCGGCGTGGCTTCGCTTCGCGACCTCGCCACCAGCATGAAGATCGTGGTCGTCGCGATTCCCGCCGACGTCGTGGCGAAGGTGGGCGACCCGGCCTACAAGCCCGCGGTCATTCCGGCGAAGACCTACGACGGGCAGGACAGCGACGTCTCCTCCGTGGCCATCGGCAACGTGCTCGTCACCAACGAATCGGTGCCCGAGCAGACTGTGTACCTGATGACCAAGGCGCTCTTCGAGAACCTGCCCACGCTGGTCGCGGCCCACAACGCGGCGCGCGCGATCAAGCTCGAGGCGGCCACCGAGGGGCTCGCCGTCCCGCTGCACCCGGGCGCGGCGCGCTACTACAAGGAAATGCACATCCTCAAGTGACGCCGCGATGAGCGCGAGCGCGCCTCAGGAGGAATACGGCGCGGTCATCGAGGAATTCGAGGAGCACGGCGTCCAGCGCCGCCTGGAGGGCGCCGGGCGCCTCGTGCTCATGGGCGCGGCGCTCGCTTTCTCGGCCTACCAGCTCGCGGTGGCGGCGTTCAGCCCGCTTTCGAGCCAGGTCACGCGCTCGATCCATGTAGGCTTCCTGCTCGGCATCGCGTTCATCCTGTATCCGGCGTGGAAGCGCGCGGACCGCACGCGAGTTGCGTGGTACGACTGGCTGCTCGCCGCGGCGGGCTTCGGCCTCGCGTTCTACCAGTGGATCTACGAGGCCGACCTGATCCAGCGCGCAGGCGAGCCGAACACCGCGGACCTCGTCGTGGGCACGATCGTGCTGGTGCTCGTGTTCGAGGGCGCGCGGCGCGTGCTCGGCATCGCGCTGCCGATCATCTCCGGATGCTTCCTCGCGTACGGCCTCTTCGGCGAGCACCTGCCCGAGCTCATCGCGCACCGTCCCTTCGGCTTCGACCAGGTGATCTCGCAACTGTCGCTGGGCGTCGAGGGCATCTACGGCATCCCGGTGCTCGTGTCGGCGACCTACATCTTCCTTTTCATCCTGTTCGGCTCCTTCCTCGAGCACGCAGGGATGATCCGCCTCTTCAACAACGTGGCGCTCGGATTCGTGGGGCACGCACGCGGCGGCCCGGCGAAGGTCGCCGTGATCTCCTCGGGCTTCATGGGAACCATCAGCGGCTCGGGCGTGGCCAACGTGCTCACC
Source organism: Usitatibacter sp. (assembly GCA_035501715.1). Classification (GTDB taxonomy): domain Bacteria; phylum Pseudomonadota; class Gammaproteobacteria; order Burkholderiales; family Usitatibacteraceae; genus Usitatibacter. Next base: position 3,557 of record DATJVS010000071.1, read on the forward strand.
GTGGGGCAGTTCACGATCCCGCTCATGAAGCGCTTCGGCTACTCGCCGGTGTTCGCGGGCGCCGTCGAGGCGACCTCGAGCATGGGCGGGCAGATCATGCCGCCCGTCATGGGCGCGGTGGCGTTCATCATGGCCGAGACGCTCAACGTCCCCTACGTGGAGATCTGCAAGGCCGCGGTGATCCCCGCGGTCCTCTACTACGTAACGGCGTTCTGGATGGTGCACCTCGAGGCCGGGCGCAAGAACCTGCTGGGGCTTCCAAAGGACCAGTGCCCGAACCCGTGGAAGGCGATCGCCGAGAACTGGTACCTGCTGCTTCCCCTCGCGGCGCTCGTCTTCATGCTCTTCGATGGATTCACGCCCATGTACGCCGGGATGACGGGCCTCGCGCTTACCGCGCTGCTGATCCTGGGCGCCGCGGCGACGGCCGCGATGGGCACGCTGGCCTTCCGCGTCTTCTTCTGGGTCGCCCTGGGCCTCGGCGGCGCGGCCATCTACAAGGCGGGCCTGTGGGAGCGCTTCGGCATGTGGGCGATCGTCGCGCCGATCGGACTGCTCTGCGCGGCGACGTTCTTCATCAAGGGCGGCCGCGAGACGCTCCGCGTGATGCGTGTGAGCCTCGTGGACGGAGCGCGCCAGGCGCTGCCTGTCGGCATCGCGTGCGCGGTCGTGGGCGTGATCATCGGCATCCTCACCCTCACGGGCGCGGCCACCACGTTCGCGGGATTCATCCTGGAAGTCGGGTCGAAGAGCCTGTTCCTGTCGCTGCTGCTCACGATGGCGGTGTGCCTGCTCCTGGGAATGGGGATTCCCACGATCCCCAACTACATCATCACGAGCTCGATCGCGGCCCCGGCGCTGCTCAAGCTGGGCGTGCCGCTCATCGTCTCCCACATGTTCGTCTTCTACTTCGGGATCATGGCCGACCTCACGCCGCCGGTGGCGCTCGCCGCCCTCGCGGCCGCCTCGATCGCGAAGGCGCCGTTCATGAAGATCGGGTTCAAGGCGACGCAGATCGCGATCGCCGGATTCGTGATCCCCTTCATGGCGGTGTACGACCCGTCCCTGATGCTGCAGGGCGGGACCTGGGCCGACACCGCGTACATGATCTTCAAGGCGGTGGTCGCGATCGTGCTGTGGGGCGCGGCGGCGATCGGGTACATGCGCGCGCCGCTCGGGTGGATCGAGCGAATCCTCGCCGCGGGCGCGGCCTTCATGCTCGTGGTCGCGATCACGTGGACCGACTGGGTCGGATTCGGCCTCGGCGCGCTCTTCTTCGCGTGGCACTACTGGCGCACGCGCGGCTCGCTCGCTCCCGCCTGACGCGATGACGATCGGGATCTGCCTCGCGGCCGGCGCGGTCCACGCGTTCATCGCGGCGGGCCAGTTCACGCTCGCATGGACGCACTCCATCGAAAAGATCCGCTGGGAAGAAGACTATCGCGTGGCCGGCGGCATGCTGCACCTCGACGAAGCGCGCATCCGCGGCAGCGGCGCCGGCATGGAACCTCCCGCGGGCGCACTGCTGATCGATGGCGTGTGGCACTACCGGCCCGCCGTGCGTGAGCTTCGCGAACTGCGCCTCGCGCGTTCCACGTACACCGCGGACTACGAGCTTTGCATCCCGGGCGCGCCCTGCAAGTCGCTCGCCTCGTGGATTCCCGTGGACGCCGGGACGACACTCGTCGCGCCCTGCTCGCGCTAGGTCGTGCCGGCCGCCTCGAGGCGATCGAGCCAACGGCCCGCCGCCTCCTCCACCATGTCGAGCACGCGCTCGAAGTCCTCGGGGCCACCGTAGTACGGGTCGGGCACGTCCTCGCCTCTCCAGCGATCGCTCGCGTCGAGGAAGAGGCCCACCTGCGCTCGCGAGCCGTCGGGCTTCATCGCGCGAAGCATCCGCAGGTGCCCGCGGTCCATGGCGAGGATGAAGTCGAACGCCTCGAAATCCTTGCGCGTGACCTGGGAGGCGCGCTGTTCCGACAGATCGTATCCGCGCCGAGCCGCATGCTCGATGGCGCGCGGGTCGGGCGACTCGCCGATGTGATACCCGTGCGTTCCCGCGGAAGCCACGCGAACGTCGCGATCGAGTCCCCGTCGCTTCGCGTGCTCGCGCAGCACGCCTTCTCCCGTCGGCGAGCGGCAGATGTTTCCGGTGCACACGATCAGCACCGAAGCCTTCATCGGGGCGCCGGGGCCGGCAATACGCTCAGCAGGTTGTGCGGCGCCACGTGGATGATGCCGCCGCGCGGGCTGTCGATGTCGGCGATGAGGAAGAACGCGATCGAGACCACGAAGGTGAGCAGCATCAGCAGGCCCCTGGTCGCGTTCGGGGCACGCGTGCCGAGCCCGGCGAGGAACGCGGCGATGAACGCGATCACCTCCATCATGATCCACGCGCCCTCCGGGATCCGGTTGCGCCATGCCGCGAGCGTGTAGCCCTGCGAGTTGAGGACGTCGTTCATCCCCGAGACGACCAGGGCCGTGATCGGATCGGCCCGCGCGAGCGCCGTCGTGCGCACGGATGCCCAGAGCTCGGCCTGCAGCTTCGCCGTCCTCGCGTCGATCTCCGCGAGCACGGCCTTGTCGCGCTCCTCGTAGAAGCGCACGCGCGCATCGAGGTACTCCACGAGCAGCTTCTTCACGTGGGCCGCCTCCAGCTCGGGCAGCAGCTCCGCGCGCACGAGCTCCGTTCCGATCGCGTTCGCTTCCGCTTCCTCGAGGTTCTTGCGCTGGTCGTAGCGGCTCACGGCCATCGAGAAGGAAAATCCGATGATGAGCCCCAGGAGCGTGAGCGTCGCGGCGTGGATCACCTCGAACTCGTCGTGGTGCTCGGAGATCTGCGCGCGCAGCTTCGGGAAATGGTTCGCCCCGATCCAGCTGGCGAACCAGAGCAGCAGCAGGGAAACGGCGAGTATCAGGAGGGGATAGTCCATCGGGTTCATCGTCCCGCCCCGTCCGCCACGAAGGGCGAAGGCTCGAAGTCGCGCGAAAGCATCCGCCACACGCGCTCGGAAGTCATCGGCATCTGGATTCGTTCCGCGTCGCGCCCGAGCCCGGCCGAGGCGAGCGCATCGACCACCGCGTTCACCACCGCGGGCGTGGCGCCGATCGTGCCCAGCTCGCCCACGCCCTTCACGCCCAGCACGTTGGTCTTGCACGGGATCGACGTGTCGAACGCCGTCTTGAAACCGGTGAAGACATCCACGCGAGGCAGCGCGTAGTCCATGAAGCTCCCCGAGACCATCTGTCCCCCTTCCGAATCGTAGACGACACGCTCGGACAGCGCCTGGCCGATGCCCTGCATCGCGCCGCCATCGACCTGGCCGCGCACGATGTCCGGGCTCACGACGCGGCCGATGTCGTTCACCGACGCGTAAGCGGCGACCTGTACCTCGCCCGTGGACGCGTCGACTTCCACCTCGCACACGTGGCAACCGTTGGGCCAGCTCGGCGCTCCCGCGGTCGTGGACGATTCCACGCGGATCGACGGCGCGCCCTTGCGCCCCGCGAGCTCGAAGAGGTCCACGCCCAGGTCCGTGCCGGCGACGCCGAAGCGCCCTGCGCGGTACTCGATGTCCGCCGCCGACACTTCCAGCGTTTCGGCCGCGAGGTCCTTCGCCAGGGCGAGCGTCTTCTGCGATCCCTCGCTCACCGCCGAGCCGCCGGTGAAGAGCGAGCGCGAGCCCGCGCTTCCGAAACCGTTGGCGCGGTCGGTATCGCCCTGCACGATGCGCACGCGCTCGATGGGCACTTCGAAGATGTCCACCACGAGCTGCGCGTAGCTCGTCTGGATGCCCTGCCCCATCTGCTGCGTGGCGGTGACGACCTCGATGAAGCCGTCGGGCATGACCGAGACCTCGACCTTCTCCTCGAGCGCGTTGCCGCCGGTCCACTCGAGGAACGTCGCGATGCCGCGGCCGCGAAGCCTGCCGCGCCTCTTCGATTCCTCCCGGCGCGCGGCGAATCCGTTCCAGTCCGCGAGCGCGAGTCCCTGGTCCAGGATCGACTCGAAGTTGCCGGTGTCGTACACCTGCGCCATGGCGCTCTTGTAGGGCATCTGCGCGCTGCGCACCATGTTGCGCCGGCGAAACTCCGCGGGATCGATGCCCATCTCGCGCGCCGCCGCGTCCATGAGGCGCTCGATGAGGTAGATCGCCTCGGGCCGGCCCGCGCCGCGATACGGTCCCGTGGGCGCGCGATTGGTGAGCACGGTCGTGAAATGGAAATCGATCAGCCCGATGTCGTAGATGCTCGTGGACACCCACGGCCCCACCAGGAGCTGGATCGCGACGCCCGCGCCGGTGGCGTAGGCGCCGATGTTGGCGAACGAGCGCACGCGAAGCGCAAGGGCGCGGCCGCTCGCGTCGAGGGCGAGCTCCCCGCGCGTGATGACGTCGCGGCCATGCACGGTCGCGAGGAACTCCTCGGAGCGCTCCGAGATCCATTTCACCGGGCGCTTCACCTGCAGCGATGCGTAGGCCACCGCGATGTCCTCGGGATACGGCCCCGTCTTCATGCCGAAGCCGCCGCCCACGTCGCCCACGACGATGCGAGTGTTCTCCGGAGTGCGTCCCGGGATCGCGTCGCAGATGCCGCCACGCACTGCCGTGGGCATCTGGCTCGAGAGCCGCACCGTGAGGCGTCCGTTCGCCGGGTCGAACGCGGCGAGCACCGTGCGCGGCTCGATGGGATTCGCGGCGAGGCGCTGGTTCTCGATGTCGAGCGAGACGATGTGCGCCGCGGACGCGAACGCGTCGGCGGCGGCCTTGCGGTCGCCATAGCGCGATTCGGCGGCGATGTTGTCCGGCGCCTGGGGACAGAGCACCGGCGCGCCGGGCTTCACCGCGGCGAACGAATCCACCACCGAAGGCAGCTCCTCGTAGTCGACAATCACCGCATCGGCGCCGTCGCGCGCCGCGGCACGGCTCTCGGCCACGACGAGCGCGACCGCCTCGCCCATGAAGCGCGCCACCTCGTGCGCAAGCGGGCGACGGGGCGGCGAGGCCACGGGCGTTCCGTCGGCGCGCTTGAACCCCGCGGCGCCCACCATCGCCTTCACGCCGGCCCCGGCCATCTGCGCGCCGGTGATCACCTCGATCACGCCGGGAATCGCCTTCGCGGCGGACACGTCGATCGAGTTGATGCGCGCATGCGCGAAGGGCGATCGCACGAAGACGAGCCAGGCCTGCCCCGGCAGCGACACGTCGCCCGCGTACTGGCCGCGGCCGGCGAGCAATGCCGGGTCCTCGATGCGGCGCACGGCCTTGCCGCTGCCGTAGCGTCCCACGTCCTGGTTCGTCATCCTTCGCCTCCCACGGCCATCAATCGGTCCCGAAGCGCCTTCAGTTCGTCGCGCAGGTTCGCCGCCCGCTCGAACTCGAGGTTGCGCGCCGCCTCGAGCATCTCCTTCTCGATCTTCTTGATGCGCTGGTCGAGCTGCTTCTCCGAGAGCGTGTCGTACTTCGCCTCTTCCTCGGCCGCCTTCTTCGCTTCCCTCGCCTCGTCCGCGTCGTAGACGCCGTCGATCATGTCCTTGATGCGCTTGGACACGCTCTTGGGCTCGATGCCGTGCGCGAGGTTGAAGGCCACCTGGGTCGCGCGGCGCCGCTCCGTCTCGTCGATCGCCGCCTTCATCGAGTCGGTCGTGTGGTCGGCGTAGAGGATCGCAGTGCCGTTGATGTGGCGCGCGGCGCGGCCGATGGTCTGGATGAGCGAGCGGCCCGAGCGCAGGAACCCTTCCTTGTCGGCATCGAGCACCGCCACCAGCGACACCTCGGGAATGTCCAGGCCCTCGCGCAGCAGGTTGATCCCCACCAGCACGTCGAACAGGCCCTTCCTCAGGTCGCGGATGATCTCCACGCGCTCGACGGTGTCCACGTCCGAGTGCAGGTAGCGCACTTTCACGCCGTGCTCGGCGAGGTAGTCGGTGAGGTCCTCGGCCATGCGCTTGGTGAGCGTGGTCACGAGCACGCGCTCGTTGATCGCCACGCGCTTGTTCACTTCCGAGAGCAGGTCGTCCACCTGCGACGAGGCGGGCCGCTGCAGCAGCACCGGATCGATGAGGCCCGTGGGACGCACGAGCTGCTCGACCGTCTGCGCAGCATGCGTGCGCTCGTAGTCGGCGGGCGTGGCGGAAACGAAGATCGCCTGGCGCACCTGGCGCTCGAATTCCTCGAACTTGAGCGGGCGGTTGTCGAGCGCCGAAGGAAGGCGGAATCCGTACTCCACGAGCACCTCCTTGCGCGAGCGGTCGCCGTTGTACATGCCGCCGATCTGCGGCACGGTCACGTGGCTTTCGTCGATCACGATGAGCGACTCGGTGGGCAGGTAGTCGATGAGCGTGGGCGGCGGCTCCCCGGGCGAGCGCCCCGAAAGGTGCCGCGTGTAGTTCTCGATGCCCTTGCAGAAGCCCAGCTCGTTCATCATCTCGAGGTCGAAGTGCGTGCGCTGCTGCAGCCGCTGCAGCTCGAGGAGCTTGCCCTGCTTCTGGAAGAAGTCGAGCCGCTCGCGAAGCTCGACCTTGATGGTCTCGATGGCGCGAAGCACGGTGGCGCGCGGCGTCACGTAGTGGCTCTTCGCGTAGAGCGTGAAGCGCGGGATGCGATGCAGGAGCTCGCCCGTGAGCGGATCGAAGAGCGTGAGCGACTCGATCTCGTCGTCGAAGAGCGAGATGCGCAGCGCCTGCTCGCTGTTCTCAGCGGGGAAGACGTCGATCGTGTCGCCGCGCACGCGAAAGGTGCCGCGCCGGAAGTCGATGTCGTTGCGCGTGTACTGCATGCCCGCCAGGCGCGCGAGGAGGTCGCGCTGCGGCACCGGGTCCTTCTCGCGCAGCACCTGGCGCATGTCCTGGTAGTCGCCCGGGTCGCCGATGCCGTAGATGCAGGACACCGTGGCCACGATGACCACGTCCTTCCTCTCGATGAGGCTCTTGGTGGCCGACAGGCGCATCTGCTCGATGTGCTCGTTGATCGACGAGTCCTTCTCGATGTAGAGGTCGCGCGAGGGCACGTAGGCCTCGGGCTGGTAGTAGTCGTAGTACGAGACGAAGTACTCCACCGCGTTCTCGGGGAAGAACTCGCGGAATTCCGAGTAGAGCTGCGCGGCGAGCGTCTTGTTGGGCGCGATCACGAGCGTGGGACGGCCCGTGCGCGCGATCACGTTCGCCATGGTGTAGGTCTTTCCCGAGCCCGTGACGCCCAGGAGGGTCTGGTACGAAAGCCCGTCGTTCAATCCCTCGACGAGCTTGTCGATGGCCTGGGGCTGGTCGCCCGCGGGCGGGAACGGCTGGTGCAGCCTGAAGGGACTGCCGGGATAGGTGACGACTTCCATTGGACGATTCGCTATTGCGGGTTGCTCGCGGAACGGGCGACGGGTTCCGAGACGTCTTCGGTCGCCTCGCGGTCCTGCATCTCGAAGATCCAGCTCGCCGGCAGCGCGAAGTTGAGGTTCTGGCCGGTCTTGTGCTGGAACGTGACGATGCCCACCAGCTGGCCGCCCGCGTTGAAGAGGCCGCCGCCGCTCGAGCCCGGCGAAATGGGCGCGGTGGTCTGGATGATTGTCCCTTTCGTGGTCTGGCGCAGCGACGACACGATGCCCTCGGAGAGCGTGAGCTCGAGCCCCTGCGGAGCGCCGATGGCGAATACCGCCTGCCCCACGTGCACCTCGCCGGTGGCGATCTGCACGGGCGGCGCCACCAGCCCCGCCACGCGCAGGCTGCAAAGGTCGAGCTGCCTGTCGGCCACCTGCACCACGCCGTCGAGGACCACACCCGCCACCTTCACCGAGATGCGGCTCGCGCCCGACACGACGTGGCAGTTGGTGATGACGAGCGTGTTGCCGGTGGCGACGCCGCTTCCCTGTGCGAAGAGGCGGCCGGACGCGTCGTAGACCTGTATGCGGGCGACGGAATTCGAGACCGCGGCGAAGACGCCTTCGGCGCCGAGGACCTTCGGCGCTGCGGGCGCCGGCGGTGCAGCCGCCGTGCTCTCCGGGGCCGCCGCGCTCGCCGCCTCCTCGGACGCCGCCTTCGGCGGGGACTCCGGCTTCGGCACGTGCACCACGATCGGCGGAGTCACCACGTTCACCGGCGGATGCGCCGGCGCGCGCGTCCTGATCCAGATGATTCCTATCATCAGCACGACGGCCACGGGGACGACGGCCTTCACGAGCCCCGCCTCGCGGACGACATCCTTCAAGAAGTCGACGGCGCCCGGCTTCTTCTCGGCGGCGGCCCGCGCCGCGGGATCGGGCGGCAGGCGCGAATCGTATTCGGCGCGCGAGTCGGGATTGGCGAGCACCTGGTAGGCGTCGCGGACCGCCTGCGACTGCTCCTCGGAGGCGCCGCTCGCCTTGAGGTCCGCAAGCTTCTCGCGAACGGCGTTGGCGATCTCGATCGACGAGGCGTCACGCGCGACGCCGAGAGTGTGGTAGTGCGAACGGCCGCGAGGCATTGCCTATTATAAAATGGCGACTGGAACTTCCGAACCCACCGCCACGGAGAATTCGCATGTCGCAGGTCGCCAACCGCCTCAAGGCCATCAAGCCCTCGCCCACCCTCGCCGTTTCCGCCAAGGCCGCGCGCCTGAAATCCGAGGGCAAGGACGTGATCGCCATGGGAGCGGGCGAGCCCGACTTCGACACGCCGGACTTCATCAAGGAAGCGGCCATCGCGGCGATCCGCAAGGGCCTCACCAAGTACACCGCCGCGGGCGGCACGCCCTCGCTTCGCAAGGCCATCGCGGCCAAGTTCCGGAAGGAAAACGGCCTCGAGTACACGGAAAAGCAGATCCTCGTCTCGTGCGGCGGCAAGCAGACCTCGTTCAACCTGTGCCTCGCGCTGCTCAACGCCGGCGACGAGGCCATCATCCCGGCGCCGTTCTGGGTCTCGTATCCGGACATGGCGATGATGGCCGACGCGAAGCCGGTCTTCATCAACGCCGGCATCGACCAGGGCTTCAAGATCACGCCGGCGCAGCTTCGCGCCGCGATCACGCCGAAGTCGCGCCTGCTGTGGCTGAACAGCCCCTCGAACCCGACGGGCGCGGTCTATACCGCCGACGAGCTGAAGGCGCTGGGCGAAGTGTTGCGCGCGCATCCCCAGATCGTCATCGCCACCGACGACATGTACGAGCACATCCTCCTGGACGGCTCGAAGTTCGTGAACATCCTGAACGTGTGCCCGGACCTTTACTCACGCACGGTCACCATGAACGGCGTGTCGAAGGCCTACTCGATGACCGGCTGGCGCATCGGCTATTGCGGCGGCCCGCAGGATCTCGTCGAAGCGATGGAGAACGTGCAGTCGCACAGCACCTCCAATCCGGCGTCGATCTCGCAGTACGCGGCCGAGGCCGCCCTCACCGGCGACCAGGGCTGCATCGAGCCCATGGTGGCCGCGTTCAAGGAGCGCGCGCGCGTCATCACGGACGGATTGAATCGCATCCCCGGAGTGAAATGCCTCATGCCCGGCGGCGCGTTCTACTCGTTCCCGGACTGCCGCGGCGCGATCGCGAGCCTGCACAAGTCGGGCCGGATCTCCGCGCCGACGGACCTTGCGTTGTGCGACTACCTGCTCGCGCAACCGCAGGGCGTGGCCGCAGTCCCCGGCTCCGCTTTCGGCGCCGAGGGTTACCTGCGAATTTCCTTTGCGACGTCGATGGAAAATATTCGCAAAGCCATCGATCGCATGGCCTCGGCCATGGGGGAAACCCGCGTCCCGGCGTAAGGCTCGCGAAAGCAGTCGTTCCGGCGGTGCCGATTCACGTCAGGAATTGCGGCTCAGTGTCGCAGCCAACCCTATGACTTGCTTCACATTTCCGCGAAATTCCGCCCATGAATCATTTGGTTACATATTCCAACATGTTCTGGCATGCGGGTTGCTCAATTGGCGGTCAGCGGGCCTGTGAAAGGTTTCGGTCCCGCTGCAACTTTCCAACTTGCCAAAGGAGCAATTGATGCGAATTCAAAAGGGCTTCACCCTGATCGAACTGATGATCGTGGTTGCGATCATCGGCATCCTGGCGGCCATCGCGATCCCGGCCTACCAGGACTACACGATTCGTTCCAAGGTGACGGAGCTGATCAA
>DATJVS010000072.1:0-17698 GCA_035501715.1 Usitatibacter sp.
CAAGGAAGAGGGCGGGCGGCACACGCCGTTCTTCAACGGCTACCGGCCGCAGTTTTACTTCCGCACCACCGACGTGACCGGCAGCCTGGAGCTGCCCAAGGGCACGGAGATGGTGATGCCGGGAGACAACATCAAGATGACGGTGACGCTGATCGCGCCCATCGCGATGGAGGAGAAGCTTCGCTTCGCCATCCGCGAAGGCGGCCGCACCGTCGGCGCCGGCGTCGTCACCAAGATCCTGGAGTAGTCATGGCCCAAGCACTTGCAAAGCAGAAGATCCGCATCCGCCTCAAGGCGTTCGATTACAAGCTGATCGACCAGTCGGCCCTCGAGATCGTGGAGACCGCCAAGCGCACCGGCGCCGTGGTGAAGGGCCCGGTGCCCATGCCCACGCGCATCGAGCGTTTCGACATCCTGCGCTCGCCGCACAAGAACAAGACCTCGCGCGACCAGTTCGAGATCCGCACGCACCTGCGCCTCATGGACATCATCGAGCCCACGGACAAGACCGTGGACGCCCTGATGAAGCTGGACCTCCCGGCGGGCGTGGACGTCGAGATCAAGCTCTGAGCGCTGCCGCCTGAGGGGCGCTAACCCCTTGGGCGTGCTATAATCTTTGGCTCTGCGTCGGGGTTGTAGCGTGCCCCGGCACACAAGGTGAAGGGCTGGCCAATTGCTGCCAGCACCGCCCGCAAAGCCGGGGCGGCCAATAACGAAAGGACAGCAAGATGAGTCTCGGACTCGTCGGCCGCAAGGTCGGCATGATGCGCATCTTCAAGGACGACGGAACGTCCGTCCCCGTGACGGTGCTCGACTGCTCGGGCAACCGCGTCGCGCAGATCAAATCCAAGGACAGCGACGGCTACGTGGCCGTCCAGGTCGCATTCGGCAAGCGCCGCGCCTCGCGCGTGAACAAGGCGATGGCGGGGCATTTTGCGAAAGCCGGGACGGAAGCCGCCTCGGAGCTTCGCGAGTTCCGAGTGGACGCGGCCGCCGTCGGCGAGCTCAAGATCGGCGCCGAGCTCAAGGTCGACATGTTCCAGCCGGGCATGAAAGTCGACGTGTCGGGCACGACGCTCGGCAAGGGCTACGCCGGCGTCATCAAGCGCTACCACTTCTCCTCGAACCGTGCCTCGCACGGCAACTCGATCTCGCACAACAGCCCCGGCTCCATCGGCATGGCGCAGGACCCGGGCCGCGTCTTTCCCGGCAAGCGCATGTCGGGCCACCTCGGCAACGTGAACCGCACCGTGCAGCTGCTGGAGATCGCCCGCGTGGACGCGGAGCGGTCCCTCCTCATGGTGAAGGGCTCCGTGCCCGGCGCCAAGAACGGCTCCGTGGTCGTTCGTCCCAGCGTGAAGGCGAAGGCCGCCAAGGGCGCAGCGAAGGGAGCCAAGTGATGGAACTCAAGGTCATCAACGAGAAGGGCGAGTCGCAGAAGTCCGTCGACGCCTCGGAAGCGCTCTTCGGTCGCGAATACAACGAGGCGCTCGTCCACCAGGTCGTGGTCGCGTACCACGCCAACGGCCGGCAGGGCTCGCGCGCGCAGAAAACGCGCAGCGAGGTCCGCCACTCCACGCGCAAGCCCTGGCGCCAGAAGGGCACGGGACGCGCGCGCGCCGGCATGACCTCTTCGCCCCTGTGGCGCGGCGGCGGGCGCATCTTCCCCAACAAGCCCGACGAGAACTTCACCCAGAAAGTGAACCGCAAGATGTACCGCGCGGGCATGGCCTCGATCCTGTCGCAGCTCGTCCGCGAGCAGCGCCTCGCGGTGATCGAGTCGCTCACGGTGGAGGCTCCCAAGACCAAGGCGCTCGCCGGCAAGCTTCGCACCCTCGGCATGGACGACGTGCTCATCCTCACGGACAAGCTCGACGACAACCTCTACCTTTCCTCGCGCAACCTGCCCAACGTGCTGGTGCTCGAGGCGCGCCACGCCGATCCCGTGAGCCTTATGCGCTTCGAGAAGGTCCTCGTGACCAAGGCCGCGGTGAAGCACCTCGAGGAGGCCCTGGCATGAACCAAGAACGCCTCATGAAGGTCATCGTCGCCCCGGTGATCTCGGAAAAGGCCACGCTCGTGGGCGAGACGCGCCGGCAGATCGTGTTCGAGGTGATCCCCGACGCGACCAAGGCCGAGATCAAGGCCGCCGTGGAGCTGCTCTTCAAGGAGCAGAAGGTCCAGGTGGGCGCCGTGAACGTGGTGAACGTGAAGGGCAAGGAAAAGCGCCACGGCCGCTACATCGGCAAGCGCAAGCTCGTCAAGAAGGCGTACGTGAGCCTGCTCGGCGACAGCGACATCAACTTCGTGGAAGGAGTGGCCTAAGCCATGGCGCTCATCAAGACGAAACCCACCTCGGCCGGCCGCCGGTCGATGGTGAAGGTGGTCAATCCCGACCTGCACAAGGGCGCGCCGTACGCGCCGCTCGTGGAGGCCTCGCCCAAGCGCGCGGGCCGCAACTCCATGGGCAACATCACCACGCGCCACCAGGGCGGCGGGCACAAGCACCACTATCGCGTGATCGACTTCCGCCGCAACGACAAGGACGGGATCCCCGCCAAGGTCGAGCGGCTCGAGTACGACCCGAACCGCAGCGCCAACATCGCGCTCATCCTGTACGCCGACGGCGAGCGCCGCTACATGATCGCTCCCAAGGGGCTCACGGTCGGCCAGAAGATCGAGGCCGGCTCCGAGGCGCCCATCAAGTCGGGCAATGCGCTGCCGCTTCGCAACATTCCCGTCGGCACCACGGTGCACTGCGTGGAGATGCTGCCCGGCAAGGGCGCGCAGATCGCGCGCGCCGCGGGCGCGGGCGTGCAGCTGCTCGCGCGCGAGGGCGAGTACGCGCAGCTTCGCATGCGCTCCGGCGAGATCCGCCGCGTGCACGTGAACTGCCGCGCCACCATCGGCGAAGTGGGCAACGAGGAGCACAACCTTCGCCAGATCGGCAAGGCGGGCGCCAACCGCTGGCGCGGCATCCGCCCGACGGTTCGCGGCGAGACCATGAACCCGGTCGACCACCCGCTGGGGGGCCGCACGCGCGGCAACCGCCATCCGGTGAGCCCGTGGGGCCAGCCGGCCAAGGGCAAGAAGACCCGCACCAACAAGCGCACTCAGTCGATGATCGTGCGCAGCCGCCACAAGAAGGCATAAGGACTAGCGATGGCACGCTCAATCAAGAAAGGCCCGTTCGTCGATGGGCACCTCATGAAGAAGGTGGAGGCGGCCTCTGCCGCCAAGGACAAGCGGCCGATCAAGACCTGGTCGCGCCGCTCCACGGTCCTTCCCGACTTCGTCGGCCTCACGATCGCCGTGCACAACGGCAAGCAGCACATCCCGGTGTACGTGACCGAGAACATGGTCGGCCACAAGCTCGGCGAATTCGCGCTCACGCGCACCTTCAAGGGCCATTCGGCCGACAAGAAGGTCGCGGCGCCCGCCGCCGGCGGTGCCGCTCCCGCGCCCGCCGCCGCGGCCGCGAAGAAGTAAGGAGACGACATGAACGTCGAAGCGAAGCTCTACGGCGTGAGGCTCTCGGCCCAGAAGGGCCGCCTCGTGGCCGACCTCGTGCGCGGCCAGTCCATCGGCAACGCGCTCAACATCCTCGCCTTCACGCCGAAGAAGGGCGCCAAGATCATCAAGAAGGTGCTGGAGAGCGCGATCGCCAACGCCGAGCACAACAACGGCGCGGACATCGACGAGCTCAAGGTGACGCGCATCTACGTCGAGAAGGGCCCGGTGCTCAAGCGCTTCCAGGCGCGCGCCAAGGGCCGCGGCAACCGCATCGTGAAGCCGACCTGCCACGTGTTCCTCACCGTCGGCGACGGGAAAAAGGACTAGCCATGGGACAGAAGATCAATCCGACCGGCTTCCGCCTCTCGGTGAACCGCAACTGGGGCTCGAAGTGGTACGCGAACTCCAAGAACTTCCCGGGGATGCTCGCCGAGGACATCAAGGTCCGCGAGTACCTGAAGAAGAAGCTCTCGCACGCGGCCGTGGGCAAGGTCGTCATCGAGCGCCCCGCCAAGAACGCGCGCATCACGATCTACTCGGCGCGCCCCGGCGTGGTGATCGGCAAGAAGGGCGAGGACATCGAGGGCCTGCGCACTGCGCTGCAGCGCCTGATGGGCGTTCCCGTGCACGTGAACATCGAGGAGATCAGGAAGCCGGAGCTCGACGCCCAGCTCATCGCCGATTCGATCACCGGCCAGCTCGAGAAGCGCGTGATGTTCCGCCGCGCCATGAAGCGCGCCATGCAGAACGCCATGCGCCTGGGCGCGCAGGGCATCAAGATCACGAGCGCCGGGCGCCTGAACGGCGCGGAGATCGCGCGCACCGAGTGGTACCGCGAAGGCCGCGTGCCGCTGCACACGCTGCGCGCCGACATCGAGTACGGATTTTCCGAAGCGAAGACCACCTACGGCACGATCGGCGTGCAGGTGCTGGTCTTCAAGGGCGAGACCCTCGGCAAGGGCGAACAGCCCGTGGCGCCGGCGCCTGAAGTGCCCGAGCGCAAGCCCGCCAGCCGCAAACCGGGAGTGAGAAATGCTGCAGCCAGCTAGAAGGAAATACCGCAAGGAGCAGAAGGGCCGCAACAAGGGCGTCGCCACGCGCGGGGCCAAGGTGTCCTTCGGCGAATACGGATTGAAGGCCACCGGCCGCGGCCGCCTCACGGCGCGCCAGATCGAGGCCGCGCGCCGCGCGATGACGCGCCACATCAAGCGCGGCGGCCGCGTCTGGATCCGCATCTTCCCGGACAAGCCGATCTCCAAGAAGCCCGCCGAGGTCCGCATGGGCAACGGCAAGGGCTCGCCCGAGTACTTCGTCGCCGAGATCGTGCCCGGCAAGGTGCTCTACGAGATGGACGGCGTCGAAGAGGCCACGGCGCGCGAGGCGTTCGCGCTCGCCGCGGCGAAGCTGCCGATCCGCACGACGTTCGTGCAGCGCGCGCTGGGTTAAGGAGACACCGAGATGAGCAAGAACGACGACCTGCGCTCGAAGAGCGCCGAGGAGCTGGAGAAGGAGCTGCTGGAGCTGCGCCGCGCGCAGTTCGGCCTGCGCATGCAGCTCGCCACCCAGAGCCTCACCAAGAACAGCGAGATCGGCCGCGTGCGCAAGCAGATCGCCCGCGTCCACACGTTCATGAAGCAGAAATCGAAGGGAGCCGCCAAGTGAGCGAGCCCGCCAAGGCCCCGGCCGCCAAGAGCCAGCGCCAGCTCACCGGAACGGTGGTGAGCGACAAGATGAACAAGACCGTCACCGTGCTCGTCGAGCGCCAGGTGATGCACCCGACCATCGGCAAGGTGGTGAGCCGGACGAAGAAGTACCACGCCCACAACGAGGGCAACGACGCGAAGGTGGGCGACAAGGTCGTGATCGAGGAATGCCGCCCGATTTCCAAGACCAAGGCCTGGAAGGTGGCCCGCGTCGCCGAGCGCGCCCGCCCGGAGTAAGGCCCCGCGCCGGTTGAGTTTCTGGCGCGAAAAGTGCTATAATTTTAGTCTTTTCAGCTTCCGGCCCAGGCTTCGTGGCCGGGAGTCCAGTTGCAGGCCCGGAAAGCGATTTCCGGGGGCCGCCCGGCCGCCAGCAGAAGCCAGCAGCACCGAAACGCCCGGGCCCAAACGCGGTTGCAGCTCGACCCTCCCACGCTCGCTGCAGGTGGGGAACCAAAGACCAGCCGGCACCGTGCCTCCCATCGGGAAGCGGTGAAGGCGGAAGACGGATCCAAGACTGGCTGGAGGCCTCGCGCCCCGGGTCAAGTTGGAGAAAGAACAATGATTCAGATGCAATCGATTCTCGACGTCGCCGACAACACCGGCGCGCGCTCGGTGATGTGTATCAAGGTGCTGGGCGGCTCCAAGCGCCGCTATGCCGGCATCGGCGACATCATCAAGGTCAGCATCAAGAGTGCTGCGCCGCGCGGCCGCGTGAAGAAGGGCGAGGTCTACAGCGCCGTCGTGGTCCGCACGGCCCACGGCGTGCGCCGCCCGGACGGCTCGGTGATCAAGTTCGACGCCAATGCCGCGGTGCTGCTGAACCCCAAGCTCGAGCCGATCGGCACGCGCATCTTCGGGCCGGTGACTCGCGAGCTTCGCACCGAGCGCTTCATGAAGATCGTGTCGCTCGCGCCGGAAGTTTTGTAGGAGCCCAGAATGCAGAAGATCCGCAAGGGCGACACCGTCGTCGTCACCACCGGCAGGGAAAAGGGCAAGCGCGGCACGGTGCTGCGCGTGTTCGAGGCGGGCAAGGTCCTCGTCGAGGGCGTGAACCGCGTGAAGAAGCACCAGCGCCCCAATCCCGTGAAGGGACAGACGGGCGGCATCATCGACAAGGAAATGCCGCTCGCCATCTCGAACGTGATGCTGGTCAATCCCGCCACGGGCAAGGGCGACCGCGTGGGATTCAAGTTCCTCGAGGCGCAGGCCGGCAACCCGCCGCGCAAGGTGCGCTTCTTCAAGTCCAACGGCGAAGTCGTGGACGTTTGAGTCAGGAATAGACATGGCCAAAGAAGACAAGGACGCGAAGGCGAAGGGCGGCAAGGAAGCGAAGCCCGCGGGCAAACCTCCCGCGCTCGACGCCAAGCCCGCCGGGAAGGAAGCGAAGAAGGCGAAGGACGCGAAGCCCGCCAAGGCGGTCGAGAAGGAAGCCGCGCCGACGCAGCCTCCGCGCCTGCAGGTGCAGTACCGCGAGGCCATCGTGCCGGCGCTGATGAAGCAGTTCGGCTACAAGACGCGCATGCAGGTGCCGCGAGTGACCAAGATCACGCTCAACATGGGCGTGGGCGAGGCCGTCGCCGACAAGAAGGTGCTCGACAACGCCGCGGGCGACCTGCAGAAGATCGCCGGGCAGAAGCCGGTCATCACGAAGTCGAAGAAGTCGATCGCCGCGTTCAAGATCCGCACCGGCTATCCCGTGGGCGTGATGGTCACGCTGCGCAACCGCCGCATGTACGAGTTCCTGGACCGCCTGGTCACGATCGCGCTGCCGCGCGTGCGCGACTTCCGCGGCGTTTCGGGCCGCTCCTTCGACCAGCGCGGCAACTACAACATGGGCGTCAAGGAACAGATCATCTTCCCCGAGATCGAGTACGACAAGATCGACACGCTGCGGGGGCTGAACATTTCAATCACCACCACCGCGAAGACCGACGAGGAGGCTCGTGCGCTCCTCGCTGCGTTCCGGTTTCCGTTCAGGACTGAGAGGGCGTAATGGCCAAGCTTGCCGTCATCAACCGCGAGGCGAAGCGCCGCGCCACCGTGAAGAAATTCGCGGACCGGCGCAAGCAGCTGATCGCCATCATCAAGGATCCCAAGGCCACCGACGAGGCCCGTGACGAGGCGCGCTCGAAGCTGCAGGCGCTGCCGCGCAACGCCTCGCCCGTGCGCCTTCGCAACCGCTGCGCGATGACCGGGCGTCCCCGCGGCACGTTCCGCAAGTTCGGGCTCGCCCGCAACAAGATCCGCGAGATCGCCATGCGTGGCGAGATCCCGGGAATGATCAAGGCGAGCTGGTAGGAGCCGGATATGAGCATGAGTGACCCCATCGCCGACATGTTGACGCGCATCCGCAACGCGCAGGCCACCGAGAAGGTGACCGTGAGCGTGCCCGCGTCGAAAGTGAAGCGCGCCATCGCCCAGGTCCTCAAGGACGAGGGCTACATCGAGGACTTCGCGATGCGCGAAGCCGACGGCAAGGCCGTGATCGAGATCGGCCTCAAGTACTACGCCGGCAAGCCCGTGATCGAGAAGATCGAGCGCGTCTCGCGCCCGGGGCTGCGCATCTACAAGGGCCGCGAGGACATTCCCCAGGTCATGAACGGCCTCGGGGTGGCGATCGTCTCGACCTCGCGCGGAGTGATGACCGACCGGCGCGCCCGCGAGACGGGCGTGGGCGGCGAAGTCCTCTGCATCGTGGTCTAAAGGAAACGCGCCATGTCCCGTATCGCGAAATATCCCGTGGTCGTTCCCGAGAAGGTCGAGGTGACCGTCGGCGCCGCCGAGGTGACCGTGAAGGGCCCGCTCGGAACGCTCAAGCAAGCCGTTTCCGCCGGCGTGGTCGTGAAGCGCGAGGGCGACAAGGTCACCTTCGCCGCCGCCGACGAGACGCAGCAGTCCAACGCCCTTTCCGGCACGATGCGCAACCTCGTGGCCAACATGGTCCACGGGGTGAAGGCGGGCTTCGAGAAGCGCCTCACGCTGGTCGGCGTGGGCTATCGCGCGCAGGCGCAGGGCAACAAGGTGAACCTTTCGCTCGGCTTCTCGCACCCGATCGTGCACTCGCTGCCGGACGGAGTGAAGGCGGAGACGCCGACCCAGACCGAGATCGTCATCAAGGGGGTCGACAAGCAGAAGGTCGGCCAGACCGCCGCCGAGATCCGCGCGTACAAGCCACCCGAGCCGTACAAGGGCAAGGGCGTGCGCTACGCCGACGAGACGGTTTCCCTCAAAGAAACCAAGAAGAAGTAAGGCAGGGCCGACACATGGACAAGAAAGCTTCGAGAATCCGCAGGGCCGCCAAGACGCGCGTTCGCATCGCGCGCCATGCCGCCGTGCGCCTTGCGGTCCACCGCACCAATTCCCATATCTACGCGCAGGTGATCGACGCCTCGGGCGGCAAGGTGCTCGCCTCGGCCTCGACGCTCGAGAAGGAAGTGCGCGCGAGCCATCCCAACGGCGCCAAGAAGGAAGCGGCCGCGGAGGTGGGCAAGCGCATCGCCGAGAAGGCGAAGGCCGCCGGCGTCACCGAGGTGGCGTTCGACCGCGCCGGATTCAGCTACCACGGGCGCGTGAAGGCGCTCGCCGAGGCGGCCCGCGAAGGCGGCCTCAAGTTCTAAAGGACACCTACCGACATGGCGAGACCTGACCAGAAGGGCCCGCAGGGCGAAGAGCGCAGCGACGGCCTGCGGGAGAAGATGATCTCCGTGAACCGCGTCACCAAGGTGGTGAAGGGCGGGCGGATCCTGGGCTTCGCGGCGCTCACGGTGGTGGGCGACGGCGACGGCTCGATCGGCATGGGCAAGGGCAAGGCCCGCGAGGTCCCGGTCGCCGTGCAGAAGGCTATGGAACAGGCGCGCCGCAACATGGTGAAGGTCGCCCTGAAGAGCGGGACCATCCACCACGAAGTGCTCGGCCGCCATGGGGCCACGAGGGTGATGATGAAGCCCGCGCAGGAAGGCAACGGCATCAAGGCGGGCGGCGCGATGCGCGCGGTGTTCGAGGTGATGGGCGTGACCAACATCTCGGCCAAGTGCCACGGTTCCACGAACCCGTACAACGTCGTGCGCGCGACCCTGGACGGCCTCACCCAGCAGCGCCGTCCTTCCGAGATCGCGGCCAAGCGCGGCAAGAAGGTCGAAGAGATCGCCGGCTAAAGGATCGACGAGATGAACGCCAAAGCGAAGCCGGCGCAAACCGGCAAGACGATCAAGGTGACCCTCGTGAAGGGCATCACGGCGACCAAGCGCAAGCACCGCGAGTCGGTGAAGGGCCTGGGACTGAAGCACCGCAGCCACACGGTGGAAGTCGAAGACACGCCGTCGATCCGCGGAATGATCAACCGGGTGAGCTACCTGGTGAAGGTCGAGGGATAGGACCATGGAACTGAACACGATCAAGCCCGCCGAGGGCGCGAACAAGGCGCGCAAGCGCGTCGCGCGCGGCGGCGGCTCGGGCCTGGGCAAGACCGCGGGCCGCGGCCACAAGGGGCAGAAATCGCGCGCCGGCGGATTCCACAAGGTGGGATTCGAGGGCGGGCAGATGCCGCTGCAGCGGCGCCTTCCCAAGCGCGGCTTCCTCGCGGTGACGATCACCAAGGCGGCGGAAGTGCGTTCGGGCGACCTCGCCAAGGTCGGCGCGGACACAATCGACCTGGACGGCCTCAAGAAGGCGGGCCTCGTCGCGGGCGGCGTGGTGCGCGCCAAGATCATCCTCGCGGGCAAGGTCGAGAAGGCCTTCAAGGTGTCGGGCATCGGCGCGAGCAAGGGCGCCAGGGAAGCGATCGAGAAGGCGGGCGGGAGCGTCACGCTCCCGGCGCCGGCTCCGGAGCCCGAGAAGAAACTCAAACCCAAGGCCAAGCAGGCCGCGGCTTAAACGGAGAGAAGCGACTTGTCGTCCAACCCCCTCGCGACACTCGGGAAGCTCACCGACCTCAAGCGCCGGCTGATCTTCCTGGTGGCCGCGCTCGTGGTCTACCGCATCGGGGCGCACATCCCGGTGCCGGGCATCGACCCGAACGAGCTCGCGCGCCTGTTCAAGCAGAACAGCGGCGGCATCCTGGACATGTTCAACATGTTCTCGGGAGGGGCGCTGTCGCGCTTCACGATCTTCGCGCTGGGGATCATGCCGTACATCTCGGCCTCGATCATCATGCAGCTGATGACCGTGGTGTCCCCGCAGCTGGAGGCGCTCAAGAAGGAAGGCGAATCGGGGCGGCGCAAGATCACCCAGTACACGCGCTACGGCACGGTGCTGCTCGCCGCCTTCCAGGCGCTGGGCATCTCCATCGCGCTCGAGGCGCAGCCGGGCCTCGTGATGGACCCGGGCCTCGCGTTCCGCTTCACGACCGTGATCACGCTCATGACGGGCACCATGTTCCTCATGTGGCTGGGCGAGCAGATCACCGAGCGCGGCATCGGCAACGGCATCTCGATGATCATCTTCGCGGGGATCGTGGCGGGCCTGCCGCACGCCCTGGGCGGCACCCTTGAATTGGTGCGGACCGGCTCCATGTCTCCCTTCATCGCCATCGCCGTGTTCGCCGTGATCCTGGTGGTCACCGGCGTGGTGGTGTTCGTGGAGAAGGGGCAGCGGCGCATCCTGGTGAACTACGCCAAGCGCCAGGTGGGCAACCGCCTGTACGGCGGCCAGAGCTCGTTCCTGCCGCTCAAGCTCAACATGTCGGGCGTGATCCCGCCGATCTTCGCCTCGTCGATCATCCTCTTCCCGGCCACGCTCGCGTCGTGGTTCGGCTCGAACGAGCACATGGTCTGGCTGAAGGACGTGTCGGCGGCGCTCTCGCCCGGGCAGGCGCTCTATATCGTGCTGTACGCCTCGGCGATCATCTTCTTCTGCTTCTTCTACACGGCGCTGGTGTTCAACTCCAAGGAGACGGCCGACAACCTGAAGAAGAGCGGGGCCTTCGTGCCGGGCATCCGGCCGGGCGAGCAGACGGCGAAGTACATCGACCGCATCATCACGCGCCTCACGCTCATCGGCGCGATCTACGTGACGCTCGTGTGCCTGCTGCCCGAGTTCCTGCACACGAACTACAACGTGCCGTTCTATTTCGGCGGCACGTCGCTGCTGATCACGGTGGTTGTGACCATGGACTTCATGGCCCAGCTCCAGGCTTACCTCATGTCGCACCAGTACGAGAGCCTGCTCAAGAAGGCGAACTTCAAGGGCGGCTCTGGATTCCCGGTGCGCTAGATGGCGAAGGAAGAGACGATCCAGATGCAGGGGGAGATCCTCGAGACGCTCCCCAACGCGATGTTCAGGGTGAAGCTCGAGAACGGGCACGTGGTGCTCGGCCACATCTCCGGGAAGATGCGCATGCACTACATCCGCATCCTGCCCGGCGACAAGGTGACCGTGGAGCTCACGCCCTACGACCTGACCAAGGCGCGGATCACGTTCCGCGCGAAGTAAGGAGAACGGCAATGCGAGTGCAAGCATCGGTCAAGAAAATCTGCCGCAAGTGCAAGATCGTGCGGCGCAAGGGCGTCGTGCGCGTGATCTGCAGCGATCCGCGCCACAAGCAGCGCCAAGGCTAACGAGGACGACACATGGCCCGTATCGCAGGCATCAACATCCCGAACCACCAGCACGCCGCCATCGCGCTCACGGCGATCTTCGGCATCGGCCGCTCGCGCGCACGCGACATCTGCGAGGCCGCCGGCGTGAAGCAGTCGGCCAAGATCAAGGACCTCACCGACGCGGAGATGGACAAGCTGCGCGAGCAGGTGGGCAAGTTCACCGTCGAGGGCGACCTGCGCCGCGAGGTGTCCATGAACATCAAGCGCCTCATGGACCTGGGCTGCTACCGGGGCGTGCGCCACAAGAAGGGCCTGCCGGTGCGGGGGCAGCGCACCCGCACCAACGCGCGCACCCGCAAGGGCCCGCGCAAGGCCGTGCGCCTGTCCAAGGCCGCGGCGGCTTAACGAATCGAGCGAAGGAAAAAGCGAATGGCCAAGGCACCCACCGCAGCGCGCGTACGCAAGAAGGCGAAGAAAGTCGTCTCCGAGGGCATCGCCCACGTTCACGCGTCGTTCAACAACACGATCATCACCATCACCGACCGACAGGGCAACGCGCTTTCGTGGGCGACCTCCGGCGCCGCGGGCTTCAAGGGCTCGCGCAAGTCCACGCCCTTCGCGGCGCAGGTGGCCGCCGAGTCGGCGGGCCGTGCCGCCCAGGAGCACGGGGTGAAGAACCTGGAAGTGCGCATCAAGGGTCCCGGGCCGGGACGCGAGTCGGCCGTGCGCGCGCTCAATGCGCTGGGCCTGAAGATCGTGTCGATCGCCGACGTGACGCCCGTCCCCCACAACGGTTGCCGGCCGCCCAAGCGCCGCCGCATGTAACGAACAGGAATAGACCATGGCTCGCTATACCGGACCCAAGTGCAAGCTCTCGCGCCGCGAAGGAACGGACCTGTTCCTGAAGAGCGCGCGCCGCTCGCTCGACACCAAGTGCAAGCTCGACTCGCGCCCCGGCCAGCACGGCGCGAAGTCCACGCGCATCTCGGAGTACGGCACGCAGCTTCGCGAGAAGCAGAAGATCCGCCGCATGTACGGCGTGCTCGAGCGCCAGTTCCGCACCTACTTCGACAAGGCGATCCAGAAGCGCGGCGCCACGGGCGAGAACCTCCTGCAGATGCTGGAGAGCCGCCTGGACAACGTGGTGTACCGCATGGGATTCGCGTCGACGCGTGCCGAGGCCCGCCAGCTCGTCTCGCACAAGGCGATCGAGGTGAACGGCAAGCCCGTGAACATCCCCTCGTACCTGTGCCGCGCGACGGACACGGTCTCGGTGCGCGAGAAGTCGCGCGCGCAGCTGCGCATCAAGGCGTCGCTCGACCTCGCCGCGCAGAACGGATTTCCGAGCTGGGTCGAGGTCGATCCGGCCAAGTTCCAGGGAGTGTTCAAGAGCCTCCCCGACCGCGCCGAGTTCGCCAACGACGTGAACGAACAGCTGGTGGTCGAGCTCTATTCGAAGTAAACGAATTCAAGAGGTACTCGCGAATGCAAAGCAACGCCACGACGTTCCTTAAGCCCCGCATCATCGACGTCCAGAACCTCTCCCCCACCCATGCGAAGGTGGTGATGGAGCCTTTCGAGCGCGGCTACGGCCACACGCTCGGCAATGCCCTGCGCCGCATCCTTCTTTCCTCGATGCCCGGCTACGCGGCCACCGAGGTGAAGATCGCCGGCGTGCTGCACGAATACTCCACGATCGAGGGCGTGCAGGAAGACGTCGTCGACGTGATCCTGAACCTCAAGGGCGTGGTGATGAAGCTGCACAACCGCTCGGAGGCCACGTTGAAGCTCAAGAAGGCCACGCCGGGCCCGGTCACCGCCGCCGACATCGAGCAGACGCACGACGTCGAGATCATCAATCCCGAGCACGTGATCGCGCATCTCACCCAGGGCGGCAAGATCGACATGACGATCAGGATCGAGAAGGGCCGCGGCTACGTGCCGGCCACCTCGCGCCGCGTCGACGACACGCGCACCATCGGCTCCATCCTGCTGGACGCCTCGTTCTCGCCGGTGCGCCGCGTGAGCTACCAGGTGGAGAGCGCGCGCGTCGAGCAGCGCACGGACCTGGACCGCCTCGTGATCGACATCGAGACCAACGGCGTGATCGAGCCCGAGGAGGCCGTGCGTTACTCGGCTTCCGTGCTCGTCGACCAGCTGTCGGTGTTCGCTTCGCTCCAGTCCACGTCGGAAGAGCGCGTCGAGAGCGCGCAACCGCAGGTCGACCCGATCCTGCTGCAGCCCGTGGACGACCTCGAGCTCACGGTGCGCTCGGCCAACTGCCTCAAGGCCGAGAACATCTACTACATCGGCGACCTCATCCAGCGCACGGAGAACGAGCTGCTCAAGACGCCGAACCTGGGCCGCAAGTCGCTGAACGAGATCAAGGAAGTGCTCGCCTCGAAGGGCCTCACGCTCGGCATGAAGCTCGAGAACTGGCCCGTGGCAGGGCTCACGAAGTAAGGGGGTCAGACCCCATTCAAGCGCGTGGTTTCACCGTAAGCCACGCTTTTCCACGACATGGGGTCTGACCCCCGCTTCGTGAGATAACGATAACAAGGCCGCACAGGCCAAGAGAGTCGAAAGGAAACATCGATGCGTCACCGCCACGGGCTTCGAAAGCTCAACCGCACCAGCAGCCACCGCCTCGCGATGCTGCGCAACATGACCGTGTCGCTCCTCAAGCACGAAGCGATCAAGACCACGCTTCCGAAGGCCAAGGAGCTGCGCCGCGTGGCCGAGCCCATCATCACGCTCGGCAAGAACCCGACGCTCGCCAACAAGCGCCTCGCGTTCGATCGCCTGCGCGACCGCGAGATCGTCGTGAAGCTGTTCGACGAACTGGGGCCGCGCTACAAGGCACGCAACGGCGGCTACCTCAGGATCCTCAAGTTCGGATTCCGCCAGGGCGACAACGCCCCCATGGCGCTCGTGGAGCTCGTGGATCGCCCGGCACCCGTCGAGGACGCCCGCGACACGGGCGACTCGAGTGTCAGGAGCTAGCGAGCCGCTCCCCCGAGAAAAGCCGGCCTTGCGCCGGCTTTCTTT
This sequence comes from Usitatibacter sp., assembly GCA_035501715.1. Taxonomy (GTDB): domain Bacteria; phylum Pseudomonadota; class Gammaproteobacteria; order Burkholderiales; family Usitatibacteraceae; genus Usitatibacter. Next base: position 14,801 of record DATJVS010000072.1, read on the forward strand.
CTTGAAGCGCCACCGCGCATTCCTGGCGCTCTTCCTGGCGGCCGCCGCGCTCATCGCGCCTTTCTGCGGCCATCCGGTCCTCGCCTCGCTGGGTGACGACAGCGCGAGCTACCTCACGCTGGCGCGGCACCTGTCGCCCTTCGGGGGCGATGCGCTCCTGGAGCCCTGGACGCGATACGTGGTCCACTTTCCGCCGCTCTTCCCGCTGCTGCTCGCGCTCACGGGGGCCGACGGAAACCTCCTCGCGGCCCACCTCGTGGTGGCGGCCTGCGCGCTCTGCGCGTTGGCGCTCGTGTACGCGTACGCCTGCAGGACGCTCGAATCGCGGGCGGCGGGCCTTCTCGTCGCGGCGCTCTTCCTGCTTGCGCCCGGCGCGTGGATCCCGGTCCTCGGAATCATGAGCGAGCCGCTCTACCTCGCGCTCACGCTCGCCGCGCTCTCGTGGCGCGAATCCATCGGCACGGACGCGAACTGGAAACATGAGGCGGCGCTGGGCCTGCTGGTTTCGGCGGCGGTGCTCACCCGCACGGCGGGCATCGCGCTCGTCGCCGCCTGTGCCGTCCACGTTGCGATCGCCGCGCGCGCCTCGCGGCGCCTCGTGCCGGCCTCGGTCCTGCCCGTTGCCTTGCCGCTCCTGTCCATGCTGCTCTGGCGCGCTGTGCGCCCCGAGCCCGCCCACGACGTCTATGGCACTTTCTGGAGCGCCATCGCGGCGCGATGGTTGCACGATCCCCAGATGGCCGCGTGGGCCTGGAGCGCGTTCTTTGGCGGCTGGGTATCGACATTCACCGCCGACTCCTCGGTAGCCTCCCCGGTGCGGATCGCGTTCGGCGCGTTGGGGGCGCTCGGCCTCGCGGGCGCGGCGATGCGCGCCTGGCGCAATCGCCTCGACGGCTGGTATGTGCTGGCCAGCGTCGCGATGGTGTTCGCCTACACGTTCCCCGAGGCGCAGATGCGCCGGCTCCTCTACCCGCTCGTGCCGCTGGTGCTCGTGCACGCCGCGATCGCCCTTCGCGAGCTCGCGCTGCGCTTCTCGCCGCGCGCCGCCGCGAAGATGCTGGTTGCCGCATGGGCAATCGCCGCGGTCCTCACGTTGCCCGCCACGCTGCTCGTGGCCCGTCGCGCGCTCGACCGCGAGCCGCTGGTGCCGGGGTTGCCGTACAGCGCGGCGAGCACTTCGGACTACTACGGCACGCTCGACGGCGCGCTCGCCCTGAGCGCCGCGAAGCTCAACGTCGTGACGCTCGCGGGGCTCGAGCTCGCGGGCCGCGCCACGCCCGTCGGCGCGCGCATCATGTGGACGCGCCCCGAGTACGTGGGGCTCCTCTCGCGGCGCGAGGGCATCGCGCAGTCGACGCGCTGGGACGGTCCGGCGCTCGCGAAGGCGCTCCTCGAGTCGCGGACGGATTTCCTGGTGGCCGCGCGCCTCTACAAGAGCGACGTCGACGGGATCAGCGCCGATGCCTACACGCCCCTCATGACTGCAACTCCCGCCTACCTGCATCCCGTGTTTTCACTCGCGGGTCCGCGAGGCCCCGGCGACTTCGTCCTCTTCGCAGTCGACCGCGCCGCGCTCGAGCGGCACGTGGCGGGCGCTTCGTGAGCCTGCGGCGCATCGGGCTGGCGGCGGGGCTCGCTCTCGTGGCGGCGCTCGTGTTCGCGTTCACGTGGCAGGACAGGCTGGCGTCCTTCGGCGACGACAGCGCGAGCTACCTCGTCCTCGCGAACTATTTCGCCGGCCCGTCGGGGAACGCCTACGCCGCGCAATGGGCCCCGTACCACAGCCATTTCCCGCCGCTCTTCCCGATGCTGTTGTGGCTGAGCGGCGGCGTGTCGGACTATCGGGTGGCCTATGGGCTCGTGGCCGCGTTCGCGGTGCTCGCCGTCGTGTTCATCCACCGCTTCGCGCGTGCCGAATTGCGCACCGAAGGCGAGGCGCTCGCGGTGACCGTCCTGTGGCTGCTCATGCCCACGGCGTGGATCACGCTGAAGGGAATCATGAGCGAGTCGCTCTATCTCTTCCTCGCGATGGCCTGCGTGCTTTTCTTCGAGGCGCGCATCGCCCGGCGCGAGCCTTCGATCGCCGACCAGCTGGCGTTCGGCACGTTGCTCGCGCTTGCGTGCCTTGCGCGCACGCTCGGCATCGCGCTCGTCGCGGCCTATGTGGTGCATGGCGCGATCCGCATCGCGAGGCGCGAGCAGCGGCTCGACGCGCGCCAGGGGGCGGCGCTGGTTCCCGTGGCCGCGCTCCTGGCGCTCTGGTATTCGCTACGTCCCAGCGCAGGGGCGGACGCTTACGGGAGCACCGCGCGCCAGATCCTCGATCAATGGGTGCGCGATCCGGCGGGGATGCTTTCGACCGCGTCGGGGAACCTGCTATCGGCCTGGATCTCGTCCTTCGCGGTGCAGCCCGAGGTGGCGCTCACGCTCGCGGCGGCGGCCATGGCGCTCGGAGCGCTCGCGATCGCCGGCGTCGTGCTGCGCGCGGCGCAGAACCGTTTCGACGGCTGGTTCGTGCTCGCGTCGATCGCCGTCATCTATCCGTGGGTGTTCTCGCCGGAGAACACGCGGCGCCTGCTCTATCCGCTGATCCCGCTCATGATCGTCTCGGCGGCGGTTTTCGTGCGCTGGGCGTTCGAGCGTCCGGGCTCGCCCGCGCGCGCGTGGCCCTTCGTGGCCGGATTCGCCGCGGCCCTTGCGGCCGTGGCGAGCATTCCCGCGCTCGTGCTGGTGGCGCAGAAAGCCTCGGACCGCGAGGCCGTGATCCCGGACTACCCGTACACGTACCGCGAGGTGGCCGAGTACTACGCGACGGTGAACATCGATCGCGCCCGCGATCGGGCGAAGCTCGCGGTGGTCACGCTCGAGGGGCTCGAGTCCATCGACCGGGTCACGCCG
>DATJVS010000073.1:0-20901 GCA_035501715.1 Usitatibacter sp.
GAAATGCGGCGCCGGAGAACGACAAAGATGATTCACCGACTGCTCGCCGCCACGCTCCTTGCCGCAGCCTTGCCCGCCGCAGCGCAGAGCGTTCCCGCCACCAACTACACCGACCTCTGGGACAACTCGGCAGCGCCCGGAGCGACACCCTGCCCGGGCGGAGAAAGCGGCTGGGGCATCACCTTCACGCAGCATTCGAGCAACCAGGTATTCGCAGTCTGGTACACCTACGACCCGCGGCAGCCCGACGCGACGACCGCGGGCAACTTCAAGCCGCTCTGGCTCGTGATGCCCGGGGGCACCTGGACCTCGCCCACCGTCTTCACCGGCGACATGTACGCCACGTTCGGCACGCCCTTCGGGCAGCCGTGGGCTTTCGGGGGAAGCAACCCGCCCCTGCCGGCCACGAAGGTGGGGACCTTCACGTTCACGTTCACGAGCGCCGGCGTGGGCACGTTCCAGTACAACGTCGCGCCGCCTGCCGCGAACTCGGCCAATCCGAGCGATCCCGCGTTCAACCTGCCGACGTTCTCGGGAAGCAAGCCCATCTGCCGCAACTCGTTCTAGCGTGCATGCCGCTACAATCGCGGCATGGCCACCGCGCTGCTCACGCATCCCGATTGCGCGCTGCATGAGATGGGCCCCGGCCATCCGGAGTCGCCCCAGCGCCTGAAGGCCGTGCTTGCGGCCCTCGAGGCCTCGGGGCTGGCCGCGGCGCTCACGGTGCGCGAGGCTCCGGAGGCTTCGCGCGAGCAGATCGAGCGCGTGCACCATCGGGAGCACGTCGATTTCATCTTCGAGTCGGCGCCCGAACGCGGCTATGCCTACCTCGATCCGGACACGCAGATGAACGCGAAGTCGCTCTCGGCCGCGTTGCGCGCGGCCGGCGCAGTCGTGTGCGGCACGGACATGGTGATGTCGGGCGAAGTGCGCAACGCCTTCTGCGCGGTGCGGCCGCCCGGGCACCACGCCACGCCCGACCGGCCCATGGGATTCTGCATCTTCAACAACGTCGCCGTCGGCGCGATGCACGCGATCGCAAAGCACGGGCTCGAACGCGTGGCGATACTCGACTTCGACGTGCACCACGGCAACGGCACCGAGGACGCGTTCCACGACGATCCGCGCGTGATGCTCTGCTCGACCTTCCAGCATCCGTACTACCCGTATTGCGGCGCGGATTCGTCCAACGAGCACATCATCAACGTGCCGTTGCCCGCGATGACGGATGGCCGCGGATTCCGCGCGGCGGTCGAGCGCCACTGGATGCCGGCGCTCGAATCCTTCGCGCCGCAGCTGGTGTTCGTTTCCGCGGGCTTCGATGCGCACAAGGACGATCCGCTCGCCTATCTCAAGCTCGGCGACGAGGACTACCGTTGGGTGACGGAGAAGCTCGTGGACGTGGCCGAGCGCCATGCGAACGGGCGCGTGGTCTCGACGCTGGAGGGCGGCTACAACACGGAGGCATTGGGGCGCTGCGTGGTCGAGCACGTGCGCGTGCTGGCGCGCTAGGGCCCGGGACTACTGTCCGCTGGAGGAAGAGGCGCTCGGCAGCAGGCCCAGCAGGGCCCAGTTCTGCGTGTTGATCGCGGTGTGGATGATGTTGCGGTAGCGCACGGCGTTCGTGTACGCCCACGGAGACGCGAGGAAGTTCTGGTAGAGCTGCTCGAAGCTCTGCGAGTCGCAATAGCCGCTGTACGCGCATGCGAGCTGTGGCTCGCGATTGAGCTGCGTGCAGTCCACGGTCATGTCGCACGCGGCGAGCGAGAACGCACCCAGCAGCGCCGAGGGCTCGGGCACCTCGCCGTTCGGGCCGATGTGAAGCTGCGTCGCCACGCTCGATTGCGACAGGAAGCTTCCGACGATGAGCATCGCCTCGGGATCCTGCGTCTGCAGGAGGCCGATCACGCGCGAGACGTCGTCGTCGAACTGCGCGCGCGGGGTGGTCGGCGCCTGGGCCGACTCCTGGCGGTTGCCCGCGCTCATCTTCGTGTTCAAGTCCGCGACGAGCAGCCGCGCCTGGGCGCGCGGGTCGCCCTGCTGGGCGGCGGCGTTGTACAGGTCCTCGACGTCCTTGGACGAGATCTTCGTGCCGTGGAAGCGCGCGCAGCGCTGGGTGTTGTCCGAGGCGTCGTATGCGGCGATGCGCTTTGTCGCATTGGGGTCGCTGGGCGAGATGCTCGCGAGGAACGCGCGGCGCTGCTTGGCGCTGTAGTCGGCGAGGTTCTCGTTGATGTTCATCGCGAACTGGCACTCCTCGAGAGCGCGCGCGAGGTTGTAGCGCTCGTCGGCGGTGAGGGAGTCGCGATGGGAGTTGAGGGCGTCGGCGAAGGCCTTCAGGTCGCGCGCCGAGCGGAACTCGAGGGAGGCGGGCGAAAGGTGCATCGGCTCGGCCGCGGCCACGGGCGAGGGGAAGGAGAGGCGGTCGGCGGAGGGTTCGGCCCGCATCCCGCCCACGAGGGCGTGCAGGGCGGCATCGTCGCTTACGGCCGATTGGGGGGCCCTGTCTTCGCGTGCAGCGGAGACGAATCCGGTGTACTTGCTCGCGATCAGCAGCCCGTAGGCGACGAGCGAAGCCAGGCCGATGGCCGTCAGGCGGTTCATAGAGGGGGAGTTTCCGCTAGAAACAGCTATTTCGTCAATGATTTCCGGTGCCCGCGCGCCGGGCCCGGGCGACCCCCTCCGGGGGGGCCGGCGGCTGTGACCTGCGTCACATCAGTGGTGCAGGATTTTCGACAGGAACAGCTGGGCGCGCTCGCTGCGGGGCTTGCCGAAGAAATCGTCCTTCGGGAGATCCTCGATGATCTGGCCACGATCCATGAAGATCACGCGATTTGCGACCTTCCGCGCGAATCCCATCTCGTGGGTGACCACCATCATTGTCATCCCCTCGTGGGCGAGCTCGACCATCACGTCCAGGACCTCGTTGATCATCTCCGGGTCGAGGGCCGAGGTGGGCTCGTCGAAGAGCATCGCGATCGGGTCCATCGAGAGCGCCCGCGCGATGGCCACCCGCTGCTGCTGGCCGCCCGAGAGCTGCCCCGGGAACTTGTCCTTGTGGGCGAGCAGGCCCACGCGGTCGAGAAGCTTGAGGCCCTTGTCGCGCGACTCGGCTTCCCCGCGGCCCAGCACCTTCACCTGGGCGAGGGTGAGGTTCCTCTCGACCGACATGTGCGGGAAGAGCTCGAAATGCTGGAACACCATGCCCACGCGGGAGCGCAACTTCGAGAGGTTCGTCTTCGGGTCGCCCACGGACACGCCGTCGACGAGGATGTCGCCCTTCTGGAAAGGCTCCAGCCCGTTCACGGTCTTGATGAGCGTGGACTTGCCGCTGCCCGAGGGGCCGCAGACCACGACCACCTCGCCCTTGGTCACCGCGGTCGAGCAGTCCGTGAGCACCTGGAAGCTGTCGTACCACTTGCTGACGTTCTTGATGTCGATCATGGCCACGGGATTCGGCTCCTAGCGGATCACGGCGATCTTCGTCTGCAGCCGCTTCACGAGATACGAGAGGCCGAACGAGATCACGAAATAGACGACGGCGACGAACGAGTACATCTCCACGAGGCGGTAGTCGCGGTTGGCGACCTTGGAAGCGGCGCCCAGGAAGTCCGTGGCGGAGATCACGTACACGAGGGAGGTGTCCTGGAAGAGGATGATGGTCTGCGTGAGCAGCACCGGGATCATGTTGCGGAAGGCCTGCGGCAGCACGATGTAGCCCATCGTCTGCCAGTAGTCCAGGCCCAGCGCGTAGCCGCTCCAGACCTGCCCGCGCGGTATCGACTGGATGCCCGCGCGCATGATCTCGCAGTAGTACGTGGCCTCGAACATCGTGAACGTGATCACCGCCGAGTAGAACGCGCCCACCTGGATCGGCGAGGACGAGCGGGTGATCCATCCGCCGATGTAGGGCACGAGGAAGTAGAACCAGAAGATCACGAGCACCAGCGGGATCGAGCGCAGCAGGTTCACGTAGGCGCCCGCTCCCAGCGACAGGACCTTGTAGCTGGAAAGCCGCATCATCGCGAGCAGCGTCCCGAAGACGATGCCGCCCGCCATCGCGAGGAGCGTGAGCGTGACCGTGAAGGTCATTCCCTCCTTGAACAGGTACGGAATCGCGTGCTGGATCTCTGCCCAGTCGAAGCCGCCCATCAGTGCGCCCCCGCCTCGGCGGCGATGAGGCCCGGCACGCGCACGCTCCTTTCGAGCCAGCGCATGCCCAGAACCACCACGACGTTGGTCACGAGGTAGATCGTCGTCGCGGCCGCGTAGGCCTCGAAGGTCTGGAAGCTGAATTCCTGCATGGAGCGCGCGCGCCCGGTGAGCTCCATGAGCCCGATGGTGAGCGCGACCGACGAGTTCTTGATGATGTTCATGAACTCGGAGGTGAGCGGCGGCAGGATGATGCGGAAGGCCTGCGGCAGGATCACGAAGCGGTAGGCCTGGTACTGGGTGAGGCCCATCGCCGTGGCCGCCATGCGCTGCCCGCGCGGCAACGACTGGATGCCCGCGCGCACCTGCTCGGCCACGCGCACCGACGTGAACACCCCGAGGCACAGCACCGCCGTCATGTACGAGTTGGCGAGCGGGTTCATGTGCTTGATCGCGTCGCCCCACTTCGTGGGCAGCAGCTCGGGAAAGACGAAGAACCAGAGGAACATCTGCACGATGAGCGGGATGTTCCGGAAAATCTCGACGTAGAAGTCGCCCAGGCGCACGACCCAGGCCTTCGTGGTCGTGCGAAGCGTTCCCACGACGGCGCCGACGATGAGCGCGATCAGCCACGCGGCGAGCGAGGTGAGCAGCGTCCAGCCGAGGCCGACGATCAGGTAATGGAGGTACGTGCCCGTCCCGCCCGGTTCCTGGGCGAGGAGGATGCCCCAATTCCAGTGGTAGCCCATGGGCTCGAATGAAAACGGGGGACCGATCGTCCCCCGTTCCCGAGTCCTTTGCTACTTGTAGGCCGCCGGGTCGCCCGAATCGGTCGGATGCTCGAGCACTTTCTTGAGCCCCGCCGCCATCGGCACGTTCAGGTTGAGCCCCTTGGGCGGAATCGGCTTCTGGAACCACTTCTCGTAGAGCGCCGTCATCGCGGGCGACTGGTAGAGCTTCGCCGTCGAGGCGTCCACGAGCTTCTTGAAGGCCGGATCGTCCTTGCGAACCATCGCCGCGTACGGCTCCACGGACAGGGCGACGTCCGAGATCTCGTAGTCGCCCGGCGTGCGAGCCTGCGCCGCCAGGCTGTAGAGCAGGATGTCGTCCATCACGAAGGCCACCGCGCGGCCCGTCTCCACCATCTGGAAGGCCTCGGGGTGCCCGTTGGCCGAGATGATGTTCATGTCCAGGTTCTGCGCGGCGTTGATCTCGGTGATCTGCTTGATGTTGGTGGTGCCCGCGGTCGAGACGATCGTCTTGCCTTTCAGGTCGGCGAGCGTCTTGATGTGCGAGGACTTCTTGGCCACCCAGCGGTTGCTCGTGAGGAAGTAGGTGTTGGTGAAGCTCACCTGCTTCTCGCGCTCGAGGTTGTTGGTGGTCGAGCCGCATTCCAGGTCGATGGTGCCGTTGGCCATCAGCGGGATGCGGTTGGCGGAAGTGACCAGCTGGTAGGCGACCTTCAGGTTCGGCAGGTTCAGGTCCTTCTTCAGGTCCTCGACCACGTGCATGCAGATGTCCATCGAGTAGCCGACGGGCTTCTGGTTGTCGTCGTAGTACGAGAACGGAATGGACGCATCGCGGTAGCCGATTGTGATTGTGCCGCTTTGCTTGATCTTCTCGATCGTCTGGGAATACGCCGGCGCCGCCAGGATGGCACAGGCCAGGGCCGCGACTGCGGCCTTCACGGTGCGATGCATTTTTACCCTCCTCGGTTGAGAAAGCCGCCGGCCGGATTGAATTTGCGCTGATGGGCCGGCAGCTCCGAGGGGCTAGGATACCTTGGGCGCGGATTGGAGGACAATAACGGTTTTGGCCCGCCCGAATTCCCCCATGCATTTCCCCACGCACGAGCAGAAGCAGGCGCTCCTCGAGCAGGTGCTGCGCCTGGCCGACCAGCGCCTCGCCGCCGCGGCGGCGAAGGAGGCCCGCGCCTTCATCTCGCACTACTACGACAACGTCGATCCCGAGGACATGGCCGACCGCGCGCCCGAGGACCTCTACGGCGCGGCGATGGCGCACCTGTCGTTCGCACGCTCCTTCGCGAGCGGGCAGCCCAAGCTTCGCGTGTACAACCCGCGTTCCGAGGAGCACGGCTGGTCCAGCCCCCACACGGTGATCGAGCTCGTGAACGACGACATGCCCTTCCTCGTCGATTCGGTCACGATGGAAGTGAACCGCCTGGGCTACACGCTGCACCTCTTCAACCACCCGATCTTCTCCACGAAGCGCGATGCCGAAGGCCACCTCCAATCGTTCGGGGCGCCGGCCAAGGACGGCAAGCACGAGTCGCTGATCCACGTCGAGGTCGATCGCGAGACCGATCCGGCGCGGCTGAAGGCGCTGGGGCAGGGCATCCTCGCGTTGCTCGCCGATGTGCGCGCGGCCTTCGAGGACTGGAACGCGATGCGCGCGCGCATGGAAGCGATCGTGAAGACGCTCGATGCGCCGCCCGCGTTCCTCGACAAGGAGGAGACCGCGGAGATCCGCGCGTTCCTCGCCTGGGCCGCGGACCATCACTTCACGTTCCTCGGCAGCCGCGACTATGACCTGGAGACCGTGAACGGCGAAGACCGGCTTCGCATCGTGCCGCGCTCCGGCCTGGGCGTCCTTCGCGAGCCCAGGCTGGGCGGGCTCTCGGCGAGCTTCCAGGAATTGCCGCCGGCGCTTCGCGCGCTCGCGCGCGATCCGAAGCTGCTCGTCCTCACGAAGGCCAACGCGCGGGCCACCGTGCACCGGCCGGGCTATCTCGACTACATCGGGGTGAAGCGCTTCGACGCCGACGGCAAGGTGATCGGCGAGCATCGCTTCGTGGGCCTGTACACGTCGTCGGCCTATCACGCCGATCCGCGCGAGGTGCCGCTCATCCGCCGCAAGGTGGCGAACGTGATCGCGCAGGCGGGCTTCCGCCAGTACAGCCACATGTACAAGAACCTGCTCTCGGTGCTGCAGGCCTATCCGCGCGACGAGCTCTTCCAGGTCGACGAGGAGACGCTGCTGGAGACCGCGCTGGGCATCCTGCGGCTGGGCGACCGGCGCAAGACCCGCGTGTTCATCCGCCGCGACCTCTACGGGCGCTTCTATTCGTGCCTCGTGTACATGCCGCGCGAGAGCTACAACACCGATTCGCGCGTGAAGATCCAGGAGATCCTCAAGCGCCACCTGAACGGCACGTCGGCGGAGTTCACCGTGCAGCTTTCCGAGACGGTGCTCGCGCGCCTGCACATCCTCGTGCGCTCGAGTCCTCGCGACGCGCCGCGCTACGACACGCACGCCATCGAGGCCGAGATCGTCCAGGCCACGCGCCGCTGGGAGGAGGACTTCAAGCTCTCCGCGGTGGAGATGCTGGGCGAGGAGCATGCCGCGCCCATCCTGCGCGCCTACGGCAACGCATTTCCGGTGGCCTATCGCGACCAGGTCTCCGCGCGCGCCGCCGTGCGCGACGTGGCGGTGATCGAGAAGCTGGGATCGGAGCGCCCCTACGCGGTGAATCTCTACCGCCCCGTGGAAGGCGACGAGCGCACGCTCAGGCTTCGCGTCTTCCGCCTCGGAAGCTCCATGCCGCTTTCGGCGAGCCTTCCCGTGCTCGAGAACATGGGCCTCGAGGTGCTGGACGAGGTCTCGTACGAGATCGCCCCGGAGGCAGGCGAGGCCGTCTTCCTGCACGACTTCGGCCTTCGCAGCGCCCGCGCCATCGCGGACGTGGAGGCGGTCAAGCCGCTCACCGAGGACGCGCTGCTTCGCATCGCGCGCCGCGAGATCGAGAACGACGGCTTCAACCGCTTGACGCCCCTCGTTGCGCTGTCGGCCGACGACGTGATCGTGCTGCGCGCCTACGCGAAGTACCTGAAGCAGGCGGGCTTCACGTTCAGCCAGGCCTACCTCGAGCACACGCTCGCCGCGCACCCGAACATCACGCGCAAGCTCGTCGATTACTTCCACGCGCGTTTCGATCCGGCCGCATCGAAGGACCGCGACGCGGTACAGGCGAAGCTCGAAGAGGAAGTGAAGGAAGCGTTGAACGACGTTCCGGTCGCCGACGAAGACCGGATCCTGCGCCGCTTCCTCGACCTCATGCGCGCCACCATGCGCACGAACCACTGGGTGCGGTCGAAGGAAGGCGCGCGCAAGCCCTTCGTCTCGTTCAAGTTCCGCTCCGGGCAGGTGCCCGAGCTCCCCGACCCGCGCCCGATGTTCGAGGTCTGGGTGTACTCGACGCGCTTCGAGTCGATCCACCTGCGCGGCGGCAAGGTCGCGCGCGGCGGCCTGCGCTGGTCCGACCGCCCCGAGGATTTCCGCACCGAGATCCTGGGCCTCATGAAGGCGCAGGTGGTGAAGAACTCCGTGATCGTGCCCACGGGGTCGAAGGGCGGCTTCGTGCTGAAGAACGCGCCGCCCGCGTCCGACCGCGAGGCGTTCATGAAGGAAGGGATCGCCTGCTACCAGAATTTCCTGCGGGGCCTGCTCGACGTGACGGACAACCTCGTGCAGGGCAAGGTCGTTGCGCCGAAGGACGTGGTGCGCCACGATCCGGACGATCCGTACCTCGTGGTCGCGGCCGACAAGGGCACGGCGACCTTCTCCGACTACGCGAACGGCATCTCGGCCGAGTACGGCTTCTGGCTGGGCGACGCGTTCGCCTCGGGCGGCAGCGCCGGCTACGACCACAAGAAGATGGGCATCACCGCGCGCGGAGCGTGGGAGAGCGTGAAGCGCCATTTCCGCGAGATGGGCATCGACACGCAGAGCCAGGACTTCACCGTCGTGGGCATCGGCGACATGTCGGGCGACGTCTTCGGCAACGGCATGCTGCTCTCGCGCCACATCAAGCTCGTGGCCGCGTTCGACCATCGCCACATCTTCCTCGATCCCTCGCCGGACGTGGAGACGTCGTTCAAGGAGCGCGAGCGCATGTTCGCGCTGCCGCGCTCGTCGTGGGACGACTACGACAGGAAGCTCATCTCGAAAGGCGGCGGCGTCTTCCCGAGGAGCGCCAAGTCGATCGCGGTCCCGAAGGAAGCGGCCGCAGTCCTGGGCATCGCCGCGGGCGACATGACGCCCACGGAGCTCATGAAGGCGATCCTCAAGGCGCCGGTGGACCTCTTCTACAACGGCGGCATCGGCACCTACGTGAAGGCCTCGCACCAGTCGAACGGTGAAGTCGGCGACCGGGCCAACGACGCGATCCGCGTGAACGGCAAGGACCTTCGATGCAAGGTGGTGGGCGAAGGCGGCAACCTCGGCTTCACGCAGCTCGGGCGCGTGGAATACGCCACGGAGAACGGCGGGCGCATCTACAGCGACGCCATCGACAACTCCGCGGGGGTGGACTGCTCGGACCACGAGGTGAACATCAAGATCCTCGTGAACCTGCTCATGGAAGACGGCGAGATGACGCTCAAGCAGAGGAACGTCCTGCTCGCCGAAATGACCGACGACGTGGCGAGGCTCGTCCTCGCGGACAACTACTACCAGACGCAGTCGCTCTCGGTGTCGGGCATCCGCGGCGACAAGCTCCTCGATTCGCAGGCGGCGTTCATGCGCGTGCTGGAGAAGTCGGGGCGACTGAATCGCGCGGTGGAGTTCCTGCCCGCCGACGACGAGATCGCCGAGCGCCACGCGGCCAAGCAGGGCCTCACCGCTTCCGAGCGCGCGGTGCTGCTCGCCTACTCGAAGATGGTGCTTTCCGACGACCTCGTGGCGGCGCAGTCGCTCGTGGACGACGAGTACGTGCGAAGCGCGCTCGTGGGCTACTTCCCCGAGCTGCTGCGCAAGAAGTACGCGGAAGTGATGCCGCGCCACGCGCTTCGCCGCGACATCATCGCCACCGTCGTGGCCAACACGATGATCAACCGCACGGGCAGCGTCTTCGTGCACCGCATGCAGGAGGAGACGGGCGCCACGCCGGAAGAGGTGACGCGCGCCTTCATCCTCACGCGCGACATCTTCGGCCTCGACCCGCTGTGGCTCGAGATCGACGCGCTCGACAACAAGGTGAGCGCCGAGACCCAGTACGAGATGCTGATCCAGGTGGGCCGCCTGGTGGTGCGTTCCACGCTCTGGTTCCTGCGCCGGCGCCGCGAGAAGCTTCCCATCGCGGACGTGATCGCGATCTTCCAGCCGGGGCTCGGGTCGCTCGCCAAGGCGTTGCCCGCGGTCCTGGCGCCCACGGATCGCGCGGCGTTCGACGCTTCGGTCAAGAACCTCGCCGCGGCCGGAGTCCCGGCCGATCTCGCGCGCCGCTATTCGGCGCTCGAGGGCCTGTACGCGGTGCTCGATTCGACCGAGGTGGCGGTCGAGCAGAAGAAGCCCATCGAGGTGATCGGGGCGCTTTACTTCGCGCTGGTGGGCGACCTGGACCTGCGATGGATCGCCGAGAAGATCACCGCGCTTCCCACGGACACGCCGTGGCAGGCGCTCGCGCGAAACGCCCTTCGCGACGACCTCGCGAGCCAGCAACGCGCTCTTACGTCCACGGTGTCGAAGCTCTCTCCTTCGGGGACAGACCCCGAGCATATGCTCGCGGCGTGGAAGGAGCGCTACGCCTCGGCGATCGCGCGCTATCGCGCCATGATCGAGGAGCTCAGGCGCGCGCAGAACCTGGACCTCGCGGTGCTTTCGGTGCTGCTGCGCGAGCTTCGCGCCTTGGCCTAGCGCGTCGGGCCGCTAGTCCACGATCAAGGCCGCGACGACGTTGCGGCCTTCGGCGAGCAGGATGTTGTAGGTCCTGCAGGCCGCGGGCGTGTCCATCACCTCGACGCCGATGCCCGCTTTGTAGAGCGGCGCGAGGAGCGCCGCGTCGGGAAAGCGGAACGCGCCCCCCGTGCCCAGCAGCACGATCTCGGGGCCGAGCTCGACGATCGCGGCGAGATGATCGGCCGCAAGGGCATCGACGGAAGCCGCGGGCCAGTCCTCGATCACGCGATCGGCGCTCACCACGAGGCTCGCGGCATGGCGCTTTCCGCCCACCAGCACGTATCCCTCGCCGTATCCGGTGAAGGAATTGCGCCCATCGGGTGAGTCGCGCTCGAATTTCACGCTAGAATCATAGCCTTAAATGCAGGCTGGATTCCCGCCGGTGCGGGAATGACGAGCAACATGAACCTGAACGAACCCTCGAAACCCGTGATCCCCGAGTTCTCGCGCATCAAGCGCCTGCCGCCGTACGTCTTCAACATCACCAACGAGCTGAAGATGGCCGCGCGGCGAGCCGGCGAGGACGTCATCGACCTGTCCATGGGCAATCCCGACGGGCCCACCCCGCGCCACATCGTGGACAAGCTCGTGGAGGTCGCGCAGCGCGAGGACACGCACGGCTATTCGGTCTCGAAGGGCATCCCGCGCCTGCGCCGCGCCATCTGCCAGTGGTACAAGCGCCGCTGGGACGTGGACTTCGACATGGATCGCGAGGCCATCGTCACGATCGGCTCGAAGGAAGGCCTCGCGCACCTGATGCTCGCGACGCTCGATCGCGGCGACACGGTGCTCGTGCCCAACCCCAGCTACCCGATCCACATCTATGGCGCGATCATCGCCGGCGCCGACATCCGCTCGGTGCGCATGACGCCGGGCGTGGACTTCTTCGAAGAGACGCAACGCGCGATCCGGGAGCTGATTCCCAAGCCCAAGATGATGATCCTGGGCTTCCCGTCGAACCCCACCGCCAAGTGCGTCGAGCTCGATTTCTTCGAGAAGGTGATCGCGCTCGCGCGCCAGCACGGCATCCTCGTCGTGCACGACCTCGCGTACGCCGACATCACGTTCGACGGCTGGAAGGCTCCCTCGATCATGCAGGTGCCCGGCGCCCGCGACGTGGCCGTCGAGTTCTTCACGATGTCGAAGAGCTACAACATGGCGGGCTGGCGCATCGGCTTCATGGTGGGCAACGCCGAGCTCGTGAACGCGCTCGCGCGCATCAAGAGCTACCACGACTACGGCACGTTCACTCCGCTGCAGGTGGCGGCGATCACCGCGCTCGAAGGCCCGCAGGACTGCGTGGAAGAGATCCGCGCCAAGTATGAAAGCCGCCGCGACGTGATGGTGAAGGGCCTGCACGAGGCGGGCTGGATGGTCGAGAACCCGAAGGCCTCGATGTACGTGTGGGCGCAGATCCCCGATCAGTACCGCGCCATGGGCTCCATCGAGTTCGCGAAGAAGCTCCTCAGGGACGCGAAGATCGCGGTGGCGCCCGGCATCGGCTTCGGCGACTACGGCGACGACCACGTGAGGATCGCGCTGATCGAGAACGAGAACCGCATCCGCCAGGCGGTGCGCGGCGTGAAGGAGATGTTCAGGAAGGACGGCATCAAGTGAACGTCGTCCCGGTCGCCGCGGGCGACGAGCCGCTGCTTCGCAAGGCCGAGCGCGTGCACCGGCAGCTGCGCCCGCACCTGAAGGACTACGTGGGGCGGATGAAGGAGGTGCTCGGCGCGGGCGCGGAGATGGCGGTGTGCATGGTCGACGGCGACGTGGCGGGCGTCACCGTCTTTCGCGTGCTGGAGAAGACGCACTCGGGCCGCGACCTCTACTGCGACGACCTCGTGACCGACGAAACCAAGCGCTCGTCGGGCGTCGGGCACGCGCTCATGCAGTACATGGAGGGCGTCGGCCGCGAGCGGCGCTGCGATACGCTTTCCCTCGATTCGGGAGCCCAGAGGCAGCAGGCCCACAAGTTCTATTTTCGCGAGGGCCTGGTGATCACCTCGTTCCACTTCGACAAGAAGTTCAAGTGAAGCCCATCCAGGTAGGACTGCTCGGCCTCGGCACGGTCGGCAGCGGCACCATCGAGGTGCTGCGCCGCAACCGCGAGGAGATCTCGCGCCGCGCCGGCCGCGACATCGTGATCAAGGCGGCGAGCGCGCGCGACCTCACCAGGCAGCGTCCGGTCTCGCTGGAGGGCATCGAGATCGTCCCCACCGCGGGGCTCATCGTCGAGCGGCCCGACATCGACATCGTGGTGGAGCTGATCGGCGGCGATACCGTGGCGCGCGAGCTCGTGATGAAGGCGATCGCCGCGGGCAAGCACGTCGTCACCGCCAACAAGGCGCTGCTCGCGAAGCACGGCACGGAGATCTTTGCCGCGGCGCAGAAGAAGGGCGTGATGGTGGCCTTCGAGGCCTCGGTGGCGGGCGGCGTGCCCATCATCAAGGCGATCCGCGAGGGGCTCTCGGCCAACCGCATCGAATGGATCGCCGGAATCATCAACGGCACCTGCAACTACATCCTGTCGGAGATGCGCGACAAGGGCCTGCCCTTCGACATGGTGCTGGCCGAAGCGCAGCGCCTGGGCTACGCCGAGGCCGATCCCGCGTTCGACGTGGAAGGCATCGACGCCGCGCACAAGCTCACGATCCTCGCGGCCATCGCCTTCGGCATCCCGATGCAGTACGACAAGGCCTACATCGAGGGCATCTCGAAGCTCACGGCCGTGGACATCAAGTACGCCGAAGGTCTGGGCTATCGCATCAAGCTCCTCGGCATCACGCGGCGCAACGACCAGGGCATCGAGCTGCGCGTGCATCCGACGCTCGTTCCATCGCGCCGCCTCATCGCCAACGTGGAAGGCGTGATGAACGCGGTGCTCGTGAAGGGCGACGCGGTGGGTCCCACGATGTACTACGGGCGCGGCGCGGGCGCCGAGGCCACGGCAAGCGCCGTGGTGGCCGACCTCGTGGACGTGACGCGCATGGCGACGTCCGACCCCGAGCAGCGCGTGCCGCACCTCGCGTTCCAGCCCGATCGCCTCTCCAATGCGCCGATCCTTCCCATGGAAGCGATCGAGACCGCGTATTACCTCCGTCTTCGCGCGCTCGACCGCCCCGGCGTGCTGGCCGACGTGACGCGCATCTGCGCGGATCTCGACATCTCCATCGACGCCATCTTCCAGAAGGAAGCGGGCGAGGGCGAAGACCAGGTCGACGTCGTGATCCTCACGCACGTCACGCGCGAGAAGAACATCAACGAGGCGATCCGGAGGATCGAGGCGCTGCCGACAATTCCCGTTCCCGTGGTTCGCATCAGGCTCGAAGAGCTGCTTTGAATCCGCAGATGAACGCAGATAGACGCGGATGAAGTACGTCTCCACGCGGGGCCACGCCGCCTCGAAATCCTTCACCGACATCCTGCTCGAAGGCCTGGCGCCCGACGGCGGCCTCATGGTGCCCGAGCAATGGCCGCGCATCATGCGCGTGAAGCTCGACGCGATGCGGGACATGCCGTATCCGAAGCTCGCCTTCGAGGTGATCCGCTTCTTCGCCGACGACTATCCGGGCGCGGACCTGAAGGCCGCGGTGGACTCGACCTACACCGCCGAGCGCTTCGGCACGCCCGAGATCACGCCGCTTCGCACGCTCGAGCCCAACCTGCACGTCCTCGGGCTTTCCAACGGGCCCACGCTCGCGTTCAAGGACGTGGCGCTGCAGCTGGTGGGCGAGATGTTCGAGCAGGTGCTCGAGCGGCGCGACCGGCAGCTGAACGTGCTGGGCGCCACGAGCGGCGACACGGGCTCCGCGGCCGAGCACGCATTGAAGGGCAAGTCGCGCGTGAACGTCTTCATGCTCTCGCCGCACGGGCGCATGAGCCCCTTCCAGCGCGCGCAGATGTACTCGCTGCAGGACGCGAACATCTTCAACATCGCGATCGAGGGCATGTTCGACGACTGCCAGGACGTGGTGAAGGAGGTCTCCTCGGACCTCGACTTCAAGCAGGCCAACAGCCTCGGCGCCGTGAACTCGATCAACTGGGCGCGGGTCGTGGCGCAGGTCGTGTACTACTTCAAGGGCTACTTCGCCGCGACGCAGTCGAACGACGAGCAGGTGTCCTTCGCGGTGCCCTCGGGCAACTTCGGCAACATCTTCGCGGGCTACGTCGCCAGGCGCATGGGGCTTCCGATCCGCCGCCTCGTGCTCGCGACCAACGAGAACGACGTGCTCGACGAATTCTTCCGCACCGGGCGCTACCGGCCGCGCAAGGCCGCCGATACGCAAGCGACGTCGAGCCCCTCGATGGACATCTCCAAGGCGTCCAACTTCGAGCGCTTCATCTGGGACGCGGTCGAAGGCGACGGCGACAAGGTGACGTGGCTCTGGGACAAGGTGGCCGAGGAGGGCGGCTTCGACCTGTCCACGGACCGCGCGTGGGAGAAGATCGAGGACGACTCCGGGTTCGTCTCCGGCCGCAGCACGCACGAGGACCGCATCGCCACCATCCGCCTCGTGAAGCAGAAGTACGGCCAGGTGATCGACCCGCACACCGCCGACGGCGTGAAGATCGCGCTGCGGCTTCGCGAGGCGCGCTACCCGATGATCTGCCTCGAGACCGCGCTCGCGGCCAAGTTCGACGAGACCATCGTGGAGGCCCTGGGCGAGCACGCGCCGCGGCCCGCGCGCTTCGAGGGCCTGGAGGGCCTTGCCCAGCGCGTGACGCTGATGAAGCCCGATCCCGAGGCGGTGAAGGCCTTCATCGCGGAACGCGTCTAGCATGCGCCGCTTCGCGATCACGTTCGCGGCCGTGGCGATCGCGCTCTTCGCCGCCGAGCTCACGCCCGTGGGCCAGGCGTGGGTGGTGGAGCCGTGGACCACCTCCATCGCGGAGCTCTCGGTGGCCATCGCGAAGCTTTTCGACCCGAACGTGGCGGCATCGGGCGTCACGCTCTATTCGACGGCGAACGGATTCTCCGTGACCATCCTCGCCGGCTGCAACGGGCTCGAGGCGATGATCGTGCTCTTCGCCGGGATCGTGGCCTACCCCGCGCCGTGGAAGCATCGCATCGCGGGCATCGCCATCGGCACGCTCGCGATCCAGGCGCTCAACCTCGTGCGCATCGTGAGCCTCTTCTACATCGGCCAGTGGAGCCAGGCCGTGTTCGATTGGGCGCATCTCTACGGCTGGCAGGTGCTCATCATGCTGGACGTGCTCATCGTGTGGCTGCTGTGGCTGCGGACGATACCGCGGAAGCACCTGGCGGCGGCCTGATCGGCGCTTCGCCGCGCGCGATCCTCGCCTTCGCGGCGAAGGCGATCGCGTGGAGCGTGCCGCTGTTCGCGCTGTGGTATCTCGCGGCGCAGCCCCTGTCGCTCGCGGCCTCGTGGGGTGCGGCCAGGCTCATGGACTTCACGGCGCCGGTCGAGCGCACGGCCGTCGAGTGGCGCGACGACCGGGTGACGTTTCTCGTGTCGCCGGACGCATCGACCTTGTACGCGAAGCACCTGCGGCCGGGGCTGTCGTTCGAGATCTCCGTGAATCCACGAAAGCAGACCTACGGGCTGCCGTTCTTCCTCGCGCTGCTGCTCGCGGCGCGCGCAAGGCGCATCGCGGCAAAGGCGGCCATCGGATGCGCGGTGCTCTTCGTGCTCGCGTCGGGCGGAATCGCCTGCGAGGTGGCGATCGCCTACGCCGGGCTCAGGCTTCCCGATGGCGCGCCGCTCTTCACGCCGGGCAGCGTGAGCGCGACGCTGATAGCGCTGGGCTTCCAGCTGGGATCGATCCTGCTGCCCTCGGCCGGCCCCATCGCGTTGTGGGCGGGATTGGATGGCATGCGCGGGACGTAGTAATATTTTGTTACATGAACGGGCGCGCGATCATCTCCATCGTAGCGGCCGCGCTCCTGATGTTGGCCTTCGCCGCGCGTGGCCAGACGCACACGCTCTACGCCGCCAGTGTCCGCAGCGGCGGCGCGAATACCGACGCTCCGATCGCGGGCAACCTCTATACCGTGAATCTCGCCAACGGCGCGGCGACGCTGATCGGCGCGATCCGCTTGCCGGGGGCGAAGCCCATCGGCGTGACGGGCATGGCGTTCCATCCGCAGACGGGCGTGCTCTACGGCATCACCTCGGAGCTCTCGCCCAACAATCCCCACTCGCTCGTGACAATCGATCCGCTCACGGGCGCGGCCGCCGTCGTCGGGGAGTTGAACACCGTGGGCTCCGACCTCGCGTTCGACAAGTCGGGAACGCTCTACGTGTGGATGCAGACCTCCTCGCAGCTGGGAACCGTCGACATCTCCACCGCGCACGTGACGCCCATCGGCAAGGGCGGGCCGCCGGGTCCCGCGGCGGGCATCGCCATAGATCCGCAGGGCATGGTGTACGTGACCGCCAAGGGCGCGAGCGGCACGCTCGACAACGTGGACCTCGCCACGGGCAGGCTGCAGGTGGGGCCGCCCCTGACCGGCGCGCCATTCTCGACGCAGATCAACTCGATGTCGTTCTCGCCTTCGGGCCTGCTGCTCGCGGTGAATTCCAACGGCGGCTCTCCAGCCAACACGCGCCTCGTCACCATCAACACGGCCACCGGCGCCGTGGCCACCATCGGCAACCTGCCCGACGATTGCGACGCGCTCGCGTTCCTGGGCTCGCGCATGTCGAACGTCGCGCCCACGTTCTCCAGCCTCAATCCCGGCCTCAAGGTCGTGGTCGTCGCGCTCACGATCGCGCTGCTCGCGGTCGCGGGCTCCGTGATCTTGCGGCGCGGCGGCTAGCGAGGACGCGTCTTCAGAAGAAGACCAGCCAGGCGGTGATGACCGCGAGGAACATCCCGCCCACGATGGAGGAGAAGATGATCGCGAGCACGCGCGCATCCTGGGCCTGCTGCGCGGCGGGGTCGTGCCCGATCGTGCGAGCGCGCTTCCTCTCGCGAAAGGCCACGACGATGACTGTCGTGAGGATCGTGACGAACGCGAGGAATACGACGAAGAGCTTCCAGCCCAGCGTCACTTCTTGGCCTTGTCGTCGTCGTCCTCGTCCTCGTATTTCGGACGCGGCGGATTGCCGTCGTACACCTGGTTCTGGCGGCGCTGCAGCCACGCGTCGCGGATGAACGTGTAGCGGTCGAGCGCCGCCTTCTCGAGCACGCTCTCGGCGGTGAGCAGGCTCGCGCGCGTGCGGATCTTGTCCACGCTCCACCACGTCCAGTACTTCCAGTTGTCGCCGATCGCGATCGCGTAGTACCACTGCGGATCGACGAGCCGCGCCGGGGCATCGCGCACGCTGCTGGGGCCCAGCAGCGGGATCACGAAGTAGGGACCGGGCCCCACGCCCCACACGCCCAGCGTCTGGCCGAAGTCCTCGTCGTGCTTCTCGAGTCCCATGGGGGTGGCCACGTCCCAGAGGCCGAAGATTCCCAGCACGGAATTCAACACGAAGCGCGCGGCGTCGTTCGCGCCCTGCTTGGGCTTGCCCTGCAGGAACTGATTGATCGTGGAGTTGATGTCCTCGAGGTTCGAGTAGAAGTTCATGACGCCTTCCTGCGCGAACTCGGGCATCACCTTCTGGTAGCCCTGCGCGATGGGCTTGGCGACGGCCTTGTCCACCGCGTCGTTGAAGGCGAAGGTCTTGCGGTTCATCGCCTCCCACGGATCGGGGTTGTCGGGCGTGGTGGCGCAGCCGGAGATCGTGGCCGCGGCGAGCAGGGCAAGCAGGAAGCGAATCATCGGTGGAAGAACCTCATCGAAAGGTCGAGGGCCTCGACGTCCTTGGTGAGGGAGCCGATGGATATGCGGTGCACGCCGGTCTCCGCGATGGCGCGCACGTTCTGCAGGTTCACGCCGCCGGAAGCTTCCAGCTCGGCGCGGTCGCCCGCGATCTTCACGGCCTCGCGCATCTTCGCGAGGTCGAAGTTGTCGAGGAGGACGAGCTTCGCGCCCGCGTCGAGCGCCTCGCGAAGCTGGTCGAGCGTCTCCACCTCCACCTGGAGCATCATGCCGGGATCGACGTCGTGCAGCGCCTGGCGGATCGCCTCCTTGAGGCCGCCCGCGGCGTGGATGTGGTTCTCCTTCACGAGGATGCCGTCGTAGAGGCCGATGCGGTTGTTCGTTCCGCCGCCGGTGGCCACGGCGTATTTCTGCGCGACGCGAAGCCCGGGCAGCGTCTTGCGCGTATCGATGATGCGGGCGCGCGTGCCCTCGATGGCGCGGACGAACTGGCGCGTGCGCGTGGCGACCCCCGAAAGGAGCTGCACGAAGTTGAGCGCGGTCCTCTCGGCGGTGAGCATCGCGCGGGCGTTGCCCTCGAGCTCGCACAGGGAACTTCCCGCCACGATGTCGTCTCCATCGTCGTGGTGCCAGAAGATCTCGATGTCGGGGTCGAGCTCCTCGAAGGTGCGGTTGAACCACTCGGTGCCGCAGAGCACGCCGTCGACGCGCGTGAGAAGGCGCGCTTGCGCGGCGCGGTCGGCCGGCACGAGCTTGGCGGTGAGGTCGCCGCCGCCCATGTCCTCGGTGAGCGCGCGCGTCACGTCGCGGGTGATCGTTTCTTCTATGGCGTGGAAGGGATCGGGCATGGCTGGATAGGGGCTTTCGAGGATCGATTCTACGATATTGTCCGGGAGCAAACCCCCCGGCCCGCCCCCCGCTAGAGTCTTGAAAATCCGGGCCGGAAGCGGCATTTGCCTGGGGACCACGGGAAATCCACCATGCGAATCGACAAACTGACGACCAAGTTCCAGCAGGCCCTGGCCGACGCCCAGAGCCAGGCGCTCGCCCACGACAACGGATTCATCGAGCCCCAGCACCTGATGCTGGCCCTCCTCGGCCAGGAGGACGGCGGCACGGCCTCGCTCCTGCAGCGGGCCGGGGTGAACGTGGCGCCGCTCAAGAAGGCGCTCGAGGACTCCATCGGGCGGCTTGCCAAGGTCGAGGGCACGGGCGGCGAGATCTCCGTCTCGCGCGACCTCAACAACCTGCTCAACCTCACCGACAAGGAAGCCACCAAGCGGGGCGACCAGTTCATCTCGTCCGAGCTCTTCCTGCTCGCGGCGGTCAAGGACAAGGGCGAGCTGGGCCGCATCCTCAAGGCGAACGGCGCCAACCCCGCGGCCATCGAGAATGCGGTGCAGGCGGTGCGTGGCAACGAGACCGTGCACGACGCCAACGCCGAAGGCCAGCGCGAGGCGCTCAAGAAATACACGATCGACCTCACCGAGCGCGCCCGCAGCGGCAAGCTCGACCCGGTCATCGGCCGCGACGAGGAGATCCGCCGAGTCATCCAGGTGCTCCAGCGCCGCACCAAGAACAACCCGGTGCTCATCGGCGAGCCCGGGGTGGGCAAGACCGCCATCGTGGAAGGCCTCGCGCAACGCATCGTCAACGACGAGGTGCCCGAAGGCCTCCGGGGAAAACGCGTGCTCTCGCTCGACATGGGCCTGCTCATCGCCGGCGCCAAGTACCGCGGCGAATTCGAGGAGCGCCTGAAGAGCGTCCTCAAGGAGCTCTCGCAGGACGCGGGCCAGACCATCGTCTTCATCGACGAGATCCACACCATGGTGGGCGCCGGCAAGGCCGAAGGCGCCATGGACGCCGGCAACATGTTGAAGCCCGCGCTCGCGCGCGGCGAGCTGCACTGCGTGGGCGCCACGACGCTCGACGAATACCGCAAGTACATCGAAAAGGACGCGGCCCTCGAGCGCCGCTTCCAGAAGGTGCTCGTGGACGAGCCCTCGGTGGAAGACACAATCGCGATCCTGCGCGGCCTGCAGGAGAAGTACGAAGTCCACCACGGCGTGGACATCACGGACCCGGCGATCGTCGCCGCGGCGGAGCTTTCGCACCGCTACATTACGGACCGGTTCCTTCCCGACAAGGCGATCGACCTGATCGACGAGGCCGCTTCGCGAATCAAGATGGAGATCGACTCCAAGCCCGAGGTGATGGACCGGCTCGACCGGCGCCTCATCCAGCTGCGCATCGAGGAGGTGGCGATCGCCAAGGAGAAGGACGAAGCGTCGAAGAAGCGCCTTGCGCTGATCAAGGAC
>DATJVS010000074.1:0-11159 GCA_035501715.1 Usitatibacter sp.
TCGCCGACGACGGGGTCGGCATCGCCGACATCGAGGCAGCCAAGAAGAGCTCCCATGGCCTCGCGGGCATGAGCCATCGCGTTCGCTCCGTGGACGGCACGATCGACATCCGCAGCAAGCCAGGAGCGGGGACGCGAATCGAGGTGTTCGTGCCGCTTTCCGCGGCGCAGCCCGCGCCGGCACCGGGGTAGCCTAGTTCTTGCGGCCGTTCAGCAGCTCGTCGATGAGCTCCGGCAGCGCCCCGAAGTCCTTGCTCTTGTCCAGGAAATAATCCGCGCCGGCCTCGAACGCGGCGACGCGCAGCGCCGGGACGGCGTGATTGGTGAGCACCACGATGCACGCATGGCGGCGCCGCCCCGCGGCGCGCAGCGCCCGGATCACGCCGAAGCCGGTGCCCTCGGCGAGCTGCAGGTCCACGATGGCGAGGTCGATGTCGTACGCGTTGCACGCCTCGGTCGCCTGCGATTCGGTCTCCGCCGTGGCCACGACCTCGACCTGCCCGGGGATCGACACGAGCTCCACCAGGCGCTCGGAGATGCGCGGCGAGTCCTCGACCACGAGCGCGTTCATGAGCATCGTGGCGAAGGGACCGAGGTTCGCGTCGAAACGCTTGTCCCACGGGCGCTTCTCGTCCGGGATTTCCGCGCCCGCCGAGACGAGGCGCGAGTAGGTGGATTCGAGATCGAGCGGCATGGTCAGGCGATGAGCTGGTTCTTGACCGCGTAGTACGTGATGTCCGCGTTGGTCTTGAAGTTCATCTTCTCGAGGATGCGCGAGCGGTAGGTGCTCACGGTCTTCACGCTGATGAACAGCTCCTTCGAGATGCTCGACACGCTCTGGCCCGCGGCCAGGCGGCAGAAGATCTGGAACTCGCGCTCGGAGAGCTGCGTGTGCGACGGCGTGGCGGCCGCGCCAGGCGCGCCCGACAGGCCCTGCGCGAGCCTGTCGGCGGTGCGCGGGCTCACGTAGCGCCGGCCCTGGGAGGCGGCGATCACCGCGGAAACGAGATGCTCCGGGGGCGCGTCCTTGGCGACGAACCCGGCCGCGCCGGCCTTGAGCAGGTTGATCGCGTACTGGTCCTCGGGATAGCCGCTCACGATCAGCACGGCCATCTCGGGGCGGATCGCCTTGGCGCGCGTGAGCACGTCCACGCCCGACATGTCGGCGAGCGAAAGGTCCACCAGCGCCACGTCGTAGGGCTCCGCGCGAATCCTGGCGATGGCCTCCTCACCGGTGCGCGCCTCGCCCGCGATCTCCATGTCCACGCGACCCTGGAAGACCTGTCTCAGTCCGATTCTCACGACGTCGTGATCGTCGACGACAAGAAGGCGGATCATGTGCATGCCTCGCGGAATGGGTTTCGCCGCAACGCCCGAAAGCGCATGTTCCATCGCGTCCACGACCTCCATGCCGCCCATTACAGGGCGGCGCCGCGGTCGTGAACGTCGGGCGGCGTCGGATTCGCGTGTAGGTCGAATCCTACAGCAGCGCGGGCCGCCTCCCTCCTGTAGGAGCCTGCCGACCTCGCGCTCCGCGATCCTCCGATACCTTGGACGCGGCGCGGCCCTCATCGTTCGGGCATGGACCAACCCAGCGCGCGGAGCCCGGCATGTACAAGCCCTTGCAGATCATCGGCGTCGTCACCTTCCTGTCCGCGGCGGCATTCGCCGCCATCGCCTACGATGCGCCACCCGATTCGATCGCGCGGCCCGGCGACCCGGAGCGTTGGTACAAGCCGGCCGACACGCCGGGCAAGGTGTACGCGAACGCCGTGAAGGAGGCGAACGCCGCACTGAACGAGGCGATCAAGGGCTGCCGCGAAGAGGCGAAGCCCGAACGCCGCGCCTGCGTGCAGGAGGCGCTGCGCACCTATCACCAGGATGTGAGGGCCGCGAAGAACGTTCGCGACGGCCGCGAGGGTTGGGCCTCGCGATGACGAAGACCGGCATGAACCCTTAAGATGGGAGGATGAAGGACCTCACGCAGGGCCCGATCGGCCGTCACGTCGTTGAAATGTCCATCCCGATCGCGGTCGGGATGCTCCTCCAGACCCTCTACTTCCTCATCGACCTGTACTTCGTCTCGCGCCTGGGCGAGGCGGCGATCGCCGGCGTGAGCTCGGCGGGCACCGTCTTCTTCGCGGTGATGGCGCTCACGCAGATGCTGGGCGTGGGCACCGTCTCGCTCATGTCGCACGCGGTGGGCCGCAAGGACCGCGCCGAGGCGAACCACATCTTCAACCAGTCGGTCCTGCTCGCGGCGGCCTGCGCGCTGGTCACGCTCGTGGGTGGTTACGCCTTCGCCGGCGCGTACATGGAGATCTTCGCCCCGGATGCTCCCACGCGCGCCGCGGGCGTTGCGTTCCTGCACGGATACATCCCGGGAATGGCCCTGCAGTTCGCGATGGTCGTCATGGGCTCGGCGCTTCGCGGCACGGGCATCGTGAAGCCCACGATGGTGGTGCAGATGGTCACGGTGCTGCTCAATGCCGCGCTCGCCCCCGTGATGATCGCGGGATGGGGGACGGGCATCGCGCTCGGTCCCGCGGGAGCGGGATGGGCGAGCAGCGTCGCGGTGGCGGCCGGCACGCTCTTCCTCTCGTTCTATTTCGTAAAGCTCGAGAGCTACGTCGAATTCGACCGCACGCAGTGGCACCCGAAGCTCGAGACGTGGAAGCGCATGCTCAACGTGGGTCTTCCCTCCGGCGGGGAGTTCCTCATGCTCGGCGTCTATTCGGCGCTGATCTACTGGATCATCCGCCACTTCGGCGCCGCAGCGCAGGCCGGATTCGGCATCGGCGGGCGCGTGATGCAGGCCGTCTTCCTCCCCGCGATGGCGATCGCCTTCGCGGTGCCGGCCATCGCGGGGCAGAACTTCGGGGCGCGGAAGCCCGATCGGGTGCGCGAGACCTTTCGCCGCGCGGTGATCGCCTCGGTGATCATCATGTTCGCGCTCACGCTCGTCGTGCAGTGGGAGGGCCGGGCGATGGTGGGCGCGTTCACGAGCGATCCCGAGGTGGCGGGCTTCGGCTACGGATTCCTCAAGGTGATCTCGTGGAATTTCGTGGCCGTGGGCATCGTGTTCACCTGCTCGGGCATGTTCCAGGGCCTGGGCAACACGTGGCCTTCGCTCATCAGCACCGCCACGCGCATGCTCACCTTCGCGATCCCCGGCGTCTGGATGTCTATGCGCCCGGGTTTCGAGATCGAGGACCTGTGGCACCTTTCGGTCGCCACGATGCTGCTGCAGGCGTGCTTCAGCCTCTGGCTGCTGCGGATGCAGTTCCGCGAACGGCTGGGCTCGCTTGCCCCAGCCGCCGCGCCGCAAGCGACAGGCTGAAGCTGATCGCGAAGTACACGGCGCCAGCGAAGAGCAGCATCTCCACGAGGCGGCCGCTCCTTTCCCCGATGCCGTAGGCCTGGCCGAAGAAGTCGGCGAGCGCGCTCACGTACACGAGCGCCGTGTCCTGGAAGAGCACGATCGCCTGCGTGAGCACCATGGGCGCCATGTTGCGAAGCGCCTGCGGCAGCACGATGAGCCGCATCGCCAGGAGGCGCGGCATGCCCAGCGCCCGCGCCGCGTCCATCTGCCCCTCGGGAACGCTCGCGATTCCCGCTCGGATGATCTCGGAGAAATACGCCGCCTCGAAGAGCGAGTAGGCGACGAGCGCCGAGGCCATGCGCACGTCCACCGAGGGCGAGAGCCCCAGCGCCGATTGCAGGAGCTGCGGCACCACGAGGAAGAACCACAGCAGCACCATCACGAGCGGCACCGAGCGGAAGAGGTTCACGTACGCCGCCGCGAGCCATGCCGCCGCGCGCCAACGCGAGCCGCGCAGGATCGCGAGCGCCGCGCCGATCAACATGCCGGCCGCGAGCGCCGTCGCGGTGATCTCGAGCGTGACCAGCATGCCGTCGGCCAGCACCGGGATCGTGGAGCCGCCGAGGATGGAGAAATCGAACCGGTACATGGGCTACTTCGCGGTGGCGAAGCCCGGCACGCGCGTCTTCGCCTCGACGAATCGCATCACGCGCAGCGCCGAGAGATTCAGCGCGAGGTACAGCGCCGTCACCGCGATGAACGCCTCGTAGGGCTGCGATGTGTAGTCCACGAGCTGGCGGCCCTGCGCGGCGAGCTCCAGCAGCCCGATCATCGAGGCCACGGCCGAGTTCTTGAACACCGTCATGAACTCCGATGAAAGCGGCGGCAGGATGATGCGGAAGGCGAGCGGCAGTAGCACGTGGCGATAGGCTTGCGGCAACGTGAGGCCGAGTGCGAGCGCCGAGCTTCGCTGGTGGCCGGCGAGCGACTCGATCCCCGATCGCACCTGCTCGGCGATGCGCGCCGACGTGTAGAGGCCGAGGCAGAGCGCCGCCGCGAGAAACTGCTGCGCCACCGGATTCATTCTCTTCACCGCGTCGCCCAGCTCCGGCGGCAGGAGCTCGGGCACCACGAAGTACGCGGTGAAGAGCTGCACCATCAGCGGGACGTTGCGAAGGACCTCGACGTAGGCGCCCGCGAGAGCGCGCACGACTCGATTCGGCACCGTTCGCGCGATGCCCACCGCCGCGCCCAGCACGAGGGCCAGGAGCCACGCCACGAGGCCCAGCGCGACGGTAAGTCCCAGCCCCGAGAAGAGCCAGCCGAGGTAGGTCTCGCCCGTGCCCGTGGGGCTGAGGAAGATCCCCCAGTGCCAGTGATACAAGGCCGATCAGTCGAACGACTGGTCGTTGGGGTGCTTGTAGAGCTCCTTCATCTCCTTGGTGAGCGGCGCGTCGAGGACCACGCCGTCGGGCGGGATCGGCGCCATGAACCACTTGTCGTACATCTTCGCGGCCTCGCCCGAGGTCTGCATCTTCGCGATGACGCGATCGACGAGCGCCTTGAACTGCGGGTCGTCCTTGCGCAGCATGCAGGCGAGCGCCTCTTTCGTCTGGGGCTGGCCGGTGATCACGTAGTCGGCCTTGTCCTGCGCCCGCGCGAGCAGCGACCCCAGCACGTCGCGGTCCATGAAGAAGGCGTCCGCCCGGCCCGTCTGCAGCATGAGGAAGCCCTGCGAATGGTCGCGCGTGGCGAGGATGTTGAGCTTCACCTTGCGCTCGTCCGCGTATTTGCGAAGGTAGTGCTCCGAGGTGGTGCCCGCGGTCACGGCGATGGTCTTGCCGGCGATGTCCTCGAACTCCTTGATGCCGGACTTCTTCTTGGTGAGCAGCTGCGTCTGCGTGAACGCGATGGTGTTGGAGAACGCCACCTGCTTGCGCCGCTCGCTCGTGTTGGTCGTGCCGTTGCACTCGAGGTCGATGGTGCCGTTCTGCATGAGCGAGATGCGGTTCTGCGCGTTGATGGGGATCTCGCGAAGCTTGAGGTCGGGCATCTTGAGCTCGGCCTTGATCGCGTCCACGATCTTCAACGCCACCTCGTGCGAATAGCCCACGACCTTCTGGTCGCCGTCGAGGTACGACCAGGGCACCGAGGATTCGCGGTAGCCGATCACGATGAGGTTGTGCTCCTTCACCTTCTTGAGCGTTCCCTCGAGATCCTCGGCGAGGGCGGGAACCGCGAGAGCGAGGGCGAGCAGGGCGAGAATCGGGCGCATGGTCATGTTTCCTTCAGACGTGGCGGGGATCGAGCGCGTCACGCAATCCGTCGCCGAGCAGGTTGAACGAAAGGACGAGGAGGAAGATCGACAACCCCGGCCACACCGCCATCCACGGCGCATTGTCCACGTAATTCTTCGCCGTGTTGAGCATGCTGCCCCAGCTGGGGGCGGGCGGCTGCTGGCCCAGGCCCAGGAACGAAAGGCTCGCCTCGGCGATCACGGCTGCGGCGATGGCGAGTGTGGCCTGCACGATGATGGGCGCGGCGATGTTGGGGAAGATGTGCCGCAGCACGATGCCCATGTCCGAATTGCCGACGGCGCGCGCGGCCATCACGTAGTCCTCCACCTTCACGGCGAGGGTCTGCGCCCGCGTGAGGCGGATGAACACTGGTGTGGCCGCGATGCCGATCGCGATCATCGCATTGGTGAGGTTGGGGCCGAGGAAGGCCGCGAGCGCGATGGCGAGGATCAGGAACGGGCAGGCGAGCATCGCGTCGGTGATGCGCGAGATCAGCATGTCGGGCCACTTGCCGAGATAGCCCGCGAGCACGCCGATGGGCACGCCGATTGAAAGCGAGATGCATACGGACACCACGCCCGCGAGGAGCGAGGCCCGCGCGCCCCAGATCACCCGCGCCAGCACGTCGCGGCCGATCTCGTCGGTGCCGAACCAGTGCGCGGCCGAAGGCGCCTTGCGGATCGCGCTCCAGCTCGTGGCGAGCGGGTCCTGCGGCGAGATCCATGGCGCGAATACCGCCATCGCGACGAACGACACCACGAGGACGAGCCCCACGAGGGCGCGCTTGCGCTGCGCGAGGCGCTTGACCCACTTCATGTCCGCATCTTGGGATTCACGAGGAAGTAGGCGATGTCGGCGAGCAGGTTCAGCGCGATGTACACCGTGGCCGTGAAGAGCACCACGCCCTGCACGACGCTGTAGTCGCGATTGAACACCGCATCGACCACGAGCTTGCCGAAGCCGGGAATCGAGAACACCTGCTCCGTGAGCACCGCGCCGGAGAGCAGCTCGCCCAGCTGGAGCGCGCCCAGCGTGATCACGGGCGTGAGCGCGTTGCGAAGCGCGTGGCGCAGCACCACGTTGCGCTCGCTCAGGCCCTTGGCGCGCGCGGTCCTCACGTAGTCCGAGGAGAGCACCTGCAGCATCGCGCTTCGCGTGTGTCGCATGAGCGCGGCGGCGAACGCGTTGCCGAGCACGAAGGCGGGCATGATCATCGAAGCGAGGTTCGCGCGCAGGTCCTCGAAAGGGCTCACGTATCCCGAAGCGGGCAGCCACCCGAGATGCACCGCGAAGAGCAGGATCAGCAGGATCCCCAGCCAGAAGTTGGGCGTGGAGATTCCCCAGAGCGCGAAGAGGTTGGCCGCGATGTCCCATCCGGTGTCCCGATACACCGCGGAGACGACGCCCGCGGTGATGCCGATGGCGAGCGCGATCACCATCGCCAGGGCCGCGAGCTCGAGCGTCACCGGAAGCTTCTCGGCGATGAGCTCGGCCACGGGACGCTGGATCCGCACCGAGTCGCCCAGGTCGCCCTGCAGCACGCCCTTCACCCAGTAGCCGTAGCGCACGGGCAGCGGCTCGTCGAGGTGGAATTTCGCGCGCAGGTACGCGATGGCCTCGGGATCGTGGTCCTCGCCCGCCATCGCCGTGGCGGGATCGCCGGGCAGCAGCTGCTGCAGCCCGAAGATGAGCACCGACACGAAGAACAGTGTCGGAAGGATGGCTCCGAGCCGGGCGAGGAGGAATCTCCCCATCAATTCATCTTCAGGTCCTGAAGCCGGATCATCCCGTCGGGCACCGTGCGAAGGCCGGAGAGCTTGTTGGTGTACGCCCAGAGCCAGTGGCGGTGGTAGATGTAGATGATCGGGCGGTCCTTGGAGACCTGCATCGCGATCTGGTCGAAGTACTTCTGGCGCTGCGCGCGGTCACCCGTGGTGCGCGACTTGGCGATCCAGTCGTCCACCTCGGCGTTGCAGTAACCCGCGTAGTTGAGCGGCTGCTTGCACCCGAGGTGGCTTTGCAGGTTGCCGTCCGGATCGGCGCGGCCGCTCCACGCGAGCACGTACGCCTCGAACTGTCCCTTGTCGGCCATGTCGAGCGAGGTCGAGAACTCGGTGGACTGGATCTTCACGTCGAAGCCGGCTTCCTTCGCCATGGCCTGGATCACCTGGGCGAAGCGCTGCGCGTCCGACGTGGTGGGCGTGACGAGCTGGAACGAGGGATTGGGCACGCCGGCTTCCCTGAGCAGCTCCTTCGCCTTGGCCACGTCGCGCTTCGGGATCGGCACCGCCTTCGAGTACCACGAGTTGGTCGGCGCGACCCACTGGTTGCCCGCCATGCCTTCGCCTTCCTGCGCGACGTCCACCACGCCCTGGCGATCGATGGACAGCTCGAAGGCCTCGCGCACGCGCGGGTCCTTGAGCACGCTCGTCTTGGCGAGGTCGCTCTTGCCGATGTTGATCGTGATGCCCTGGTACCCGATCTCCACGATCTTCGAGATCTTGAAGCGGCTGTCGGCCCTCAATCCCGCGATGTCGGACGGCGCGAAGCGCTCGATGAGGTCCAGCTGCCCGCTCTTCAGGTTCGCGAGCCGCACCTGCGAATCCACGATGGGCTCGTAGATCACCTTGTCGAAATGGATCGCGTCCTTGTTCCAGTAGTCGGCGAACCGCTCGAAGGTGATGCGGCCCTGCGCGACGCGATCGACGAACTTGAACGGGCCCGCGCACACCGGGTGCGCCCCGAACTTCTCGCCCTCGGCTTTCGCCGCCTTGGGCGAGACCATCATCCCCGCGCGGTCGGTGAGCACCGCGAGCAGCGGAATGAACGGCGCCGAGAGGTTGAGCCGCACCGTGTACGGATCGACCACGTCCACGCTCGACACCGACGCCAACTCGCCCTTGCGCGTGGAGCCCGGCATGGTCTTGTGCCGCTCGATGTTGAACTTGACCGCCGCGGCATCCAGCTTCTCGCCGTCGTGGAACGTGACGCCCTTGCGGATCTTGAGCGTCAATGCCTTGTAGTCCGGGCTCCACTCGTAGGATGTGGCGAGCTGCGGGACGATGTTCAGCTTCTCGTCCAGGTCGAGGAGCTTGTCGCAGGTGGCCGCGAAGACGATGCGGCCCACGAACGTCCGGGCGAGCGTGGGATCGAGCACGTCCGGGTCCTCGGCGAGCCCGATGCGCAGTGTCTGCGCGAAGGCCGGGATCGCGGCGAGCGCGGCACCCAATACCAATACGGCAAAGCGTCTGTTCATGTTCCGTGTCCTTATCGCGAATGGAAGCGGGCGACCCGCGCGTCGATCTCGGCGCGGTCGATGATGCCGACGGGATCGGCGTTGGTGGCGAGGCAGCTCATGAAGGCCTGGAAGCGCTCGCGGCTCGCGGCGTGCAGGCGGCGAAGCTCCGCAAGCGGATCGGCGTGGTCGTCCACGCGAAGCGAGAGCAGCGGATAGTCCTCGGTGCCGTGGATCACGATGGCCGCGCCCTGCTTGCCGCGCTTGTCGCCGCCGGCTTTCTCGCCGGCTTCCATCGCGGTCATGAGGCGTTCGGCGAACGGCATCGTGCTCGCCGCGACGTAAGCGCGCTCGGTCTCCTCGAGCACTTGCGGCCCCGCGAGCATGTTGCCGGCCATCGAATAGTCGCGCCCCGAACGATGGCCGCACCATTCGATGCAGTTCTTGCCGGTGTGCTGCGCGCTATTGCCCCTGGTATCGACGACGTGGAGCTGGCGCACCTCGCGGCCGGCGTCTGCGGCGGTGAGCTTCGCGACGATCGCTTCCGGGTCGAGCCCCCGGTCGAGGAGCGCGAGCCCATCGCGCGCGTAAAGCGGATTGATGAGCGCCTGCGTGGACAGCGCGCCCTTGCCCGCGCGGATCGCGGGGCAGAGCGCGCCCACGGCGAAGAAGCGGCTCGCCACCGCGACGCCCAGCTGCCCCGTAGCGCGATCGAACGCGCAGATGGACCAGGTCACTTGAGCAGCAGCTTCTGCACGCGCCAGTTGAGGAGCTCGGCCACGTAGATCGTGTGCTCGTTGGGGCAGGCGATCTCGTGGATCCACCCGAACTGCTTCAGCTGCTTGCCCGATTCGCCGAGCACGCCCAGCACCTTGCCGTCGAGCGAGAGCTTGTACAGGCGCCCGGGATACGCGTCGGAGGTGAAGAGCACCTGGTTGGGCGGCGGCGTGATGCACACGGTCCACGGCGCGCCGGGAGCGAACGTGCCGGACTTCGCATCGGGGTCGGGCTTGTTGCCGATGGCGGGCCTCGCGTTGTGGTCGAACGGCACGTCGATCGTCATGGCGCGAAGGAAGTTGCCGTCGCCGTCGAAGACCTGGATGCGGCGATTGAAGCGGTCGGCCACGTACACGTTGCCCTGCGCGTCCGTGGCGATGTTGTGCGGCGTGTTGAACTCGCCCGGCTTGTCGCCGCGGTCGCCCCAGCTCTTGAGCCACTTGCCGTTCCTGTCGGCCTTGGCCACGCGGGAGTTGATGTAGCCGTCGCTGATGTAGATCTCGCCCTTCGGGCCGAAGGCCACGTCGGTCACCTGGCGGAAGCGCCCGTCCTCGGCGGGCAGCGGCGGCTTCGGGTGCTTCAGCGGCGCCGTGTCCTCGTCGCTCGCCTCCTGCTTGCGCCCGAAGACCATCATCACGCGAGCGTCCTTGCCGTCGAACTTGACCACCATGTCCGAGCCCTTGTCCACGGCCCAGATGTTGTCGTCCTTGTCGATGCGCACCGAATGCGCGAACGACCACGCGTAGAGGTTCTTGCCGATCTCGCGGATGAAGTTGCCGTCGGCATCGAACTCGAAGAGCTGCGCGGCGGCGGCGGCGTACGCGGGCCCCGACGTTCCGCCCCGCGAGAACACGAAGACGTGCCCCTCGGAATTCGTGGCGACACCCGTCACCTCGCCGAAGTACACGTCCTTCGGAAGCCTCACGGGATTGGGAACGGAATCGAAGGCGATCACGGGCACGGGAGATTCCCCCCATGCGGGAAGCGTGAGGGCGGCGGCGAGCGCGGCGAGTCTGCGGAGCATGACGGTCTCCTCGAAAAAACGTACGCTAGGTTAACAGGAGCGGAGGGAAGGCAATCATGGACGAAAAGTACGAAGGGGGCTGCACCTGCCGCGAGGTCCGATATCGCGTCACCTCGCGGCCGATGTTCGTGCACTGCTGCCATTGCACGTGGTGCCAGCGGGAGACCGGATCGTCGTTCGCATTGAACGCGCTCTGGGAAGCCGGCCGCGTGGAGGTCACTCACGGCACGCCCGAGCTCGTCGATACGCCGTCCAACAGCGGCAAGGGCCAGGTGATCGCGCGCTGCCCGAAATGCCACATCGCGCTGTGGAGCAACTACGGCGGCATCGGCGACATCGTGCGCTTCGTTCGCGTGGGCACGCTCGACGAGGCATGGCGATTCCCGCCGGACATCCACATCTTCACGTCCACGAAGCAGCCGTGGGTCGTGATTCCCCCGGGGATGCGCGCGGTGCCCGAGTACTACAAGTCGGCCGAGACCTGGCCGAAGGAAAGCCTCGAGCG
>DATJVS010000075.1:0-10914 GCA_035501715.1 Usitatibacter sp.
GGCGGTCGAAGTGGCGCCGGGCCGCAGGATCACGGCGGCGAGCGGCGTCTCGCCCCACTTCTCGCTAGGGACGCCGAACACCGCGACCTCGCGCACGTCCGGGTGGCGGGCCGCGATCTCCTCGACGTCGCGCGGATAGACCTTCACGCCGCCGCTGTCGATCATGTCCTTCACGCGATCGACCAGGTGAAGGTAACCGTCCTCGTCGACGAATCCCACGTCGCCCGTGTAAAGCCAGCCGTCGCGCACGGCCTGCGCGGTGAGGTCAGGCCGCCGGTAGTAGCCCGCCATCAGCGTGGGGCCGCGTCCGACGATCTCCCCCGGCTCTCCGCACGCGGCCTCGCTTCCATCGGCGCGCACGATGCGCATGTGATAGCAGGCCGGCGGCGCGCCCACGGACCCCGCCCTGCGCACGGCCTCGCTGCGATCGAGGATCGTGAGGAAGCCCTCGGTGAGCCCATAGAGCTCGTACAGGCGCCCCGGAAGCTCGGCGTTCAGCCGCTCCTTGTCCTTCTGGAGCAGCGGTGCGCCCAGCGAGAGGATGCACTCGAGCGAGGCGAGCCTCGCGGGATCGAACCCCTTCGCGCCGAGGATCGCGGAGATCTGCGCCGGCACCAGCATCACGTGGGTCGCGCGCTCGCGCTCGATCGCGTCGATGGTGGACTCGGGGTCGAACTGCGGCATCAGGACGTAGGTCCCGCCGAGGAAGAACGAGGGGATCATCGTGACGAACGCGCCGTTGAACACGATGGCGCCGCTGTGGAGCACCCGCGACTCGGGCGTCATCCGGAAGGCGGGACCGAGGAGCGTGGCGTACATCGTGCGGATGAAGTGCGTGTGCATGATGCCCTTGGGGACCCCCGTCGTTCCGCTCGTGAACATGATGTTGAAGAGGTCGTCCTGCGCCACTCGCGCCGGATCGAGAGAGTCGGTCTGTGCGTCGCGAAGCTCGCGGTAGTCGCCGAAGGCTTCCGTGGATCCGTCGATGAGCATCACGCCGGGCGGAAGCTCTTCGCGCATGCCGGAGAGCATCGGCGCGAGCGAAGATTGCGCGATGAGCAGGCGCGACTCCGAACCGCGAAGCAGGCTCGCGAGGCCTTCGCGCAGCAGCAGGGGCGACAACGGCACGAGGACCGCGCCGATCGTGGGCACGGCCCAGTAGATCTCGAGCAGCTCGAGCGAGTTGCCGGCGAGCGTGGCGACCTTGTCGCCGGGCTTCACTCCGAGCGAGCGCAGCAGGTTGCCCGCGCGCGCCACGCGCCGCCAGAACTGCAGGAAGGAAAGGCGCTCGCCGCCGAACACGACCGCGGTCGCATCCGGGCGATATCGCGCGTGCCGTGAGATGAGGGATGCCAGCTCGAGCATGTCCTACGGCTCCCGTCCGCGCATCCGTCCCACGATCCCCGAAGGGAAGTAGTAGACGCACGCGATGAAGAGCAATCCCATCCAGAGCATCCAGCGATCCGGGTGCAACGCGCGCGCCAGCCAGGGGAAGCCGGACAAGGCCTCCGAGACGCCGCTCATGCCGGCCTGCAGGTAGTTCTGCGCGAGCACGAAGAGCGCGGCGCCGATCACCGCCCCGTACATTCGCCCCATTCCGCCGATCACGACCATCAGCAGGATGTCGGTCATGACGTCGAACGAAAGCACGGTCTTGGGTCCGACGTAACGCAGCCACAGCGCCATGAGCGCGCCCGCCATCGTCGCGGCCAGCGCGGCGATGCAGTTGGCGAGCGTGCGGTAGGCAACGGTACGATAGCCCAGGGCTTCAGCGCGGAATTCGTTCTCGCGGATCGACTGCAGCACGCGGCCGAAGGGCGAGTTGACGATGCGCAGCAGCACGAGGAACAAGGCCACCGCCGCCGCGAATACGAGATAGTAGGTGAGCAGGCGCCCATCGACGGAGCGGCCGAAGACGTCCGCATCGAGGAACCGGTGACTCGGGCGCAGCAGCTCGGGCACCTGGAAATTCCTTCCGTCCTCGCCGCCCGTGAAATCCGACAGCTGCGACGCCAGCACCCCGAACACCGATGCGAAGGCGAGCGTGATCATCGCGAAGAAGAGGGCCCTCACGCGCAGCGAGATGAGGCCGATGGCGAAGGCGAGCGCCAGGGCGACCACGAGGGAGGTCGCGAGCCCCGAGAAGACCGCCCACCAGGTGGGACCGATGTAGGCGAGCCCGAGGCCCACGCCATAGGCGCCGATGCCGTAGAACATCGTGTGCGCGAACGACACGATGCCGGTGTATCCGAGCAGCAGGTCGTAGGAGGCCGCGAGCACGATGAACACGCAGATCGTCGCCGCCGCATTGAGGGCGCGCGCGCCGCTTGCCGCGAAGGGAGCGACCGCGAGGGCGGCCAGGACCGCGAGGAGGAGCGCCGCGAGCACGCGGCTGCGCGGGAAGTCGCCGGAGAGCAGTGCCCGAAGCGCGCTCATCGTCAGCGCCTCGCCACGGGATACAGGCCCGCCGGGCGCCACAGCAGCACCGCCACCATGACGACGATGTTGGAAGCGAGCGCGAGCTTGGGCGCGAGGAAGCCCGCGTAGTTGGCCACCAGCGCCGTGAGCAGCGCGCCGATGAAGCAGCCGCCGACCGAACCCAGCCCGCCGATGATGATCACGATGAAGACCGTGACCAGGACTTCGCCGCCCATCGAAGGCGTGAGCATCTCGCGGTACATGCCCCAGAGCATCCCGCCCAGCCCCGCGAGCGCCGATCCCGCCACGAACACGCCGATGAATAGCCTGCGGATGCGGTAACCGAGCGCTTCCACCATCGGCCCGTTCTCCACTCCGGCGCGAATGAGGAGACCCAGCCGCGTGCGATCGAGCACCAGGAACATCGCCGCGAACACCGCGAGCCCCAGCGCGACGGCGAACAGGCGGTACTTCTCGACGGCGATCTCGCCCGCCACCAGCGAGCCTCGCAGCGCCCCGGGCATCGCCACGGGAATCGCGTCGGGGCCGAAGACCACGTCGAGCAGCTGCTCGATCACGATGGCGCCGCCCAACGTGACGAGGATCTGCCGCAGGTGTTGCCCGTAGACGGGACGGACGATCGTGCGCTCGAAGACGAGGCCCGCCGCGCCCGTAACGAGCATTGCCGCGAGCGCGGCGAGCGCGATGGCCGAGAGGTTCAGGACGAGGGAGTCCGCCCCGGTCCACGCGGCAACCGGCGCGAGCACGAGCATCGCCGCGTACGCGCCCACCGACACCAGCGCGCCATGGCCGAAGTTGAGGACGTCCATCAGCCCGAAGACCAGCGTGAGGCCGCTCGCCATGATGAAGATCATCATCCCCATCGCGAGGCCCGCCGCGGTGAGCGTGACCCATGCGGGGAAGCTCACGAAGGGCAGCACCGCGGCCGCGACCGCCAATACGACGATCGCCGGCGCGAGATCGGCCGCAGGCGTGCGGATCACGAGTGCGCCTCGAGCGCGAGGCCGAGCAGGCGCGACTGGAGCGCGCCATCCGCGGCAAGATCGCGCATCGAACCTTCGTGCACGACGCGACCGTCGTCCATCACGGCGACGTGGTCCGCGAGCGTGCGCACGAAGGCGAGGTTCTGCTCGACGAGCAGGATCGTCGTGCCCGCGGACTTGAGCTCGCGAAACGCGGCGAGCAGGTTCTGCACGATCGCGGGCGCGAGTCCCTTGGTCGGCTCGTCCACCAGCAGCAGGCGCCGCGGCAGGACGATGGCCCGCGCGATCGCGACCATCTGCTTCTGCCCGCCGGAGAGCTTGCCCGCGGGAAAGTTCCAGAACTTCTCCAGCGCCGGAAAGAGCCCCACCAGCCAGTCGAGCCGCGCGGGATCCATCCGGGACTCGCGGGCGCCCAGCAGCAGGTTCTCGCGCACCGTGAGGCCGGCGAACACGTCCATCGTCTCGGGCACGTAGGCGATGCCTGCGCGCGCGATGTCGGCGGTGGCGAGTGCGCCGATGTCGCATCCATCGAATCGAATGCGGCCGCCGCTCGCCTTCCACAATCCCATGACCGTACGCAGCGTCGTGGTCTTGCCCGCGCCGTTGCGCCCGAGGAGCGCCGTCATTCCGCTCGCCGGAACGGCGAGATCGACGCCGTGGAGGATGTGGTACTTCCCGATGTGCGTGTGGACGCCGGAAAGCTCGAGCAGCGCTTCAGGCATGCGCGCCCTCCTCGACGCCGAGATAGGCCGCGCGCACGATCGCCGAGGCCATCACCTCGCCGGGGCTGCCGTCGGCCACGAGCGCGCCTTCGTGCAGGACGAGGACGCGGTCGGCGAGGGAGCGCACGACGTCGAGCTTGTGCTCGACCAGGAGGACCGTGCGGTCGCCCTGCGCGCGGATCTGCTGGATCAACTCGAGCACGACGGGCACCTCCCCCGCGCTCATGCCCGCCGTGGGCTCGTCGAACATGAGCACCTGCGGCTCGAGCGCGAGCAGCATCGCGACCTCGAGCTTGCGTTGCTCGCCGTGCGACAGCGACGCCGCGGCCGCATCGCGCCGATCCTCGAGGGCGGCGCGATGCAGGTAGTGTTCCGCCTTCTCGACGAGCTCGACGTGCCGCGCGCAGAGCGAGAGCGCCTGCATGCCCACGCGGGCGCGGCTCTGCACCGCGAGGCGCACGTTCTCCAACACCGTGAGGCCGGGAAAGAGCTGCGTGAGCTGGAAGGCGCGGCCGATGCCGCGGCGCGCGCGCTGCGAAGCGCCCAGGCGCGTCACGTCTTCGCCGAAGAGGCTCACCGATCCGGCCGTGGCCGCGAGCTGCCCCGAGATCAGGTTGAAGTACGTCGTCTTTCCCGCACCGTTGGGGCCCACGATCGCGGTGAGCGTCCCCGGCCGGAAATCCGCCGTCACGGCATTCACCGCGACGTGGCCCCCGAACCGTACCGTGAGATCCCGCGTCGAGAGGGTCGGGTGCTCGCTGGCCACTTAGCGCTGGTTGCGGATCGGGACCGGCAATTCGGAGGCGGGGATCTCGCGCACGAGCTCGAGCAAGTCCCACTCGCCGTGCTGTTCCTTCTTGATGCGGAAGTGGTACATCGCCTGCATCGCCTGGTGGTCCTCCTTGCGCAGCGTCATGCGCCCCTTCGGCGTGTCGAACTCCATGCCTTCCATCGCGGCGATGAGCTTCTCGGTGTCGGCCGAGGGCACCTTGTGCAGCGCCGAGACCACGGCGCTCGCGGCGCTGAAGCCGCCGGCCGTGAACATGTCCGGCGGCGCGTTGAAGCGCTTCATGTGCTCGGCCACCAGCCAGTCGTTCATCTTGTTCTTCGGGAAGCCGTAGTAGTAGTAGATCGCGCCCTCGGTGCCCGCGTAGGACTTCCATGTCTTGAGGACGGGAAGGAGGTTGCCGCCCGGCGCGAGCGCGATGTGGTAGCGCTCGGGCTTGAGGTCGGCGATCTTCGCGAGCGGGTGCGGCCCGGCCCAGATGATGGCGAGGATGCGCGGCTCGGGCTTGGTCTTCAACGCGTCGAAGATGCGCTGCGCCGCGGCGGTGAAGTCGGTGGTGTTCTGCGGCGCGTATTCCTCGTGCACGACCTTCGCCTTGCTGCCGACCGCGGCGAGCGCCTCCTTCGCGGCCTTCACACCATCGCGGCCGAACGCGTAGTCCTGCGCGAGGAAGGCGATGCTCGCCTCGCCTTTCAGGGTGGCGGCGCCCGCGAGACCATCCTGCGTGGAATTGCGCGCCGTGCGGAAGACGTAGCGATTCCACTTGTCGCCGGTGATGCTGTCGGCCACCGCGGGCTCGACGAGCAGGACCTTCTTGTATTCCTCCGCGACCGGAAGCATGGCGAGCGCCGCCCCCGACGAGGTCGTGCCCACCGCGATCGCCACCTTGTCGTCGCCGTACGCTTCGGCGAGCGCGGCCTTGGCGAGATCGGGCTTCAGCTGGTCGTCCTTCACGATGACCTTGAGCTTGTGCCCGTCGAGCTCCATCTTGCCGGCCGTGAGGTACTCGAGCCCCATCATGAACCCGGTCTCGGTCTGCTTCGCATAGGACTCGAACGGGCCCGTCTTGCCCAGGATGAGCGCGATCTTGAGGTCCTGCGCGCAGGCGGCGAAGGGCAACGCCGATGCGGCGGCAATGGCGGCGACGAGATTCCTGAAGTTCAACGCTCTTCTCCCTGGCAGACGCGCCGGAACCCGGCCGCGATGAACGGGACCATCCGGCGCAGGATCCCTTCCATGTCGCTCGATGCGCACATTCCGCCGGAGAGCCGATCGATGCGGCCCGTCTCCGAAAGGCTCAGGGTGAGCGCACCGGAGAGGAAGTGATAGCACCAGAACAGGTCCGCGTCCGCGGCGCCGGGAATGCACTTGCGGATCATGTCCACGAGCCTGAGGATCACCGGGTCGAAGTGGCGCGTCATCATCATTCCGCCCCAGGCCGGCGTGTTGTTCACGAGGGCGAGGACGCGGAAATAGTTCTTCCAGCGCGGATCGTGCTGGGTGGAATGCCGCCAGATGGGCTCGAGGAACGCTTCGACGCATCCCTCCACCGTCATGCGCTCGCCGGCCGCGCGCTCGTAGGCGTCCATGGAACGGATCCGCTCGTCGTTCACGACCACCGCCCGGCGCACGAACACCGCGTCGAAGAGGCCCTGCTTGGTCTCGAAGTAGTAGTGGACCAGCGCGGGATCCACGTTGGCGGCGCGCGCGACTTCGCGCACCGTCACGCCGTGCAAACCGTGCAGGGCGAACAAGGCCTCGGCCTGGTCCAGGATGTGTTCGGGCATCTCGACGGGTGCCGGTGCGAGGGGCCGTGCCGGCCGCCCGCGCCTGACTGTCTTCTGCTGCGCTCGAGCCATGGTTTCAGTCAACATTGGCGAGGAAGCTCGAAAGCGCGGCCTGCGCGGCGGGCTCGGTGAGCATGGGTGCATGCCCCACGCCGGGAACTTCGGCATAGATCAACCCGGGCGCCGCGTGTCGCATGTACCGCGCTTCTTCCGCGCCCACAATGTCCGATTTCTCGCCGCGGATCAACAGCGTCGGGCGGTTGCGCGCGAGGCGCCGGTAGAGCAGCTTCGCGATCAGCGACGTCGACTTGAGCTTCGCGCCCTGCACCGACGCGGCGATCTGCGGATCGTAGTCGAGCACGATGCGGTGGTCGGCATCTTCGCGGAACGTGCGGCGCGCCCAGCGCAGCCAATGGGCCATGGTGTAGTCCGGAAACGCGACCTCGTTGATCGACTTCATGTACTCGGCCGCGTCGTTCCAGGTCTTCACGGGCTTGCCGCGGCCCACGTAGCCGCGGATGCGCTCGAGGCCCGCCATGGAGATCACCGGGCCCACGTCGTTGAGAACGGCCGCCGCGATCGCCTTGAGGCGCTTCATCGCGACCGCCATCGTGATGATCCCGCCCATGGACGTGCCGACGAAGACGGCGCGTGCGATGCCCGCCTGGTCGAAGAGCGCCAGGATGTCCTTCGCGTAGACGGCCGGGTTGTAGTTGGCCGCGTGCGGATCGCGATCCGAGCGACCGCGCCCGCGGACGTCCACGGCAATGACGCGGCGCCCTTGCGACGCGATCCAGGGCGCGACGTCCTCGAAGTCGGCGCTGTTTCGCGTGAGCCCGTGGATGCAGATGACGGGGCACCGCGCGGCGCCGCTCGACGGCGCGTAGTCGCGCGCGTACAGCGTGAGGCCATCGTCGCTGCGCCACGTGAGGTCGGTGACGGCGGTCATCTACACTCGCGAGAAAGAGCGGCGGCGCCCGAGAGCGCCGCCCAAGGGGCTAGAACGTGAGGTTCGCCGCGAGCTTCACAGTCCGCGGATCGCCGTAGAAAGCGGTCACGGTGTTGAAGTAGGCCCCGAAGGCATAACCCGCCACCTTGTAGTGCGTATTGGCGAGGTTGCGTCCGATGAGCGCTACCTGGACTTTGTGGTCCTTGCTGGTCCACACGAGGCTCGCGTCGTAGAGCGTGAATCCATCCTGCGCGAGCATCAGGTTCTGCGGGACGGTCGCGTCGATGGAAGCGATGCCGGTGGGCCGGACGATCTCCGACTGGTACACCTTGCTCTTGTACGACGCGGTGCCGTTCAGCGCGAGCGATCCTCCGCGGCTCATGACCGCCAGGGGCCACTCGTAGGTCGCCGTGACGCTCGCGGAATTCTTCGGCGTGTTCTGGAACTCGGCGGAGCTCGCGATGTTCACCAGCGCCTCGGCCGAGCCGGCCTGCCCGTTGTCGACGATCCACTCCTTGTACTTCGCGTCGATGAACGAGAGCATGCCGCTCATGTAGAACGCATCCGTGAAGCGCAGGATCCCCTCGAGCTCGAGGCCGCTGATCTTGGCCTTGCCCGCGTTGGTGAGGGTCCCCGCGAAGCCCGTGACGTTGCCGTTCGCGTCGTACGTGGCGATCGAGCCCGGGATCTGCACGTTCTTGTAGTCGCTGTAGAACGCGGCGAGGTTGGTCTGGAACCGCCCGCCCTCGAAGGCCGAC
The DNA here is from genome assembly GCA_035501715.1 of Usitatibacter sp. GTDB lineage: Bacteria > Pseudomonadota > Gammaproteobacteria > Burkholderiales > Usitatibacteraceae > Usitatibacter. The sequence goes on from DATJVS010000075.1 coordinate 8,426, forward strand.
TTCAATCCCACCTCGTACGTGGTGATCTCCTCGGGCTTCACGCCCTGGCGCTTCACGACCGAAGAGGCGCTGTTCGGGTTGCCGCCGAGGTCCATGCGCGGATCGAACATCCCGCCCTTGAAGCCCTGCGAATACGTGAAGTACGTGTTGTGCTCGGGCGCGAACTTCCAGCCCACGCCCAGCTTCGGCGTGAACTTGGTGTCGGTGCGGTTGAGGTCGCTCTTCTGCTCGTCGGTGTTCGCCGGGAGGCCGATCGCGCTCGGGTTGCCGAGAGTGGGCGATCCGGCGAGGCCGAGGTACGTCCTCTTGTAGATGCGCGCCTGGCGCTGGTCGCTCGTGTAGCGGCCGCCCAGGGTCACGTTCCACTGGTTCGTGATGTCGTACGTGCCCTCCGCGTACGCCGCCCACGTCTTCGTGTCGATGTCGTCGATCGTATTGAGCGACAGCCCGCCCAGCGCGTTGTAGAGGACGTCGAAATCGTCGTACGCGTTGGCCTTCATGTAGTACAGGCCCGCCACGCCCTGCAGCTTGGCACCGACGTAGGTGAGCTGGAATTCCTGGCTCGTCTGGTCGTCGTGATAGAGCGCCGGGGCCTCGAAGAGCACCTCGTTCAGCGAGTCGAAGTCGATCGGCGCCGTGGAATGGGACTTGCGCGTGGCGGTGATCGACTTGAGCGACAGGTCCGGATTGATGGTCCACACGATCAGCGCGGAGGCGCCGTCGTTGATGACCTCCTGGTCCTGCCCGAGCACCGTGTAGAGGTTCGCGCGCGTGTCGTAGACGTTGGAGAGCACCGGCTCGTTGGTAGGCGCCGGGCCCGGCGTGAGCCGGTAGCCCTGCTTGGGAAGCGAATCGTCCACGGTGCGGTCGCCCGAGATCCGCACGAAGAACTCGTTGTTGGGCGTCCACTCGAGTGTCGCGCGGCCGGCGAGCACGTCCTTGTTGTAGTTGTCCTTGCCGTTCACGACGTTGGTGCCGAAGCCATCGCGCTTGAAGGAGGCGAGCGTGGCGCCCACGCGGACCGTGTCGCTCACGGGCAGGTTGCCCTTCACGACGAGGTCTTCCTCGTTGTAGTTGCCGAGCGTCGCCTTCACGTTGAGCTCGGCCTCGGACCCGAGGCTCTTCGTCACGTACTTCACGGCGCCGCCGATCGTGTTTCGTCCGTACAGCGTGCCCTGCGGCCCGCGCAGGACTTCCACGCGCGCGAGGTCGTAGATGTCGGTGAGCGCGCCTTGCGGCCGCGCCATGTAGACGTCGTCGAGATAGACGCCCACGCCCTGCTCGTATCCCGCGACCGGATCCTGCTGGCCCACGCCGCGGATGAACGCGGTGAGCGTGGAGTTGGTCGCGCGCGATGCCTTCAGCGTGGTGTTCGGCGTGCGATCGGCAAGGCCGGTGACGTCGCTGATGCCCGCACGGTCGATCTGGTCGCTGGAGAAGGAGGTGACCGCAGCCGGCACGTCCTGGATCAGCTCCTCGCGACGGCGCGCGGTCACCACGATCTGCTCCGTGGCGGTGGCGCCTTCCTTCTTCGCGTCTTTGGCAGGAGGCGTTGCGTCCTTCGCGGGGGTTGCGTCTTTCGCCGTGTCGGCGGCCGCTTCCTGCGCGTGGACGGTAAAGGCGCCCTGGCAGAGCGCGAGTGCGATAGCGGCATTCAGCACGCGAAGCGCGTGCTTTCGTTGGATCGCCATTCTTTCCCTCCTCTGGACTTGATGGCTGTTTCTAGGTATCCGACTGCGTCGTGGGCGGAATCTAGAACGAATCGCCGGCGCTCGTCAAGCCCTAGTTCATCAATCGTTGAACTGTTTAATGACTTATATTCAATAAGTTATGCAGTAACCAATCATTTAATTAATCTTTCGACGAATAACGGCCGAAGCGCCCGGCGGCCTCCGTGACGACACTTGTATTGACTCGTCTTATCGCAAGGGACAGACTGCGTGGATGTCCGGGACCCGCCCCACGCAGTCGCCGATCCTCTACGAGCGCATCGCCGACGAGCTCGCGGGGGAGATCCGGGCGAAGCGCCTGGCACCCTTTGCGAAGCTGCCCTCGGAAGCCGAGCTGATCGAGCGCTTCGGCGTCTCGCGCGTCACGGTGCGCCAGGCGCTGCGCACGCTCGCGCAGGCGGGGCTCGTGATCAGCCGGCAGGGCAAGGGCGTGTTCGTCGCGGGCGCCGTCGTGAACCAGGAGCTCACGGCGCTGCGCGGCTTCTACGACAACCTCGTGATGCAGGGGCACGATCCCGCGTCCACGGTGTTGAGCTTCGAGTGCCGGCGCGCAGCGTCGTCGGCTCCGGAGCTGCGGCAGCTCGAGTACGACATCTACACCTTTCGCAGGCTCTGGCGCATCGGCGAGCTGCCCCTCGCGGTCGCGGACGCTTCGATCCCCGGCGGCGGAAAGCAGGTCACGCGCGACCACGTCGAGCGCCTGCCCGTGTACTCGATCGTGCGCGAGGTGATCGGGCGCGAAGTGGTGCGCGCCTCGGT
>DATJVS010000076.1:0-8364 GCA_035501715.1 Usitatibacter sp.
CACGGTCGACTGGATCTTGCGGCCGGCCTCGAAGGACTTGATCACGTCCGGCGGATAGAACGTGCCGGCGTTCTCCACGGCCTCGGCCCACAGCGCGAAGGACATGTAGGCGTTGTTCGCGCCCCACTCCGGCTTGTAGCCATACTTCTTCTCGAAGGACTGCACGAAGAGCTTCGCGAGCGGGAACTTGTCCTCGAGCGTCCACCAGAAATCGGTGGCCGCATACACGCCGGCCGTGAGGTCCGGCCCCGCCTCGCGGGCGAGGAAGGGGATCTGGTAGGGGATCACGAGCTTCATCTTGTCCAGGATCCCGAACTGCTTGGCCTGCTGGGTCGAGAGTACCGCGTCGTGGCCCCAGTTCACGTTGATGAGCACGTCGGCGCCGGAGTTGGCGACGTTGAGCAGGTAGGACGAGTAGTCCGGCGCGCCCAGCGGAGCCACCTGGTCGGTAGTGGTCGTCCATCCCGCGGTAGCGAGGTAGTCCTGCATCGACTTGGTGACCGTGTGCCCGTAGGTGTAGTCGGGCGTGAGGTAGGCCGCCTTCTTGTTCTTGCCGTAGGCCTTCACGATCACCGGGCCGATGGCCGCCGCGGCGGTCTGGCCGTAGAAGTTCTGGCGGAAGCCGTAGCGGACGCAGTCCTTGCCGGTGGTGTCGTTGGAGCCCGAGATGCCCGTCACGTAGAGCACCTTCTCGCGCTGCGCGAGCTTGTTCAGGGCCACGGCGACCGCGCTCGAGGTCGAGCCCGTCATCAGCACGGCCTTGTTCTCGGAGATGAAGCGCTGCTCGGCCTGCACCGCGTCGTTCGGCTTGGCGGCGGAGTCGGCGACGCCGAACTTCACCTCCTTGCCGAGCACTCCCTTCTTGGTCTTGGGCGAGATCTTGCGGATGAGCTCGTTGCCGCTGTTGATGTGCTCGACGGCGAGCTCCCAGCCCTTCAGCTCATCCTCGCCCTGCACCGCGTAGGTGCCCGTGCGGGGCACGGCGATCCCGATGAAAACCGAGCTGCCCGACGAGCCCGCGGGCCATGTGCCGATGGGCGGGTGGTCCGCCGCGAAAGCAAAGCGCCCGGGCAGCATCAGGCCGCCGGCCGCGAGGCCCAGGCCCGTGCGCACGAATCCGCGCCGTCCGGGATTGAGGGAATCCTTGGGGTTCTTCATGGCATCCTCCTTCGTTGTTTGGTGTTTATATCGTGACACGACATATTCAGCCCTATCGGATTGCGATATTACTCCCAAGCCCGGGGGGCTGCCGGGGAGCGGCTCGAGGCTACTTGGGGTTGATGTTCTGCAGGATGCGCTTGGCTTCCTGCAGCTTCCAGATGGAATCGTCGAGGCGCTGGGTCTGCTCGGCGCCGGGCGCCGGCGCGTTCGGGTCGGCCGCCTTCTGGGCCGCGTTCGGGTCGAGCTTCTGCGTGGTCACGTGGGGCGCGTCGAGCTTCTGCGTGGCTTCGGGGCGGAAGTTCGGGTCGAGCTTCGGGATCTGGACGGTCTTGTCGCCGCCGTCGGCGCGCGCCGCGGGCTTCGCGGCGGGCTTGGGCGCGGGCTGCGCATCCAGGCGCGTGGTGCGTTGCGGGTCCTGCGCGTCGAGCCTCGTGGTGCGCTGCGGATCCTGGGCGTCCATGCGTTGCGTGCGCTGGGGATCGGACGCCTCCATCTTCTGCGTCTTCATCGGATCGAACGAGGGCGCGGCGGCCGGCGCGGGCGCCTCGGGCTTCTTCAGCATCGAGGCGAAGGCGTCGTCGCCGATGAGGGGCGCCGCCTGCTTGGGCGCGGCCTCGGTGACTGTCTTCTCCGGCTCGAAGGCCGCGACGCGCGCGGTCTTCATCATGTCCGCGGGCTGCGCGGGCCTCGCGGCGGGCCGCGCGGGTGCGGCCGGCGCCTCGGTCACCTTCTCGTATTGCGAGACGCGCGTGATGAGGCTTTCGATCATCTCGCGCTGCTTCTTCAGGTCCGCCTCGGCCGCCTTGAGGATCGCCATCTGCTCGTTGATCGACGTGGTCTTCTCGTTGATCTTGGCGAGGTTGTCCAGGCGCGACTGCAGCTGCGCCTTGTGGTCCTTGATCTGCACTTCCAGCGGCAGGACGACGGCGGTGACCCAGCGCTCGGCCTGCGTCTTGGCCGAGGAGAAATTGGAGCGCGCTTCCTTCACCAGCGTGTTGTAGAAATTCTTGACGACGAAGTGCTTCTCCTTCACCACGATGTTGACCGGGTCCTTCACGAACTGCTCGGTCTGCATCACCAGCAGCTGCAGCTTGGTGCGCTGGGGATCGAGGTCGAGGGCGGGAATCGTCATCCTCTGGAAGCCGAACTTCTCGATGAACGTGTTGTACACGCCCTGCATGAGCTTCTTGATGTCCTCGGAGGCGGAGAACACCTGCTCGAAGCTCCCGCTCATGTCCTTCACGAGGGAGCTCATGCCGCGCTGCAGGCCCACCGTCGTCCACGAGTCCTCGATCGCCTGGGCGCTCTTGGCGAGCGTGGCGTCGAGCTTCTGCGAGTTGAGGAGGTCCAGCAGCGCCGCCTTCTTCGCGCTGAACTGGCTGTGGTTCACCTTGTACTCGGCGAGCGCGGCGTTGTAGGCGTTCTTCTCGGCGGTGATCTTGGCCCAGAGCTTCTGCACCACCTCGCGGCTCTTGCCCACGAGGCCGTTCAGCTCCGCGACCTCGGCCTGGTTGGCCTGCTGCTTCTTGCCCACCAGCGCCCGCGACGACATCATCATGCCGCCGATCTCGTTCACCACCGCCTTGCACAGGATCGTGCGCTTCATCGGCACGATCTCGTCGGCGAGGAACTTCTCGAGCGCCTCGAGGCCGCTTCGCTTCACGAGAGCGGGATCCTCCTTGATGCGGCCGAGCAGCCCCTTCTGCGCCGAGATCGGGAAGATGCGGTCCTTCGGCAGCTGCAGGTGCTGCGAGGTGGTCTCGACCATGCGGGCGATGGCCTTGTCGATCTCGGTCTCGGTCTTGAGCTCGTCCCACATGAGGTCGATCTTGTTGAGCACCGCGATCTTCTGCGGCAGGCCCACCTTCACGTAGCGGTCCCAGATCTCCATGTCGCTCTTGGTGACGCCCGTGTCGATCGAGAGCAGGAAGAGGATCGCGTGCGCGTTGGGCACCGTGCTCACGGTGAGCTCCGGCTCCATGCCAAGGGCGTTGAGGCCAGGTGTGTCGAGGATCGAGATGCCGTTGGTGAGCAGCGGGTGCGGGTAGTTGATCATCGCGTAGCGCCATGCCGGCACTTCCACGAGCTCTTCCTCGCCCGGGACCTCGCCCTTCTCGTTCACCATCGGCGAAAGGCCCAGCATGCGCGCCTCGAGCGCGTAGACCTTCTTCGTGTCCGCGAGCGCCTTCAGCGACTTCTTCATGTCCGCCGCCGAAGAGGTGTTCAGCCGGATCTTGCTCCACTCGATCGGCATGTTCTTCAGCTGCGAGATCGACTCGTCGCGGTAGCGCGTCTCCACCGACAGGAGCTTCAGGTACGGCTCCTCGTTCGGGTCGTGGAAGATCTCGGTGGGGCACATCGTCGTGCGGCCCACGTCGGAAGGCAGCAGCCGCTCCTTGAAGCTCGAGAAGAAGAGCGCGTTGATGAGCTCGGACTTGCCGCGCGAGAACTCGGCGAGGAAGGCGAGCAGGAGCCTGCCCTTGTTCAGGTTCTCGAGCAGGTCGTAGAAGCGGATCGACTGCTGGACGTCCAGCTGGCCGCTCGATTCCAGCCAGTCGTGGTACGCGTGGACGGACTGCGTGAGCTCCTCTCGCCAGCGGTTGTACCGGGCGATCTCGGTCTCGAAGCGGTTCGAGGTGGCGGAGTCCATCGGGTTCGGGTGCTCCCAGGGAGAGGCCAGTGTATCCGAACTCGGCTCCCGGGATGGTGAAAAACCACACACGCCCCAAGCGAAAACCGGGCGCAAGGCCCGGTTTTCAGGGGGAATTCAGGGGATCCGGGTCAGCCGGCGAGGCCCGCCCGGGAGCGGCGCAGGGTCGCGAAACCCGCCATCCGGCCGCGGCGGCGCAGGCCCGGAAGGACGATGGCCGCCGAGCCTTCCCCCGTCGCATCGTAGCGGCGGGCGATCTCGAGGAAGCGGCTGCGCCAGGTGGCGCGGTTCGTGTTGCGCGTGATCATGATTGAGAGACTATGCGGTGGCGGCGAAAGTTTCAGTTGAAGAGTACCTATTTCCTTTGACGGCTTTTTGACGCCCGTCATGTGCGGCCCGCCACAATTCCTAGCGGGCGTGCACGTCGGTCATGTTGCCCAGCACGGCGACGGCGATCGGGGCGAAGAACGTGAAGGACATGAGGATCGCGAACATTGTTTTTCTCCTGGTGGTGGTGCGTTGATCGATGGACGGACTGTAGGCTCCGGCCCCTCTGCCCGCCATCCGAAAGCGACGAAGTGCGGATTTCGGGGGGTAAGGGGCCGAAACCCCGGCCTACGCGGCCAGCCTGTAGGGCTCGTCGTTGGCCGCCGCCGAGGCGGGAGCCGCCGCCGGGGCCGGTTCCACCGCCGCCGCGGCCTCCAGGCGCAGGGACGGCCAGCCTTCGGAGGTGGGCAGCAGCAGCGTGCCGCGCTCGCCCCGGAGGTAAAGCCACACGTTCATGCCCAAGACGACCGAAACCGGGGCCGAAACCGCAACCAGAAGTCCGTAGGTGTTGGCGAAGTCCATTTGCGTCATCTCCTGTTGTTCGTTTGTTGGTGTTCCTGGACGCCAACATTACGCATGCAACACGGGCGCGTCGGCGGAGGTTTCGGCGGCCGCGGGGCCTCGCATTACGCGTCCCGGGCGACGGGCAATACGGCAAACCGGTGTGGAAAATTCCCGCCCCGGACGGAGCAGGGGGGGCTGTCCCTAGAGCAGGACGCCCTGGAGCATGGCCTGGGCCTCGAGCTCGAGCCAGGCCACGGGGAGCATGAGCAGCAGCTGGAAAAAGATGAGGACGAAGACCGGCGAGATGTCCACGCCCCCGATGGGTGGGATCACCCGGCGCACGGGCTTCAGGAACGGGTTGGCGAGCGCATCGAAGAACGGTGCCACCGGGTGGTAGGGATTCACCCAGGAAAGCACCGCCTGGACCAGGATCGACCCGATGAAGACGTAGATCGTGAGGCGCAGCAGCTGTACAAGCGCCTTGAAGAGCAGCACCGAATAGACTGCGCCGTTGTCCGGCACGTCGCCGATGGCGAGCATCACCAGCAGCACCTGGAGCACGAACTCGAAGGCCCACGCGACGATGAGCGACGACCAGTCGAGCTTGAGCAATCCCGGGACCACGCGCCGCAACGGCTTCACCGCCCAATCGGTGAGCGCCATCGAGAAGTAGGCGATGGGATTGCGCGAGGGCGCCCGGAAGACCTGCATCCAGAAGCGCATCAGCGCGGCGAAGATGAAAAGGCTCGCGAGCGCATCCAGGACGAAGGCGAGGGCCTGGCCGATCACGCCGGATCCTTTCCGAGCGCCGCGCCCAGCTCCCGGGAGCGCTCGCACGCGGCCTTCACGGCGGCGATGAACTCGCGCTTCACCTGGGCCGCCTCGAGCACTTCCAGGGCGCGTTCCGTGGTGCCGCCCTTCGAGGTGACCTGCGCGCGCAGCACCGCGGGATCCTCGCCGCGCGCCTGGGCGAGCTTCGCCGCCCCGGCGAACGTGGCCACCGCGAGCGTGCGCGATGCGTCCGGTGCAAGTCCCAGCTCGCGCGCCGCCTGCTCGAGGGCCTCGATGGCGTAGAAGACGTAAGCCGGGCCGCTGCCGGATACGGCCGTCACCGCGTCCAGGTCTTCCTCGCGATCGAACCACAGCACCTCGCCCACGGCGCTCATGAGGGCGGCGGCCGCCTTGCGATCCCCGGCGCCCACCGAGGAGCGCGCGCAAAGTCCCGTCACACCCGCGTGCACGAGGGCCGGCGTATTGGGCATCGCCCGCACGACGCGCCCGTGGCCGCCCAGCCAGCGCGAAAGATCGTCGATGCGGATGCCCGCGGCGATGCTCAAGACGAGCGATCGCGAAAGGTGCGGTGCGCCCGCACGCGCCGCTTCGCGCATCTGCTGCGGCTTCACCGCGAAGACGGCCAGCGCCGACGAAGCGATCGATGCGTCGGGCCGTTCGATCGCGGTCACGCCCAGCTCGGACGAAAGGCGCGCGCGCGCCGCCGCGTCCGGCTCCACCACGCCGATCGCCGACGCCTTCGTTCCGCGCGCGAGCAATCCGCCGATGATGGCGCGGGCCATGTTTCCGCCGCCGATGAATGCGAGCTCCATGGTCAGGCGGCCTTCCGGTCGCCGCGCTCGCCGAAGATGGCGGTGCCGATACGCACGAGCGTCGAGCCTTCCGCGAGCGCCGCCTCGAAGTCGCCGCTCATGCCCATGGAAAGCGTGTCGAGGGCGATGCCGGCCCGGGCGATCTCGTCGCGCGTCCGGGCGAGGAGCGCGAACTGGGCCCTCTGCCGGGCCACGTCGTCCGTGAAGCTCGCCATGCCCATGAGGCCGCGAAGCTTCAGACGCGGCAATGCCGCCACCGCCTTCGCGAGCGCGAGCGCTTCGGCCGGCGCCACGCCGCCCTTGGTGTCCTCGTCGCTGATGTTCACCTGGATGCACACGTCGAGCGGCGCCCGGCCCTCGGGCCGCGCCTTCGAGAGCGACTCGGCGATGCGCAGCCGGTCGATGCCGTGCACCCAGTCGAAGCGCTCGGCGACCTCGCGCGCCTTGTTGCCCTGCAGGTGGCCGATGAAGTGCCAGGTGGCGGAAAGATCGGCGAGCGCGGCCATCTTCGGGAGCGCTTCCTGCACGTAGTTCTCGCCAAAATCGCGCACGCCCGCGTCGAACGCGGCGCGAATGGCTTCGGGCGGTTGCGACTTGCTCACGGCGACGAGCCGCACGGCGCGGCTATCCCCTTGTAACGCCTCGGAAATGCGCCGTCGGATCGCTTGCAGGTTGGCGGCGATTGGGGACATAATCAATTCGACTTATTCGAGGCGATTCTACTCTAGCGCCCGCCCTCGCCGGCGGCATGGCCTCGACTACCAGGGAAAATTCAATGGACATCGCCGAACTGCTCGCATTCTCGGTCAAGAACAAGGCTTCGGACCTGCACTTGTCGGCGGGCCTGCCGCCCATGATCCGCGTGCACGGCGACGTGCGCCGCATCAACGTGCCGCCCCTCGAGCACAAGGACGTGCACGGCATGGTGTACGACATCATGAACGACTCGCAGCGCAAGGTTTACGAGGAAACGCTCGAGTGCGACTTCTCGTTCGAGATCCCGAACCTCGCGCGCTTCCGCGTGAACGCGTTCAACCAGAACCGCGGCGCGGGCGCCGTGTTCCGGACGATTCCCTCGAAGGTGCTCTCGCTCGAGGACCTGAACGCGCCCAAGATCTTCGCCGAGATCGCCAACCAGCCGCGGGGGCTGTGCCTCGTCACGGGGCCCACGGGCTCGGGCAAGTCCACCACGCTCGCGGCGATGATCAACCACGTGAACGAGAACGAGTACGGCCACATCCTCACGGTCGAGGACCCGATCGAGTTCGTGCACGAATCGAAGAAGTGCCTCATGAACCAGCGCGAGGTGGGCCCGCACACCCTCTCGTTCTCCAACGCGCTTCGAAGCGCCCTTCGCGAGGACCCGGACATCATCCTCGTGGGCGAGATGCGCGACCTGGAGACCATCCGCCTCGCGATGACCGCCGCCGAAACGGGCCACCTGGTGTTCGGCACGCTGCACACGTCCTCGGCCGCGAAGACCGTGGACCGCATCATCGACGTCTTTCCCGCGGCGGAGAAGGAGATGATCCGCGCGATGCTCTCCGAGTCGCTGCGCGCGGTGATCTCGCAGACGCTGTGCAAGACCAAGGACGGCACCGGCCGCGTCGCGGCGCACGAGATCATGATCGGCACGCCCGCCATCCGCAACTTGATCCGCGAGGCGAAGGTGGCCCAGATGTACTCGGCGATCCAGACGGGCCAGGCGCTCGGCATGCAGACGCTCGACCAGAACCTTCAGGACCTTGTGAAACGCAACCTCATCGCCATCCCCGAGGCGCGCACCAAGGCCGCGAACAAGGACGCCTTCATCGGCGGCTAGGAAAGGACGCTCATGGAACGCGAACAGTCACTGAAGTTCATGCACGACCTGCTGCGCGCCCTCATCGCGCGCAAGGGCTCGGACCTGTTCATCACCGCGGGCTTCCCGCCGGCGATGAAGGTGGACGGCAAGGTCACGCCGGTGTCGCAGCAGAGCCTTTCGCCGGTGCACACGCAGGAGCTCGCCCGCTCGATAATGACGGACAAGCAGGCCGCCGAGTTCGAGGCGACCAACGAGTGCAACTTCGCGATCTCGCCCTCGGGCATCGGGCGCTTCCGCGTGAACGCCTTCGTGCA
>DATJVS010000077.1:0-26609 GCA_035501715.1 Usitatibacter sp.
CGCTCAGGTGCGGGATGCCGGGATCGAACGTGCGGGGGAGGCGGCCGAGCGCGAATTTCATCATGTGCTTGCCCCTTGGATTAACATTGGCAATACTACGCCATGCGCGTCTTCATGGTCCATGGCGTGAACACCGGCGAGGATCCCGCGTCCGGCGATTGGCAGGCGGCGTGGGAAGACGCGTTCCGCGCGAGCGCCGCGGCTGCGGGCCATGCCGGCGCCATCGACTTCGGCTTCGCCCGGTTCGACGCGATCTTCGAGCGCTTTCCCCTGAATGCCGCGACGGTGGCGCGCGGGCTGCTGCTGCTCGCCAGGGGCGCGCTGGAGCCGCCGCCGGAGTGGGGCACGCGCGACCTGCGCGCGGCCGATCTCATGGGGACGCTGCGCTGGACCGCCGGCATGGTCCTGCAATGGATCGAGGAGCCGGACCTGCGCGACGCCCTGAACCAGGCGATCGTGAAGCAGCTCGGCGACTTCGAGCCCGACATCGTGTGCGCCCACAGCCTGGGTTCGCTCGCCACCTACGACGCGTTGCGGCGCATGGTGGCCTCCGGCGACACGAGCGCCATCGACGGCAAGGACCTCGTCACCTTCGGCTCGCAGATCGCGCATCCGGCCGTGCAGACCGTGTTCGGCGGGCGCATCGGCCCGCTCTACGCGGCGCCCAACGGCCCGGGCATCACGCAATGGTTCCAACTCTACAATCCGCACGACCGCGTGTTCACGTGCCCGTTGCCGGGCGGCGATGACCGCACCCACACGGTCACCGCTTCGTTCGAGAATGGGCTGCTGAGCCACGACGGCAACCTCTACCTCGGCAACACCGTGATGGGCACCGTCGTGCTGCCGCGCCTCATTCCTTCCTCCGGCGCGCCCGCCACGAGGTCGCTTGCGCGCGCGATCGTGCGCAAGCCCACGCCGCGCAAGCGGGCGCTGCTCGTGGGCATCAACGACTATCCGAATCCCGACTGGCGCCTCGAGGGCTGCCTCAACGACACCTATCTCGTGAGCGCGCTGCTCCAGGAATCCGGCTATCCCGCCGAAGGCATCCGCCTCGTGACCGACCGCCGCGCCACGCGCTCGGCGATCCTCGAGCGCCTGGACTGGCTGGTCGATGGCGCGCGCGACGGCGACGAGCGCTTCTTCTTCTACTCGGGGCACGGCGCGCAGATGCCGATCTACGGGCCCGGCGGCGAGCCCGAGCGCATCGACGAGACGCTCGTGCCCGCGGACTTCGACTGGTCCGAGGCCCATGCGCTGCGCGACAAGGAATTCGCGGCGTTCTACGCGCACCTGCCCTACGGCATGCGGTTCACGACGATGATGGACTGCTGCCACGCGGGCGGCATGACGCGTGGGGCGATGCGCGTGAAGGGCCTCGATCCGCCCGACGACGTGCGCCACCGCGCGATCCGCTGGGATCCGCGCCGCCAGATGTGGGTGGCACGCGGCATCGACGCGAACCTCCAGCGCCTGGGATTCGCCACGTCGCACCGGCCGCAGTCGGCAGCGAGGTTCACCGCGGCGCGGCGCGTGTACGGCCACAAGGGGCCCTTCATGCCGCTGCTGCTCTACGCCGCGCGCAGGAGCGAGCTCGCGAGCGAATACGACCACGGCTCCGTCGTGCAGGGCGCTTTCACCTTCTCGTTCGTGAAGCAACTGCGCGCGGCGAGGAAGGCGTCGACCTTTCAGTCGCTCGTGAAGTCGGTGGGCGCCGAGCTCGCCTCGCTCGGCTATGCCCAGCATCCGGAGATCGAGGGGCCGGCGGTGCGAAGGGGAGAGCGCGCGCAGCTCGGGCGGTAGCCTCGCTTACTCGCCGATCAATTCGCGCGAAGCGTGCCGCACCTGGTCGCGCAGGAACCGATGGGCGGCGTCGCGCGTGCCTCCCGCGCGCCACATCATGCGCACCGGGATCGGGCTCGTGCGCGGCATTCCGGGAACGATCTGCACCCCCAGCATGGGCCGCGCGCGCTCCGCGAGGCTCCACGGCACGATGCCCAGCAGGTCCGACTGGCTCACGACCATCAGCACCTCGAGCAGCTCCGAGACCTCGAGCGCGATGGCGGGATTGAGGCGCGTCCAGGCGCGAAGCTCCTCGAGGGGCACCTCGTCGAGGTTCACGCGCGGCCGCAGCCGCACGAAGCGCCACTTCGCCACCAGGGCCTTCAGCGTGTTGCGCGCCTTGAGGCATGGATGGCCCTTGCGGGCGATGAACACGATCCGGTCCTCGAAGAGCGTCTCCTCGGAAAGCCCCTCGCGTCGCATCGGCAGCCAGTCCACCGACAGGTCCACGCGGCCGCTCACCAGGTCGCGCTCCAGCTCGAGCGGGCGTGAGCGCGTGCTGAAGGAAAGCGTGACGTGCGGAGCGCTCTCGCCCATCGCGCGAATGAGATTGAGCGCCAGCATCGGGCCCAGCGGATGCGGGATCGCGATGGTGAAGCGCCGCTCGGAGGCGCGCGGGTCGAAGCCGCGGCTCTCGCCCACGGCCGCGCGCACGAGGCCCAGCGCGTCGCCCAGCCTTCCGTAGATCGCGTCGGCGATGGGCGTGGGCGTCATGCCGCGCGAATGGCGCACGAAGAGGTCGTCGTGGAACGTCGCCCGCAAGCGTGCGAGCGCGTGGCTCACTGCCGGCTGCGTCATGGCGAGCCTCACCGCCGCCCGGGAGAGGCTGCGCTCCTCGTAGGCGGCCTCGAAGACCGGGAGCAGGTTCAGGTCGACCGCGCGAAGATTGAGCATGGTGAATATCTCATATGCCAAAACATCATTGGCATGAATATAGCACGCGCCCTATCCTGAGGGTGGACGAACACCCACAGGAGACAGCGATGAGCAAGACCATGGTCCAGAGCCACCCGGCGGCGGCCCGCGCGCGCCGCTTCCGCGCCCTGTACGAGATGGTGCGCAACCGCGCGGACTGGACGCGCCCCATCGACGCATCCGTCGACGAGCCGGCGATCTTCGCCTACCTGCCCGGCGCCAGGCGGCTGGCGGCGCGCGAGGCGCTGCGCAACGACCTGAAGGAGGCCGTCGCCTTCTACACCGGCGAGGACGCATCGGTCTTCGTCTCCGTGAACGGCGACTCGGTGCGCTTCCACGTTCGCGCGCCCGGCTATCGCGCCTCGGCCAACGGTCTCGCCCGGGTCATGAGGATGTTCGGATGAAGACGGCGCTCTGGATCGCGGCGCTCGCCTGCCTCGTGTTCGGCTTCGTGCCGTTGCTCGCGATCGCCGTGACCGCCAGCATGGAGCTCGTGTGGCTGCTCGCGACCGATGCCCAGTCGCTCGGCTGGCCCGCGACGGGGCTCCTGCAGCTCGCGGGCAACGCCTTCGAGCAGGTGTTCAACGACTGGTCGTTCCTCTACGTGAGCAACGGCCAGTACGATGCGCGCCTCTTCTTCGCGCAGGCGACCTGCGCGGCGCTGGGCTTCGCCTACCTCTGGTGGATGCGAAGCGCGGAGGGCCGGCGCTAGGCAGCGAGGCGGCGGGGCGCATCCCGCCGCCCGCCCTGCCGCTACTTGTTGACGGTCGCCGCGCCCGCCTTGCAGGCGACCTCGTCCTGCGAGCCGGTGCCCCCCGAGCAGCCGATGGCGCCGACCAGCTTGCCGTCCTCGACGAGTGGAATGCCGCCGCGCGAGGCGATCACGTCGTCGAGCGTGAGGATGTAGTGGAGGTTCGCGACCTGCACCCCATTCTCGAACGCCTTCGTCTCGCGGCGATACTTCGCGGCCGCCCGCGCCTTGTGCTCGGCAATGGAGATGGAGGCGAGCTGCGCGCCGTCCATGCGCTGGAACGCGACCAGGTTGCCGCCGGAATCGACGATGGCGACGTTGAGCTTCCAGTCCTTCTTCTTCGCCTCGGCGATGGCCGCGGCGATCGCGGCGTTCGCGCGCTCGAGCCCGATCGGGGCTCCATACGGAATGTCGAACGGCATCTTGTCGGGAACGGCATCGAGCGGGTTGGGCGCGGGCGTCTGCGCGATCGCGGCAGGCACGGCGAGCAGCGCGGAAACGATCAAGGTTGGCGCAAGTTTTCTCATCGTCGCTTCTCCTCTGGCAGTGACAGTTGTGGGAGGGCCACTCTACTCCGGCGACCGCATAGTCCCCGTATGAGGCGTTGCCACCGGAATAACGGCGCTTGCGCCGTCTAGCGCCGTCCGCCGCCCATGCGCGGAGTCGCCACCGGGCGCGGGCTCGGCATCGGGCGCGAGGGCGGAGAGGCGATCGGATGCGACGGTTTCGCGGGCGGAGGCTTCACGATCGGATGCTCGGGATGAGGCGGCGGGCCGATGTCGCCGGGGTAATCGACGCAGCATCCGCCGCCGTACCACCAGTCGTCGCCGTAGTAGTAGCCGCCGTAGAGCTCGACGCTGCCGCCACCGCCTTCGGTCGCGCACTGGCTCGCAAGCATCCCGCAGAACGCGATTGCGACGACCGAGAGCACGCGCTTCATTTCGCGCCCCCGTCGGTCCAGTTCACGATGCCGATCACGCCGCCCAGCGGATCCGAGATCACCGCGACGTTGCCGCCCAGCAATTCCGCGCGCGGCGCGACGAGCACCTTGCCGCCCGCCCTCGCCGCGCGCTCGAGCGTGGCGGGCACGTCGTCCACGAGCACGTACGGAATCCACGTGGCCTTGTCCTTGCCGGCGGGAAGGTGCGCGATGCCCGCGCGCGCGATGTCGTTGGTGGCGAGCAGCGTGCGCATGCGCCCGGCCACTTCGCCCACGTCCACCTCGTAGCCGCCCACCGCCGCGTAGAACGCCGCGGCTTTCGCCGTATCGGGGGTGAAGAGATCGAGCCAGAAGAAATCGCCGTCGGCGACCGGCGTGTCCGCGGGATCGCCGCCGTCGTTCACCATCACGCCGAACGGAGCGCCCTCCGGATCGCGGAACATGGCGTGCGTGCCGCGCCCCGGCACCGCGGTCGGCGCGACGAGGACCTGGCCGCCGCGCTCGCGCACGACTTGCGCCGCCTTCGACGCATCCGCCACCGACATCACCGAAAGCCATCGCGCGCCGACGTGCGCACCCGATAGACGCACGTGCCTGAACATGCCGCCCACCTTCGCGTTCGCGTTCTCGATCAGCGAGTAGGATGCGGGCGCGTTCGGCGGATCGCGGAACTTCCATCCGAAGACCGCGCCGTAGAATGCGCGCGAGGCGGCGGGATCCTCGGTGGCGAGGTCGTACCAGATGAACTTGCCCGGAAGCCTCGTGCCCGGCACGCCATCGGGCCCGAGCGGGGAAGCGATCGCGCCGGGCGCCATGAGCGCGAGCGCAAGGGCGAGGCCCAGGATCCGTTTCATGCGGCTAGGCTCGCACCATTCAATACGGCGAGCCGTCGCGGTGCGTGAAGGCCCACTTGCCGTCCACGAATCTCGCGCGAAGGTCGTCGTCGGGATAGGTGCCCTCGTCGCCGGGCGTGCGATCGCCCACCTCGAGATACAGGACGTCTTCCTGCGTCTCGTTGATGAGGCAGTGGCCGTTGCCCGTGCCCGCCTTGAACCCCGCGCACATGCCGGGCTTCAATACCGTGAGGCCTTCGTCGGTGTGCAGCGTGGGGTGCCCTTCGAGGATGTACACGAACTCGTCCTGCTTCGAGTGCGAATGGCGAAGCGCGGAGATGCCGCCCGGCGCGATGCGCGTGAGGTTCACGCCGAAGTTGGCGAGCCCGAAGAGCTCGCCCAGCGGGCGCTTCACGCGCCCTGTCATGCGGGAGGCGAACGGTTCGGGGAGAATGGACGGGCGCGCCCGGGGCGGGGCTTCGGAGGCAACTATCGCGATGGGAGTGGTCGAATCGTTCATGATCGGCGTCAAAGGGGCGCGGGCTTCCAGGCCCGATGCTATCCAATATAAGCCAAGGAGGCTTCAATGCCCATGAATCCCGTCCCCGATCCCCTCACGCGCGCCGTGAGCGGCGCGGAGCTCGGCACGCGCGTCTCGCTCGTGCTTCGCAAGCGCCTGGAGCTGGCCAACGAACGCTTCACCGATGCGGCCGCCAAGGCGCAGGCGAGCCTGGGCGAGGCCGGCGTCGTCACGCCCCTCGAGGCCGCCACCGGAACCGCCGCCTATTGGACCGACCTCGTGCAGCGCTCGATCCTTTTCTGGGACACGATGCGCGAGCGCGGCAACGCGTACGTCGAGCGCACTCGCGCGGGCTCGCCGCCCGTATTGCATTTCGATTACGAGATGGTGCTCGACGGGGCCACGTTCGCGCGTCCCGTGAACTACGCGCTCGTGCGCATCGTTGCGCCCAGGGGCGTGAAGGTCGATCCGAAGAAGCGCCCCTACATGATCATCGATCCGCGCGCCGGGCACGGCCCCGGCATCGGCGGATTCAAGGACGACTCGCAGGTGGGCGTCGCGCTTCGCGCGGGGCACCCCGTGTACTTCGTGATCTTCCGCCCCGAGCCCGAGCCGGGACAGACGCTGCTCGACGTGTGCGAAGCCGAGCGCGAGTTCGTGCGCAAGGTGCGCGAGCTCCATCCCTCGAGCGCGAAGCCCGCGATCGTCGGCAATTGCCAGGGCGGGTGGGCGGCGATGATGCTCGCCGCATCCGATCCCGAGGAGACCGGTCCGCTCGTGATCAACGGCGCGCCCATGTCGTACTGGGGCGGGGCGTGGAGCGAAGGCGACGGCGACAACCCGATGCGTTATGCCGGGGGGCTGCTCGGCGGCACGTGGCTCGCGTCGCTCACCTCCGACCTGGGCGCGGGCAAGTTCGACGGCGCGCACCTCGTGCAGAACTTCGAGAACCTCAATCCCGCCAACACGTTCTGGGACAAGTACTACCACCTGTACGCGAACATCGATTCCGAGGCGCCGCGATTCCTCGACTTCGAGCGCTGGTGGGGCGGCTTCTACCTCATGAACCGCGAGGAGATCGAGTGGATCACGCAGAACCTCTTCGTGGGCAACCGACTCTGGGCGGGCGCGCGCAACAGCGCCGGCCTCTTCGACCTGCGCTCGATCCGCGTGCCGATCATCCTGTTCGCCTCCATGGGCGACAACATCACGCCGCCGCAGCAGGCGTTCAATTGGGTGGCCGACGTGTACGGCTCCACGGAGGAGATCAAGGCGAACGGCCAGGTGATCGTGGGGCTGCTGCACGAGAACGTGGGCCACCTCGGGATCTTCGTCTCGGGCAAGGTCGCGAAGAAGGAGTACAGCAAGATCGTCGAGGTGATGGAGTCCATCGAGCACCTGCCGCCGGGCCTGTACGGCATGCAGATCGAGGAACGCGAGGGCCACTACGAAGTGTCCTTCGTCGAGAAGCGCCTCGAGGAGGTGATGAAGCAGCTGAACCGCTTCAAGCGCGCCGACGAGCAGGCGTTCCAGTCCGCGAACGTCGTATCCGAATTCGGCCAGCGCGCCTACGAGATCTTCGGCCGCCCCGCGGTGCAGGGCATGGCCAACGAGGCCGTCGCGCGCGTCTCGCGCGAGATGCATCCGCTTCGCGCGCAACGCTGGGCGTTCTCCGACTTCAATCCGTGGATGCTTCCGCTCAAGCCGCTCGCCGCGGCCGTTCGCGAGCACCGGCGTGCCGTCCCTCCGGAAGCGCCCGCGCGCAAGATGGAGCGCTACCTCTCCAGCATGCTGAGCGCTTCACTCGACTACTACCGTGCCGCGCGTGATGCGCTCAGCGAGGCGGCGTTCTTCCAGGTCTACGGAAACCTCCTCGCCCTCGACGCGCCGAAGATGACGCCCGCGCCGGCGCTGCCCGTGCGCGAGCAGGCTTTCGCGCGCCGTGCGCTCGATGCCATCGCCTCGGGCGGCTATCCGGAGGCGGTCGCCCGCGTGGCGGCGCTGCTCTCGCGCACCGGCGAGCCCATTCCCCTCGTGCGCCTGGAGCTCAAGCGCGACCTGTCCAAGGCCTACGGCGAGCTGATCCCGCGGGTCACCACCGAGGAATGGCGGCGACTGCGCGGCGAGCAGGAGGTCGTGGCCGAGCTCGAGCCGCGGCGCGCGATCGAGACGCTCGGGAACCTGGTCTCGAAGGCCGCCGACCGCGATCGCCTCGTGGCCCTGCTCGATCGCCTCGAATCCGACGCCCGCGCGCACGTGGGCGGACCCACGCCGCAGCAGGAAGCGATGCTTGCCCGGATCCGCGCGGCGATCGCGGTTCCGACGAAGCGGCTGCGCGCGCCTGCACGCAAACGCTCGAAGGCCGCCGCATGAATACCGAGCGCAAGCGCGAGAAGTACGAGCGCCTCGTCGCCGCGGCCCAGGCCTACGAGCCCGTGCCCACGGCGGTGGCCTATCCCTGCGACGACTCGTCGCTGCGCGGCGCCATCGAAGGCGCGCATGCCAAGCTGCTGGTGCCGATCCTCGTGGGCCCGCGCAAGCGCATCCAGGAGGCGGCGAAGAAGGCCCGCCTCGACATCGGCAAGTTCGAGATCGTCGAAGCCGACGACGCCGAGATGGCGGCCTCGGAGGCGGTGCGCCTCGCGCGCGAGGGCAAGGCGCAGATGGTGATGAAGGGAAGCCTCCACACCGACGAGCTCATGGGCGCGGTGGTGAGCCGCGACGGCGGCCTTCGCACGTCGCGGCGCATCAGCCACTGCTTCGTGATGGACGTTCCCGCCATCGACCGCGCGGTGATCGTGACCGACGCGGCCATCAACATCTTCCCCACGCTCGAGGACAAGGTCCACATCGTGCAGAACGCGATCGATCTGTGCCACGCGCTGGGCCATGCGCATCCGCGGGTTGCAATCCTCTCGGCGATGGAGAC
This sequence comes from Usitatibacter sp., assembly GCA_035501715.1. Taxonomy (GTDB): domain Bacteria; phylum Pseudomonadota; class Gammaproteobacteria; order Burkholderiales; family Usitatibacteraceae; genus Usitatibacter. Next base: position 8,731 of record DATJVS010000077.1, read on the forward strand.
CGTGAACCCGAAGGTTCCCTCGACGATCGAGGCCGCGGCCCTCTGCAAGATGGCCGACCGCGGCCAGATCACGGGCGGCATCCTCGACGGCCCGCTCGCGCTCGACAACGCCATCGACCTCGCCGCCGCGCGCATCAAGAAGATCGACTCGCCCGTGGCGGGCCAGGCCGACGTGCTCGTGGTCCCGGACCTCGAGGCGGGCAACATGCTCGCCAAGAGCCTCTCGTTCATGGCGAACGCGGACGCCGCGGGCATCGTGCTGGGCGCCCGCGTGCCGATCATCCTCACCTCCCGCGCCGATTCCGTGCATACGCGCCTTGCCTCCTGCGCGGTGGCCGCCCTCGTGGCCCATGCGAGGACGCGCGACCTGTCGAAGGCGGTGGTGTGAGCGGCGCGATCGCGGTACTCAACTCCGGCTCCTCGAGCATCAAGTTCTCGCTCTACGACGCGGAGCCGCTTTCCCTGCGCGTGAACGGACAGGTCGAGTCGATCCACGCGGCGCCGCGGTTCACCGCGAAGGACGCCACGGGCGCGCGCATCGCCGAGAAGTCCTGGCCCGAAGGCGCGCGGCTCGGCCACGATGGCGCGCTCGATCACATCGTCACGTTCGCGCGCGAAGCCCTGGGCGCCACGCCGCTTGCCGCCGTGGGACATCGCGTCGTGCACGGAGGGCTCGCCTACGACGCGCCGGTGCGCGTCGATGCGCGCGTGGTCTCCCAGCTCGAGGCCTACGTGCCGCTGGCACCCCTGCACCAGCCGCACAACCTCGCGCCGATCAAGCGCCTGCTCGAGCTCGCGCCGGGCCTGCCGCAGGTCGCCTGCTTCGATACCGCGTTCCACCGCACGCAGCCCGAGCTCGCCCAGATGTTCGCGTTGCCGCAGAAGCTCCACGCCGAGGGCGTGAGGCGCTTCGGCTTCCACGGCCTGTCGTACGAATACATCGCCTCCCAGCTTCCCGCGATCGACCCCGCCGCCGCGCGCGGCCGCACCATCGTGCTGCACCTGGGCAACGGCGCGAGCATGTGCGCCATGCTGGGCGCGAAGAGCGTCGCCACGACCATGGGCTTCACGGCGGTGGACGGGCTCATGATGGGCACCCGCTGCGGCGCGCTCGATCCAGGCGTGGTGCTCTACCTCATGGACTCGCATGGGCTTACCGCACGCGACGTCGAGAAGATGATCTACCGGGAGTCGGGGCTGCTCGGCGTGTCGGGAATCTCCTCGGACATGCGCACGCTGCTCGCCTCCGCCGATCCGGCCGCGCGCCTCGCCGTGGACCTCTATCTTTATCGCATCCGGCGCGAGATGGGCGCGCTCGCCGGAGTGCTGGGCGGCGTGGATGCGATCGTCTTCACCGCGGGCATCGGAGAGAATTCCGCCGCGATCCGCGAGCGCGCCTGCCGCGACGCCGCGTGGCTCGGCCTCACGCTCGACCCAGTGGCCAACGCCTCGGGAGCGCGCCGCATCAGCGCGTCCGCGAGCCGCGTGTCGGCGTGGGCCATCCCAACCGACGAGGAAGGCGTGATCGCGCGCCACACGTCGAGCCTCACGAGGCACACCCAGGAGACCGTGCATGGCTAAGCCGAAGACCGGACGGCCGCTCGAGGGCATGAAGGCCCTCGTCGTCGGGATCGCCAACGAGCACTCGATCGCCTACGGCTGCGCGAGCGCCTTCCGCCAGCTGGGCGCCGATCTCGCGGTCACGTACCTCAACGAAAAGGCGAAGCGCTTCGTCCAGCCCCTGGCCGAAGGGCTCGACGCGTCGCTCCTCCTGCCGCTCGACGTCTCGGTGCCCGGCGAGCTCGAAGCGGTGTTCGGGAAAGTGGCGAAGAAGTGGGGGCGACTCGACATCGTCGTCCACTCGATCGCGTGGGCGCCCAAGTCCGACCTCGAGGGCGGGCTGATCGATTGCAGCGCAGAGGGTTTCGCCAGGGCGATGGACATCTCGTGCCACTCGTTCGTGCGCATGGCGCGCCTCGCCGCGCCGCTCATGAAGGACGGCGGCTCGCTCTTCGCCATGAGCTACCACGGCGCCGCGAAGGTCGTCCCCAACTACAACGTGATGGGACCGGTGAAGGCCGCGCTCGAGGCCTCGTGCCGCTACCTCGCCTACGAGCTGGGCAAGAAGAAGATCCGCGTGCACGCGATCTCGCCGGGCCCCCTCAAGACCCGCGCCGCGTCGGGCCTCAGGGACTTCGACCTGATGCTGAACGAAGCGGTGAAGCGCGCGCCCGTGGGCGACCTCGTGGACATCATGGACGTGGGATTCGCCACCGCGTATCTCGCAACGCCCTACGCGCGGCGCATCACCGGCGAGACGATGTACGTGGACGGTGGCGTGAACATCATGGCGTGAAGCCCGCACAACATCCCACGGCGCTGCGCATCGCGCAGCTCATCCGCGACGCGGGCATCGACACGCAGGTGGTCGAGTTCGAGCAGACGACGCGCACCAGCGCGGAAGCCGCGGCCGCCGTGGGCTGCGAGGTGGCGCAGATCGCCAAGTCGATCGTGTTCCGCGGCAAGGAAAGCGGCCTTGCGATAGTCGTGGTCGCGAGCGGGGCCAACCGCGTGAGCGAATCGAAGGTGCAGGCGCGCGTGGGCGAAGGGCTCGCCCGCGCCGATGCGGACTTCGTTCGCGATGCCACGGGATTCGCCATCGGCGGTGTCGCGCCCACCGGGCACTCGAAGCCGGTGAAGCTGCTCCTCGACGAGGACCTCAGGCGCTTCGCGACGATCTGGGCGGCCGCCGGCACGCCCTTCTCGGTGTTTCCCGTGACGCCGGATCAACTCCGCGCGCTCACGCGCGCCGAGTGGTCCGACGTGAAGGCCTAGCGGACGGCCGCTTTCGGCGTGAAGCGCGTGGAAAGCGCCGTGGCGAGCGTGGCCGCGAGCGCGCCGGAGAAGATGCTCACGCCCATCCAGTTGCCACCGGCGAGGCCCGTCACTGCAGTGTAGGTGCCGAGGAAGGCCGCGGCGAGCGCCCAGTTGATCGCGAAGGCGGCGGGCATCGGAACGCGGCGGATCACGGCGGCGCGCGACAGCGCGAACGTCGTGCCGAGGTATGCGGGTACGAGGACGAAAGCGAAGATCAGTTCGTTGGTAGCCATGGTGGTCCTGCACTGGTTCGTTGGAAACTGTGAGAAAGCTAACAAAAGCCGCCGCAAAAGACCATTTCAGCCCGATTTCAAGTGAAATGGATCACATTTTTCGGCATCATCCCGGGATCGATCCCCCGCCGCAGGAGCCAGGCCATGGCCCACGAGCGCCTCACCGTCACCCACAAGCGCCTGAACAGCCAGGCCAACGTCGTGGGCAGCTTCCTCGTCGATGCCTTCCACTACCTCGCGCTCTTCGCGATCGGCGGCACCATCGTCTGGTCGGCGGTCCATTCGTTCGTCGACATGGTGGGCAACGGGCGCGCCACCATCGACGACATCCTGCTGCTCTTCATCTACCTCGAGCTGGGCGCGATGGTGGGCATCTACTTCACCACCAACCACATGCCGGTGCGCTTCCTGATCTACGTGTCGATCACGGCGCTCACGCGGCTGCTGATCCTCGACATCCAGCACAACCACACGCCCAACCCGGGAATCCTGCTGGTCTCCGGAGGGATCCTGCTCCTCGCGGTGGCCGCCCTCGTGATCCGCTACGCGTCGTACCGGTTCCCGTCGCGCCCGTCCGACAAGGAAGCGGCTCGCGTCGGCAGCGAGTCGAGCCTCGAGACCGAATGACGGCGGATCAACGCGGGGACTTGCGCGACCTCCACCACACGTAGGGCGTCGCCGTGAGCGCCGAGATCACGAGGTAGGCCAGCACCGAGGCGATGATGAGCGGATCGGCGCGGTTCAGGAGCGCCACCATCAGCGCAAGCCCGGTGTTGCGAGCGGCGCACGCCGCCGCGAGCGCCGTTCGCGTCTGCGGCGCGGGGCCGCCCAGCCAATGACCGAGCGCGAGGCTGCAGAGGGTCGCCACCACGATCGCAAGCGCCACGCCCGGCCGCGTCTGCGCCACGGGCTCCCAGATGTCCACCGCCGCAAGCACGAGCAGCCCGACGAGCATGGTGGTCGAGAGGACCACGAGGATGTGCTCGAAGGCGATCGCCCTCGAGGAGAACCGGCCGCGCGCCGCCATGCCCAGTCCCAGCGGAAGCAGCTGCCCGACGAATACCTGCTGCGCGAGGTGCCCCGGCGCGACGCTGGCACTGCCCGCGTACACCTCGTCCAGCGCGGCGACGGACAACGGCACGGTGATCACGGCGAGGATCGCGACCGAGACCTGGAGCGTGAGCGCGAAGGTCGGTTCGCCGCCCGCGCCCAGCGCGCGGCGCACCGCCACCGGCGCGCCGGGGCAGATTGCCATGAGCACCATCCCGACCTCGGCGTACCTGGGCAGGTCGAACGCGCGCGCCGCCGCGATCACCGCGACCGGCACCGCGACCACGCTGCAGAAGATCCCGCGCAGCATGAGCGATGGATCGCGCCACGCGGCCCGCAGCTGCGCCACGGACACCTGCGTGCCGAGATGGAACATGATCGCGAGGATGGTCGCGAGCGCGAACGGGTAGAAGAGCCTTGCTGGGACGATTCCGTCGATCGGCATGGGCCCCACTCTGCCACAAGCGCCTAGAGCGGACCCTCTTCATAGGGGCGCCCGCCGGGGCGAAGCGCCGAATGCTCGCGCTTCGATCGGGCAAAGGGATAGAAGAGCTGCACGGTCCAGTCCTCGTCGCCGAAGAGCGCGTCGTCGCGAAGCCCCACCGCGGGCGGATAGCGCCGCGTGATGTGCGCCGAGCGAAAGAGGACGTCCCAGAAGAACAGCAGGTTTCCGAAATTGCCCTTGTAGTGCCCGACGCCGTCCGCGTTGGTGAGCGCGTGGTGCGCCCAGTGCGTGGCCGGCGTCGAGATGGTCCGCTCGAGGATCCACATGAGCGGCCGGAGCGCCTTGATGCGGTAGAGCGGTTCGTCCCAGCGCCATGCGCTGTGCGCGCCCAGGATCACCGCGATCTTGAAGACGAGGTAGAAGCCGTACACCTTGCCGAAGCCCAGGTACACCAACACGCCCGCGATCCACAGGCCCGGCATCAGCAGGTAGTAGAAGAAGTTGTTGCGATAGGTCACGCGCACGCTCATGTAGCGCGCCGAATGGTGCGCGCGATGCAGCGGCCAGAGAAGCGGCGTGTGCGAGGCGCGATGCCACCAGTACTGCGTCATGTCGTCGGCCACGAGGAGCGCGCCCACCATGGCCCAGGCGGGCCAGTGCGCCCACGCGCCTCGCAACTGCGGGGCGAGCGACACCAGGACGAGGTTGGTCGTGAGCAGCGCCACCGGCTGCGCCACGGCGATGAGCGCCAGGAACATCGCCACCTCGAGCTTGGTGTCGTTGCCCGTGGCGGTGACCGAGGCCTGGTACCGGCGGGTGATCGCTTCCATGGCGCCGAAGCCCAGGATCAGGGCCACGATCAGCAGGTTCTGGACGAGCGGGCTCATCTCCAGCTTTATAGGCATCCGGCGCTCATGTGTCCAATGCATTGTTGACAACGCTTCAATGCACTGTGAGCATTGGCACATGGTGGATCTCAAGCGCCTCGGCCACCTCCTCGCCCTCGCCGAGGAACGCCACTTCGCGCGGGCCGCGGAGCGCGTGCACCTGAGCCAGCCCGCGTTCAGCCGCAGCATCCAGGCGATCGAGCGCGAGGCGGGCATGCGCCTCTTCGACCGCGAGAAGGGAGCGGTGCGTCCCACTCCCGCCGGCGAATTCCTGATCCGGCGAGCGCAGGGGCTGCTCTTCGAGGCGCGTAACCTGCAGCGCGACGTGGGCCTGTATCGCGAAAGCCGCCTGGGCGACACCGCCTTCGGCGTGGGCCCCTTCCCGGCCGCGACACTCGTGCCCGCTGCGATCGTCGAGCTGCGCCGCGAGCATCCCGACGTCGGCATCCGCGTCGAGGTGAGCAACTGGCAGCTGCTGCTCGAGCGGCTCCTCGCCGAGGACATCGAGTTCTTCGTCTCGGACGTGCGCGACATTCCGCACGACCCGCGTGTCCACATCGCGTCGATCGGCCGCCAGCACGGCCACTGCTACGTTCGCGCGAAACACCCGCTCGCCGGCCGGCGCTGCACGCTCGCGCAGGCGTGGAAGCACGGCGTGGCCTCGACGAGGCTGCCGGCGCAGGTGAAGGCCGCCCTGGGGCGCCTGATGGGATTGCCGCCCGGGAAGCTGCCCACGATGGCCTTCGAGTGCGACGACGTGGCGCTGCTTCGCACGCTCGCGATGTCTTCGGACACCGTGCTCGCTTCCACCGACGCCGCCGTCGCGGCGGACGTGGCCGCGGGCAGGCTCGTGCGCCTCTCGATCAGGTCCTGGCCCCCGATCGCTTCCGAGATGGGCATCGTCTCGCTCGCGGGACGCACGCCCTCGCCGATGGCGCTGCGGGCGATGGAGCGCCTGCGCGAGATCGCGAAGACGCTGGGCTAGCGCGCCTTCGCGGAAGCCGCGATGCGCTTCTCCGCCGCATCGAGCATCGCGATGAATCTCGGGTGATTGCGGATCGCGTCGAGGTCGTAGTCGGACTTGATCCAGTGGATGCTGTCGGCGAGCAGGACCTGCAGGAGCGGCTCGAGGAAATCCAGCGCCATCTCGTGCTCGTGCAGGTCCACCACGAGCGTGCAGATGATGTTGTAGCGCATGTTCATGTTGTTCGGGTCCAGCAACATGGCGCGCTCGATCCACTCCTTGGCCCGCTCCACCTCGCCCAGGCCCGCGAGCGCCGAGATCACGCCCACCATCGCCGAGCCGTTGTCCGGCTCCTCGAGCGCGATCTTCTCCGAGCTCATCAGCAGCCGGCGGCAGACCTCCGGAATCCGCTCCGTCGCGCCCGTGGCCTTCAGGCAGCTGAGCAGCATCATGAGCGTATTGCTGCGGTCGGCGAACCCGGCCGACTTCTCCCAGAGGGGAATCGCCTCGGCATAGCGGCGCACGCCCGTGTAGTAGCGCGCCGCGGTCGTGATCACCTCGTAGGAGTCGCGGTCCAGCGCGATGGCCTTCTCGACCTCGAGCAGCGCCTCGTCGTCGCGCCCTTCCGCGTGAAGGACCCCGGCCATGGCGCAGTGCGAATCGGCGAGCGCCGGATCGAGCGCGAGCGCCTTCTCGGCGGCGGCGCGCCCGCTGTCGCCCTCGCTCGCGAGCATCATGTGCCGGATGCGCTGCGCCACGGCCATGAGCGCCCAGGCGCGCGCGTATCCGGGATCGATCTCGACGGCGCGGTTGCAGAGGCGAATGATCGTCTCGCTCCAGCGCGGCGAGCCGATGTTGCCGCGCATGCGCATCTCGTGCGCCATGAGGTAGATCTTGTAGGCCTCGGCGTTGGTCGTGCCGCGCCGCTCGATCGCCTTCTTCTCCTCGGGCAGGAGCTTCAGCTTCAACGCCTTCACGATCGCCGTGGCGATCTCGTCCTGCAGCGCGAAGATGTCGTCGAGGTTGCGGTCGTAGCGCTCGGCCCAGGCGTGCAATCCCGTCGCCCCGTCGATCAGCTGCGCCGTGATGCGCACGCGCCCGCCCGACTTGCGCACGCTGCCTTCGAGCACGTGGCTCACCTGGAGCTGGCTCGCGACGCGCTTCACGTCCACGGCCCGGCCCTTGAACGTGAAGGCCGTGTTGCGCGCCGTCACCGAGAGCGCCGAGACCTTGCTCAGGTCCGTGATGATGTCTTCGCTGATCCCGTCGGAGAAGTACTCCTGCTCCGGATCGCCGCTCATGTTGGCGAAGGGCAGCACGCAGACGGAGAGCGCGGCCGCGGAGCCGGGCGTTGCCGGCGATGCCATTGTCGCTCCGCCTTCGCTCGCGCGCAGCAGGCGCTCGACGCTCTCGACCAGCTTCGCGTGCGCCGCGGAGCCGGTGACGCGGATCCACTGCCGCTCGCGGAAACGTTCGGGCACGCGGGGCGCCGATTCGGGGGTCGCATCGATGGCGACGGGAAAGAGGAACGCCTCGCCGTCGGCCTGGAGCTGGCTTCGCTCGACGGCGAGCTTCCACTCGAGGCGAAAGTAGCCTTCGCCGCGCGCTTCCGTGTTCGACGAGATGATCGGGACGAAGAGCGCGCATTCGCGGATCTGGCGCCGGATCGCCGCGTCCCAGGCGTCGCCGCCTCGCAGGGCGTTCTGGTCGAACCACACCTCGATGCCCGCGGAGCGAAGCGCCTCGCAGATGGCGCCGGCGGCCTGCGCATCTTCCGATGCGTAGCTCAGGAACACCGCCTTGCTGTCGCCCATGGCCGCGAGGCCTCCTAAGCGGGGCTGGCGGCGACCTTGCCGTTGCGCCCCTGGCGCACGAACACCCACACCTGCCAGATCACGAAGGCCGCGATCAGCGCAAGCAGCGTGCCGCTGATGGGACGCGTCACGAAGATCGTGAAGCTGCCGCGGGAGAGCAGGAGCGAGCGCCGGAAGTTCTCCTCCAGCATCGGCCCGAGGATGAATCCCAGCATGAGCGGCGCGGGATCGAGCGCGAGGCGCAGGAACATGTAGCCCATGAGGCCGAAGCTCGCCGTGATGTAGATGTCCTCGAGGCTGTTGTTCACGCTGTAGGTGCCCACGCAGCAGAAGAAGAGGATCGAGGGGAAGAGCACGGCGTATGGGATCTTGAACACCGACAGCAGGTAACGGACCATCGGCACGTTGAGGATCAGCAGGAAGCAGTTGCCGACCCACATGCTCGCCACCAGGCCCCAGAAGAGGTCCGGGTGCTGCGCGATCATGTTCGGGCCGGGCTGGATGCCCTTGATGATGAAGGCGCCCATCATGAGCGCCATCACCGCGTTTTCCGGGATGCCGATGCTCATGAGCGGGATGAAGCTCGTGCGCGCCGCCGCCTCGTCGGCCGCGGCCTGGCCCGCCACGCCCTCGATGGCGCCGTGGCCGATCTCGTCCTTGTACTTGCTCACCTTGCGGTCGATCGCGTAGGCGGCGAATTGCGCGATCACCGGGCCGCCGCCGGGCAGGATGCCGAGGAACGAGCCCACGGCGCTGCCCCTGAGCGCGCTCGGCCAGATGCGCTTGAACTCGGGCCACGTGGGGATCAGCTTGATCTTGCCGCTGAAAGGCGTGCGTTCCTCGCGGTTGTCGAGGTTCTTCGTCACTTCCGCGATGCCGAAGCAGCCGAGCGCCACGCTCACCAGGCCCACGCCGTCCACGAGCTGCGGCAGGCCGAGCGTGTAGCGCTGCATGCCGCTGTTGATGTCCGTGCCGATCTGGCCGATCAGCACGCCCACCATGCACATGGCGAGGCCGTCGAGCAGGCTTCCGGTGGTCACGAAGCTCACGCACACGAAACCGAAGAGCATGAGCGCGGTGTAGTCCGCGGGCCCGAACTTGAGCGCGACCTCGCCCAGGGCCGGCGCCAGCGCCGCCAGCACGATGATGGCCACCGTGCCGCCGATGAAGCTCGACACGCCGGCGGTGAAGAGCGCGAGGCCCGTCTTGCCCTTCAGCGTCATCTGGTAGCCGTCGATGCACGCGACGATCGAGCTCGCGTGCGGAATCTTCATGGTGATGGCACTCACGCTGTCGCCGTACTGCGCGCCGTAGTAGATCCCGGCCAGCATGATGAGCGCGCCCTGCGTGGGAATCGAGAACGTGAGGGGCAGCAGCAGGCTGATGGTGGCGAGCGGGCCCAGCCCCGGCAGCAGGCCCACGAGCGTGCCCACGACGCAGCCGATCGCGCAGAACATGAGGTTGTGCAGCGTGAGCGCGTGCTCGAAGCCGAACGCGAGGTTGTGGACGATTTCCATCAGTAGAGATGCAGCTGCAGGCCCAGCCCGCGCTCGAAGATCACCGCGATGATGACGAGGGCCACGGTGAGGGCCGCGCTGCGCTTCCACGAGAACGTCGTCCCCGCGAGCGCCGAGACGAAGACGAGGAACGCGATGCCCACGGCCATGTTCACGTAGCGGGAAAACACGGCGAAGCCCACGAGGCTCGCCATGATGACGGCGAGGTTCCTCACGTGGAACTCCATCGGGACGCGCTGGCGAAAGCGCGCGCGCACGGCCATCCCGAGTCCCAGGAGGAAGAGGATCGCGCTCACCAGCAGCGGGAAGAAGCCCGGACCCGCGCGCTCGAGGTGGCCGATGGGGTACTTGAGCGCGCCCAGCCCGAAGGTGAGCGCGATGCCCATGAGGAACACCCCCTTGAGGAGGTTGCGGTCCCTCATGGCGACGCCATGCGCCCCAGCCTGGCCATCATCTGCCCCTCCTCGTCTAGTTCTTGTGGGAGTAAGGATAACCCGCCCACGCGGTGCCGCCTACTGCTTTCGGGCTAGAGGACTTCCGCTCCGGCTTCCTCGAAGAGCCGCCGCAACACCGAGCGGTGGCAGCGAGATTCGTTTTCGCAATAGCAGCCGACGGAGAAGTTCGCGCCGCGGGAGAGCGCGGCGAGAAGCTCGATCGTCCTCGCGTTCTCCGGCGCCGCCATCTCGTGCCGGAATTCCTTCTCGAACGCGCGCCATTGCGCCGGCGTTTCCGCGCCCAGGCCCAGCTTCACGAGGTCCGCGCTCGGCGACAGGCTCGGATACCAGAGGTCGTACCAGTCGTCCGCAGCGAACCGGGATTTCGGCACGCCGCGCGGCGGGCGGCGCACCGTTCCGATGCGCAGGCCCTCGTCCTCGTGGCGGGGAGTCCCGAGTCGAACGATGCGAATCGCCATGGCGGGATAATGTCACGGGAGGCCGTGATGAACGGTCTCGCTTGACTTTGGATAGTTGTGTTCATACAATGATTGCATGAATACAACTATCCCCCTCTCCGGCGCCCAGGCGCCCTCCCCGGCGCGGCAGTACGTGGTGCTGGCCACCTGCTGCCTGAGCCTGCTCGTGGTGTCGATGGACGCCACCATCGTGAACGTGGCGCTGCCGGACATCCGCCGCGACCTGGGCGCCTCGCTCGCCGGGCTGCAGTGGGTCATCGATGCCTACACCATCGTGCTCGCGAGCTTCCTCATGCTGGGCGGATCGACCGCGGACCGCTTCGGGCGCCGCCGCGTGTTCCAGGCCGGCGTGAGCCTCTTCGCGGCGGGCTCGCTCCTCTGCAGCCTGGCGCCCAGCATCGAGTGGCTCGTGGCCGCGCGGGTGGTGCAAGCCGCGGGCGGCTCGATGATGAATCCCGTGGCGATGTCCATCATCGTGCACACCTTCACGGACCCGGCGGAACGCGCGCGGGCCATCGGCATCTGGGGCGCGGTGGCCGGAGCGTCGATGGGGCTCGGCCCCATCGCGGGAGGCGTGCTCACCCAGCTCCTGGGCTGGCACTCGATCTTCTGGATCAACCTGCCGATCTGCGCATCGGCCCTGTGGCTCACCGCGCGCTACGTGCCGGAATCGCGCGCGCCGCATTCGCGCAGGCCCGATCCCGTGGGGCAGGCGCTGCTGCTGGCGGGCCTCGCCACGCTCGTCTTCGCGGTGATCGAAAGCGGCCGCGGCGCCGCGGTGGCGGGCACCGCCGGGATGATCGCCGCGCTCGCATTCGCCGGGCTGGTGGCCTACGAGCGGGGAAGGACCGAGCCCCTCCTGGACGTGCGCTTCTTCCATAGCGTCCCGTTCACGTCGGCCACGGTGATCGCGGTGGGCATGTTCGCGGCGTTCGGCGGGTTCCTGTTCCTGAGCTCTCTCTACCTGCAGGAGGTGCGCGGCCTCTCGGCGTTTCGTGCGGGCCTGTGCATCCTCCCGGCGGCGCTCGCGGTGATGATCGTCTCGCCGCTCTCCGGGCGGCTCGTCGGCGCTTACGGCGCGCGGCCCTCGCTGCTCGTGAGCGGCGCCATGCTCACCATCAGCGCCCTGTTGCTCACGCGGTTGCAGCCGCAGACTCCGCTCGCCCTGGTGCTGCCGGTGTTCGCGCTCTTCGGCATCGGCTTCGGCATGGTGAATGCGCCGGTGACTTTCGCCGCGGTGTCGGGCATGCCGCGCGCGCAAGCCGGAGTCGCCTCCGCCGTCGCATCCACCAGCCGGCAGATCGGAGTCTCGGTGGGTGTCGCGTTGGCCGGCGCCGTGGCGGCGCACTCGTTCTGGTGGACTCTCGCCGCATGCGGCGTGCTCATCTTCGTGCTGGGATTCCTCTCGACCGGCGCATGGGCCAAGGCCAGCACGCAACGCATCTCCCACCTGCTGGAAGAAACGCACGGAGGCGCACGGTGAGCCGCCCCTCGCGCTACGGCGCCGCCGGGCGAACGGAAGCGGAGCGCGCATGGCGCCTGCTGGTCGAGCTCGTGATGGAAACGCGCGGCGAGTGGCGCCGCAAGGTCGCGGACGCGACGGGATTGCCGTTCAGCCGTGCGCGCGCGTTGTGGCGCCTCGAGGGCGGACCGCGCACGCTGGCGGAGCTCGCGAGCGACATGGGCACCGATGCGCCGGCCGCGACCGTGCTCATCAATGCGCTGGAAGAGCGGGGACTCGTCAAGCGCGAAGCCCATCCCATGGACCGGCGCTCGAAACTGGTCACGCTGACCGCAGCGGGACGCCGCGTGCTGGCCGTTGTAGCGAGCATCACCGACCAGCCGCCGCCCGCGCTCGCGGACCTGCCGCGCGAAGAGCTCGCGGCGCTGCGCAAGATCCTCGAGAAGGTGGTCTGAGCGTCTCTCCCTAGCGGTGCGCCCTTCCGCGGGCGGGATTACTTGAACCTGGCCGGCACCGAGAACGGCTTGCCGGCATCGACCACGAACATGATCAGCGCGTGCATGTCCGTCTTGCCCGCGTTGAAGACTTCCATCGTCGTGTTCGCGGCGTGCCCGTTCATGGTGTGCCCCGCATCGACGTAGGCGTCGCCGTCCGGGGTCTTCTGTCCCAGCCGGCCGCTGATCACGTAGAAGGATTCCGAGCCGGGATGCGAGTGGACGGGCGTCTTCGATCCCGGCGGCCCGAATCCATGGTTGAGTCGCAGCAGGTATTCGGAGGCCTTGATGGGCGGAAGCGGCCCGATCTCGGCGAGCTTCGTGCCGCCCGGCGTAGTCTCGCCCTTGGACCCCAGCGTCGCGACATAGGTCTTGCCTTCGACTTCGGCGATGAGCGACGTCGTGGTCCGGTAGCGCACCGCCGCCGGGTCCCAGCCGTCGGGCCCCACGGCCGCCTTCGCGTCGGCGAGCGACGGAAAGGTCTCGACTCGCCAATAGAGCGGCCCGTCCGGAATCTGCACGACCTTCTTCTGGGCGACCGGCGTGACTGTATATTTCGGTGCATCCGCCGCGATCGCGGCCGAAGCGAACAGCAAGACACAGGCCAGAAACGCTCTCATGGGCACGTCCCCCGGATCGATCGCAACAGGATTACCATCGACGCGTGGCGAATCGCCCGAAGAAAATCGCAAGGTTTTCCTATGAAAGAGCCGGTGCTTCGCGTAGGAGGATGGTGGATCGACCGCACGACCAACGAGATCGGCCGCGGGCAGGAGGCGCTGCACCTCGAGCCCAAGGTGATGGAGGTGCTGGTCGCCCTCACGGACCATGCGGGCGCGGTGCTCAGCCGCGAGGAGCTTCTCGCCGCCGTGTGGCCGGGCGTGGTGGTCGGCGACGAGGTCCTCACCCAGAGCATCATCAAGCTGCGCAAGGCCCTGGGCGACAACCCCCGGTCGCCCGCATTCATCGAGACCATTCCGAAGCGGGGCTACCGGCTGATCGCGCCCGTGGGCGCGGGCGAGGCGAATCCCGGGCGCCGCAACAGGCGGGCATTCGCGATCGTCGCGAGCACGTTGTCGATCGCCGCCATCGTCGTGGGTGCGTACATCGTGCAACCGAAGCCGGTGCTTCCACCGTCCGGCCATCGAGGCACGCACAGCACGGAAGCCTATGAAGATTTCCTGCGCGCCAGGGCCCTCTTCCTCGCGCGCAGCCCCGAAGCCAACGAGCAGGCCCGCGCCTACTACACCGAAGCGCTCGACCACGATCCGCAATTCGCGCGCGCCTATGCGGGGCTTGCGATGACGTACGCGATGGACTATCGGTACCGGCAGCCGGTGGCCGGATCGCCGGGCGCGCTCGATCGCGCGCGCGAGCTGGCCGAGACGGCGCGGCAGATCGATCCCGGCAACCCGGAGATCTATTGGGCGACCGGCTTCATCGACGCACAGGCGCGGCGCCACGGCGAGGCGCTCGATGCGTTGAAGAAGGCGATCGCCCTCGACCCATCGTATGCCGACGCGTATGCGCTCATGGGCGGCATCTACACCTATGTCGGCCAGCCGGCGCGTTCGATTCCGCTGTTGCGCACGGCGCTGAGATTCAATCCCAATGGCGGATACCTGTACTTCCTGCTGCTCGGACGCGCGTATCTCTTCGAGAACGACTTCGACCAGGCGCTCTTCAACCTGCGCGAGGCGGCGCGGCGCAATCCCGAAGACCTGGAGACGCATATCTATCTCGCGGCGACACTCGCGGCCACGGGAGACCTGGGCGCCGCGCAATCCGAAGCCGACGAGGTCCGCGTGGAAGATGCGCGCTTCTCGATGCGTGGCTGGCTCGAGACCTATCCGATGACGAGCCCTCGCGAGATCGAAAGATTGCTGCAGCTCGCCGCGCAAGCCCGCCTGTGAACCCGAGGCGAGAGTTCCTCCAACGCGCCGGCGCGCTCGGATTGGCGCTCGGTTTCGGCGGCGCCGCGCGAGCGGCGTTCGATCCTCCGATCGCCGACGCCCATTCGCACATCGGGCTGCACACGCCTTCGATGCTGCGCGGCTCGCTCAGGGCGCAAATGCAGGACGCCGGAGTGACCCTCCTTTCGTGGAACATCGTGGGCGATGGGCGCTGGACCCGCCGCACGAGCCACGGCATCAAGCAGCAAAGCGTTCCCGAAAGCGGCGCGCAAGCGGCCTACCTTCGCGAAAAGCTCACGGCGATGCGCGACTACCTCGCGAAGGACGGGCTCCACTTCGTCGAGACGCCCGCCGACATCGACGCCGCGTCGTCGGGCTCTCCGCGAGTCGTGATCGCGGTGGAAGGCGCGGGATTCGCGGCCGACGGCCTGGATCTCATCGACACTGCCTACGCGCAAGGGCTCCGCCACCTGCAGCTGGTGCACTACATCCGCAACGGCCTGGGCGACTTCCAGACCGAATCGCCCGATCACGGCGGCATGACGCAGCTGGGCGTCGATACGGTGAAGGCGTGCAATCGCCTCGGCATCCTCGTCGACCTGGCTCACGCGACCGGGCCCGTCGTGGACAAGGCCCTCGAGGTCTCCACGACGCCGATCATCTGGTCGCACAGCGGCATCACGACGGAGCGATACGCCTGGTCGCGATCGGCGAACCTCTCCCGGCTGCTTTACATCGACTACGCGAAGAAGATCGCGCAGCGCGGCGGCGCGGTGGGCCTGTGGTCGCTGAAGAGCTCCGTGAAAAGCAGCCCCGAGGGATACGCGGACGAGCTCATGCGCATGGCCGACGCGATCGGGCCCGAGCACGTCATGTTCGGCACCGACATGGACGGCGTCGGGAAATTCGGCGTGATGGACGGGCTGGGCGACTTGCGAAGCGTCGCGGACCTGCTCAAGAAACGCGGCGTCGATGAAAAGGACCTGCGCGCGATCTGCTTCGGGAACTACGCGCGGTGCTTGCGCGCGGCGATGAAGCCCGCCTAGATTCTCATCAGGCCCGCCACCATGCCCTCCAGGAAAAAGCTCCCCGCCGCACCCACGCGCAAGGACCAGATCGATGCGGTGCTCCTCGCCTTGCCCGGCGTCGAAGGCCGCAAGATCAACGGCCTCGATGCCTACTTCGTCGCCGACAAGATGTTCGCGTGCATCAGCGCGAACGGCATCGGGATCCGGCTTCCCGTGGCGACGGCGACCGAACTGCAGTTCTCGCGCGAGAACGTGACGTCGTTCTCACCCGGCGGCATGGCGAGCACGCGCGAATGGATCCAGGTCGATCGCGCGGACGCCGCGGACTACGCGAAGGACCTGGAGCTCTTCCTGGCCTCGATCGATTTCGTGAAGCAGGGGCGGCGAGGTGCCTGAGTCGATCCCCGCCCTCGACTGGCTGCCCCCCGAGGGAGTCAAGATCCTGCTCGTCCTTTTCCTGTCGTTCCTGGTGGGCCTCGAGCGCGAGGAACATCTGGGCGACGAGGCCCATCGCGGCTTCGGCGGCGTCCGGACGTTTCCGCTCATCGGCCTGATCGGGTACGCCACGGCGCTGTTGTCCGGCGGCCAGCCCTGGATCGTGGCCGCGGGGTTCATCGCGGTGAGCGCATTCCTGCTGCTTTCGTACTGGCACAAGCTCACGACCTCGGGTCCCGGCGTCACTTCGGAGATGTCGGCGCTCACGACCTATCTCGTCGGCGCATTGGTGTCGCACGAGCAGTTCTGGATCGCAACGGCGCTCAGCATCGCCAGCGTGATCCTGCTGGAGCTCAAGTCGGCCCTCGAGGGACTCGCCCGGCGCATCGCACCCGACGACATCCTCGCCTTCACGAAATTCCTGCTCCTCACCGCCGTGATCCTGCCGATCGTCCCGAACCAGGAGCTCACGGCGTTCCACATCAATCCATTCAAGACGTGGCTGGTCGTCGTTGCGGTGAGCGGCATCTCGTACGGCAGCTACGTCGTCCTCAAGATGATGCGCGCCCGCGGAGGCCTGCTCCTCGCTGCGATCCTCGGAGGCGCGTATTCGTCCACCCTCACGACCGTCGTGCTGGCGAAGAGGGCGACCGCAGGCGAGCACGAGAACCTCGTCTCGGGTGCGGTGCTCATGGCATCGGGGATGATGTACCTGCGCCTGGCGGTGCTCCTCGCGATCTTCAATCGCAGCCTCCTCGCCGCGCTGGGGCCCGCGTTCATCGCACTCGCCGCCGCGGGCATCGTAGGCGGTTGGCTGTGGTCGCGCAGGGACGATCCCGCGCAGGGCAAGCCGGGCGCGGAGGCCGACCCCCGGAACCCGCTCGAGCTGGGCGCGGCGTTCGGCTTCGCGGCGCTCTTCGTGGCGATGCTCGTCGCGAGCCAACTGGCCGTCGAATACCTGGGAAAGTCCGGCGTGTACACCCTCGCGGCCGTCATGGGTGTCACGGACGTCGATCCCTTCATCCTCGGCATGACGCAGGCCGCGCCCGGATCGACAGCGTCGGGATACGCCGCGTCGGCCATCCTCATCGCCGCGGCCAGCAACAACGTCGTGAAGGGAATCTACGCGTATGCCCTCGCGCCGCGCGGCACGGGAAGGAAGAGCCTCGCCCTGCTGCTCGCGCTCGCGGCGGCCGGTGTCGCTCCACTTCTCGCTTAGCCGGGATTCGATCGCCTCATCCGCCCATCCCATGATCGACCGCCGGAGCTTCCTCCTGGTACCGTTCGCCACCCTGTTGGCAGGCCGGTCACGCGCCGCAGGATCCCTCGACGAAACGATCACCGACCTCGACCGGCTGGGCCGGTTCGAGCATGTCCTTGGCAAACCCGGAATTGTGGTCGGCGTGCCCCACGGAACGGCGGACTCGGGAACCCTCGAGGCGGGCCGCATCCTGTGCAAGCGGCTGGGCGCCGGCGGAGTCTTCGTCACGGGCTTCTGGGATCCGAAGACGCGCCAGCGGATCAACGTGAACCGAGCGTCGGAAGAGCTCATCGGCCCGAATTCGCAAGTCCTGCGGAAGTGGGAAAGCCCGCGCGCGGTGGCGGCCAACGCCCGGTATACCGAGCTCGTGAAAGAGACGGCCCAGGGGCCCATCAAGGCCTTCTACGAGCTGCATTCGAATCACCGCAATGACGTTGCCGGCTCGATCGAGGTGTCGACGCAAGGCGTGTCGTACGGCGAGGCGGTCAAGTTCAGGGAAGCCTTCCTGGCCGCGCGTGACCGGCTCGCTCCCGACGTTCCCCGAATGAACGTCACGTGTCGCCGTACGACAAGGTCCCGTTTCCGA
>DATJVS010000078.1:0-11134 GCA_035501715.1 Usitatibacter sp.
GATACAGGGAGCGCATCTTACGTGCGCCTCGCCTTGCGCTGGGCGAGCTCGAAGGTCTTTTGCAGGGCCACACCGGCGGCCTCGGGCGAGAAGTGATTGCGGACGTTCGCCAGCCCCGCGGCCGAGAGCTTCGTCCACAGGGTCTCTTCGGTGTAGAGGCGCACGATGGCATCGGCGAACGCGGCCGGGTCGTCGGCCACGAGTATCTCTTCGCCCGCGGCGAGGTGCATCCCTTCCACCGAGGGCGTGGTCGCCACCACCGGCAGGCCGCGGCTCATGCTGTGGTTGATCTTGCCCTTCACGCCCGCGCCGTAGCGCAGCGGCGAGACCGAGAGCCGGCACCTGTCGAGCCACTGCTCGATTTCCGGGACGTAGCCCACGACCTCGATGCCGTCGCCGGCCAGCCGCGTGATCGCCGAGGGCGCGTTGCTTCCGATCAGGTACGTGGTCACGCCCGGCAGGCGCTCGCGCAGGATCGGCACCACCTCGCGGCAATAGAAGAGTGCGGCATCGACGTTGGGCGGATGCCGGTAGCCTCCGACGAACATGATGTTGGCGCGGCTCGCGAACCCCGGCGCCTTCTCCACGGGGTAGTGGATGTTCGTGAGCACCATCACCGTGGCCTGCGGCACCTCGCGCGCGAGGACCTCCTGCTCCACGGGGCTCACGACCCAGGTCGCGTCCACGCGGCGGATGCAGTCGATCTCCATTTCCTGGATCGAGCGGGCGCTCTGCGCGATCGAGCGGCTGCCCTCGAGCTCCGCGAGGCGCCGCGTGCGCAGGTAGTGCAGGTCCAGCGTGTCGAGGACCAGCAGCGCGTCCGGCGCGTGCTTGCGCACGAGGTCGATGTAGGGCGAGGCGACGTAGTAGCGCGCGAGCACGATCACGTCGTATTCGCGGCCATGGGCCTCGATGAAGCCCTCGACCGACTGCACCTGCGGGTGGTAGAGGACTTCCACCCCTTCGCGCTGCAGGTCGGACACGTAGGGCTCGAGGTGCTGCAGGTTGTCGGCGACGAACGTGACCTTGCAGCCCATTGACTGCATGACGCGAAGCAGGCGCCAGGTGCGCACCGAGCCCGAGTCCTGGTCCGGCGTGAGCACGCAGGCCTCCACGAGCAGCACGCGGCGGGTGGCGCGCCGGTCCCGCTCCAGGCGCGGCAGCACGCCGTTCACGCGATGCGACGCGAGTGTGGCCTTCCAGCGCTCGAAGAATTTCCGCTGGTTCTCGACCTGGTGGCGCTTCACGCCGCTCGAGAGGTCCGTGCCGTTGGACACGCCCTCGAAGTGCACGACCTCGGCGGCGGGCTGGTAGTACACCTTGCGGCCCGCGGCGCGCGCCTTGAAGCAGAGGTCGGTGTCCTCGCAATAGGCCGGCGCGTAGTGCTCGTCGAAACCGCCCAGGCTCGCGAAGAGCGCACGCGGCACCAGGAGCGCGGCGCCCGAGCAGTAGTCGGCCTCGCGCACGTAGTTGTATTCGGGCTTGGCCGGGTCGTCGCCGCGGCCGTAGTTCCACGCGGAGCCGTCGCGCCAGACGATGCCGCCCGCTTCCTGCAGCCGCCCGTCCGGGTAGACCAGCTTCGCGCCCACCACGCCCGTGAGCTGGTCGCGCCGGAAGAGGTCGAGCATCGCGTCGATCGCGCCCGGCGAGAGCAGCGTGTCGTTGTTGAGGAAGAGGAGGTATTCGCCCTTCGCGAGCGAAGCGCCGCGATTGCAGTTGCGCACGAACCCCAGGTTGGCCTCGTTTCGCTCGAAGCGCACGCCGGTTACGCGATGCAGCATCTGCCGCGCGGGCTCGGGTGCGCAATCGTCCATGACGATCACTTCGAGCGGGACCTTCTCCGCTTCCTTCGCCACGGACTTGAGGCACGTGAACGTGTGCAGGTCCTGTCCGTACGTGGGAACGATCACCGAGACGCGGGGCGTCTCGGACGACGGCACGTGCAGCGCGTCGATGATGGGCTCGAGGCCCGCGCGCGGTCGCAGGCCCCGGGCGATGCGGTTGCGCGGGAAGACCTTTTCGCGCACGCGCCGCGCCACTTCCCCCACGCCCTGGTCCTTCGCGATCTGGCGCATCACGCCCAGCCGCGCGGGAACGAGGCGCGCCTGGTGCGCCATGGAGTGCGAGAGCCTCGCGAGGAGCTTGAAGCGGTGCGCCGTGTA
Organism: Usitatibacter sp.; assembly: GCA_035501715.1. GTDB lineage: Bacteria > Pseudomonadota > Gammaproteobacteria > Burkholderiales > Usitatibacteraceae > Usitatibacter. The sequence continues at coordinate 2,163 of DATJVS010000078.1, forward strand.
GCGAAGCGGAAGCGTCATGCGCCAGAACGTGCTGCGCTCGAGCTCGCGGGTGCGCTCGCGGGCGGACTCGACCGCCAGCTCGAGGCTGCGCAGGTGCTCGTTGTACACGCGGCGCGTGTCGTCCAGGTCGCGGCGCGTCGTTTCGAGCTCGCGCAGCGCCGCCTGGTTGTGCCGGCGAAGCCCGTCCACCTCCGTGTCGAAATGGCGCGCCGAGGCGACGAGATGCGCGCGGGTGGGCCCGTGACCGCAGACCACGCCCGTGAGGATGAGGTCCTCCAGGCCCACGGGCGGGGACTTGATCTCGGGGCGAAACCAGATGTGCGCCGGCAGCGCGGGCACCGGGCCGGGCGCGCGGCGCGGGGCGCGCGCGAGCGGCTCCACGAGGCGGCTTCGGTACGCTTCGGGCGTCATCGCTCGACTCCCGCGGCTGCGTTGCTCGCCGCGGCGCGCGGCTCCACGGGGCGAAGCGCGGCGAGGATCACGTCGTTGATGGTGCCGGCCGAGGCGTCGGGCGCGACGAGCGCGTGGGCGCGATAGCCGCGAAGGCGCTCGGGCATCGCGCCCACGAGCGTGGAGACGATGGGCAGCCCCGTCTGCATCGCCGCGCTCAGCGTGTACGAATACGTCTCGGGCACCTGGGAGAGGAACAGGAACGCGTCGGGGCGCTCGAGCGCGATCAGCTCCGCGAGCTTGCCCTCGGGAAACGTCCCACCGACGGTGAGCGGAAGCTCGGGCCACGCCGGCAGCGGCAGGCCAATGTGCCCGATCACGTGGAAGTGCAGGGGCAACGCCCGCGCCGCGGCGTCCTTGGCGCACGCCTCGAGCGTCTTCAGGCCCTTGATGGGCGCGACGGATCCGAGCAGCACCACCTTGTGGCGCGCGGGGATCGGCTCGTACGCCTCGGGGTGCGGCAGGTAGACGGTGGCCACGTCGGGGAAGTAGCGAAGCAACCGCGCGCCGAGGTCGCTGGAAGGCACGATCACGCGCTCGGCCCTGCGCAGCACGTCGTGGAAGAGCTCGCGCCACGCGACGATGTCCAGTCCCCACTGCGAGGGCCTCTTCGCGATGCAATCGTTGCAGCCTTTCGTGTCCGGCTCCCCGCAGTAGCGGCCCGACTCGTCGGCGAGGTGATATTGCGGACAGATCGGATAGTGGTCGTGCACGGTGACGTCCGACGGGGCCTCGAGCACGCGCGGCAGGTCCAGCACTTCCCGCGGCAGTCCGTGCACGTGATGGAAATGCACGCGCGAGATGCCGATGGCTTCGAGGAGCGCCACGCACCCTGGCCATTCGGTGGCCGCGTCGAACCAGGCTTCGAACTCCTCGCCTTCGCGCAGCCATGCGAGCGAGACGATCGACTTCGCCTCGGGGCGAAGCGCCAGCACCTCGCAGTCCGGCGCGAGGAGGCGCGCGAGGTCGTTCACGTGGCGCTCGATGCCGCCGCCCCAGCGGTGCGTCACGAAAAGCACGCGGGGTTTGGCCGAAGCACGCAGCCGTGCGAGGTCCACGCGGCGGCGCAGCGGCCTTGCGGGCTCGCGGTCGAGGAAGCTGCGAAGGCCCGGCTGGAACTCCGGATAGCGCTCGTCGACGAGCGCCTGGGCCGCGAGGCGCCGGTCCGCGCCGGAATCGCCGAACGATACTTCGCCCTCGTGGAACACGAAGGTGTCCGCGCAGAGCAGGTGGCGGAAGCCCGCGCGCGCGGCGCGCATGCAGAAGTCCACCTCTTCGCCGTACCCGCGGCCGAAGGCTTCTTCGTCGAAGGCGCCCACCTCGTCGAGCGCCTTGCGCGCGATGAACATGCAGAAGCCGACGGCCGTGGGGATCTCGATGGAGGAGGCCGCGTTCTCCTGCGCGAAGATGCGGTCGAGGCTCGCGGTCGTGCAGCCGTCGGGAAGCGCGTTGCGGGCCGAGAACCTCGGATAGCTGCAGATGGTGGCGTTGTTCGAGAAGGGGGTAACGGTGGCCACACGGGCCTGGCGCTGCGCGCAGGCCGCGATTCGATCGAGCCAGCCGTCGGCCACTTCGGTGTCGCTGTTCAGCAGCAGGACGTCGCGATCGGCGTGAAGCGCCATGCCCTCGTTCACCGAGGCGACGAAGCCGCGATTGTCCGCGTGCACGATGAGCGTGATCTTCCCGTCGCGCTCGAGCGTCTTGAGCCACGCCGAGATCTCGGGCTCGGGGCTCGCGTCGTCGATCACCACGATCTCGCGAGGCGCGTCGCACCGGGCCGCGAGAACGCTCTCGAGGCAGCGGCGCGTGGCGGCGAGCCCGCGGAAGACCGGAACGACGACGTCGATCATTGGCGCAAGATTCGTGTAAGTGCTTGCCGAAGCATGGATTTTATCAGGGGAGCGGGGGGTTTACGCATGGCCCCCCGGGGCGGCTGAATCCGGGCGGAGCGCACTGCGCATCCAACGCGCGCCAATGTCACAGGCCGGCAGATGGAGGCAACACTCGTAACAACATCGTCGTTCGCCGCGGCATAGCATTTTTTTACCGGGAGGAACTTGCCGTGGAGGTGAACGATGAAACTGATGTCGAGCGTGCTCGCGGGTCTCGTACTCGCGATTTGCAGTGGATGTGCGACAACCCAGGGATCCACCCAAGGATCCGCCGACGTCACGCATGCGGGCAACAGCCCCAGCGTGATCGCGAGCGCCAAGTCGCTGCCGCAATGCGTGGCGGGCTGGAACCAGTGCGTCTGCGAGAAGGACTCGCGCTGCTGCAGCGTGAGGACCGATTGCGAGTGCAGCGAATCGGGGCACGCGGCCTGCCACTAGCGCTTGCCTGACGAGGGCGAAGGGGCCACCCGGCGCGGGTGGCCTTTTTCGTTTCGAAAACCCGGATAATGAACGCATGATCCGCGCCCAGGTTCTCGATTCCGCCCTCGACATCCAGCATCGCTTCCAGTCGGCCCGGCCTTTCCGCCACGTGGCCGTCGACGACTTCCTCGATGCCGACGCGTGCGAAGCGCTGTTGCGCGACTTCCCGCCGTTCGACGAGCGCAAGGCGCTGAACGAGCACGGCGAGGTCGGGCGCAAGGCCGTGTTCGAGGGCGTCGCCGGCATCAGCCCGTTCTACCGGGAGTTCTATCGCTACATCAACTCCGCGCCGTTCCTCGAGGCGATGTCGCAGCTCACTGGAATCCCGGATCTCATCGCCGACGAGACGCTCTTCGGCGGAGGCACGCACGAGAACCTGGACGGGCAGGGGCTCGACGTGCACGTCGACTTCAACATCGACGAGCGGCGCATGCTCCATCGCCGCGTGAACCTGCTCGTCTACCTCAACAAGGAGTGGGAGGAGGCCTGGGGCGGGTCGATCGAGCTGCATTCCGATCCGTGGACGCCGCGCGCCGATCAGGTGAAGAGCTTCCTGCCCCTATTCAACCGCGCGGTGATCTTCGAGACGAACGAGTATTCGTGGCACGGCTTCCGCCGCATCGAGCTGCCCGCCGACCGCAAGGGCCTGTCGCGCAAGTCGTTCTCGATCTACCTCTACACGAAGGACCGCCCGGCCGAGGAAGCGGTCGCGCCGCACACGACGTTCTACGTGCCGGGACCGCTCCCCGAGCGCATCGCGGCGGGCGCGACGCTCACCGAGAAGGATGCGCAGGAGATCCAGATCGCCATGGCGAGCCGCGACGGGCTCCTGCGCATGTACCAGAAGCTCCTCGTCGAGAAGGAGCAGCGCCTGCGCGACTTCGTGCAGGTGAAGCAGCAGGCGATGAAGGACGGCCACATGCAGGACTACCAGGTCATCCTCTCGTCGCGCTCCTGGCGCTTCATCATGGCCCTGCACCGGGCGCGCTACCGGGTGAAATCGTTCGCGCGGCGGTTGGGGCTGGGCCGTGCCTGAGGCGCGACCGGAAGTCGTGAGGCCGTGCCCGCTCGGGTGCGCCGAAACCGGATGCGCGCTGGGCACCCTGGAGCGGACGGCCGGATTCGCGCTCTCCCGCGATAGCTACACGCTGTCGCGCTGCGGCTGCGGAGCGCTGCTGTATCTCTCGCCGGCGCCGAGCGAGAGCGACCTTCGCGCGATGTACGTGGACCACGGGCAATTCGGCGAGGAGTACACGGACGAGAAGCGCGTGGCGGCGATCCTCGAGTACATCGGCGGCTGCTTCGACCGCATGGTCTCGTCGCGCCAATGGCGCGGCCCCATTCGCGTCCTCGAGGTGGGGGCGGGGCTCGCGTGGATGTGCCGCGCGGCCAGGTCGCGCGGCGCGGCGAACGTCACCGTCGCGCAGGATCTCTCGCCGGAAGCCGCGCAGGCCTGCCCATGGGTGGACGACTACGTGGTGGGCACGCTCGAGGATGCGAGGGTCGCGAGCCGCGGCCCCTATCACGTGATCTCCATGACGCACGTGATCGAGCACCTGGTCGATCCCGTGAGCGTTCTCGCGCAGTGCCGCCGGCTCATCGCGCCCGACGGCATCGTCTTCGTCACGGCGCCGCACCGGCCGCGCGATTGGCGCGAGGGCGACATGGACGCGTGGCGGCGCTACTCGTACAACCACGTGCCGGCGCACATCCAGTATTTCGCGCAAGGCAGCATGAAGCGGCTCGCCGATGCGACCGGTTTCGGCGTGGCGTACTGGTCGCACGCGCATGAATCGGGCGAGGCGTTCGAAGCGTGGCTCTCGCCCTCGCCGGTCGCCGTGAAGCCCTTGTCCTGGTGGAAGCGTATCGCGCGAACGCTCGGCGCCTAGCCCTTCCGCGCGACGAAGACCAGCTGCCAGCCACCGAGGTATCCGAAGCGCTTGCTGTGGTAGGCGAGCGCCTGCGCCCGCGCGAAACCCGCGCTGCGCGCCGCGTCGAGGATGTCCCAGCCGAAATCGTGGAAGCAGAGCACGCCCTCGGCGGGCTTCAACGGATCTCCGTGATAGGCGGGCGGCAGGTCGTGGACGAGACGGCCCTGCGCATCGAAGCGCGCACGGGTGCGAGTGGCGGGCGCATTCTCCATGAACGGAATGCTGAAGAGAATGCTGCCGCGCTTCGCGAGCACGCGATGGCATTCGCGAAGCGCCGCGCGGTAGTCGGGAACGTGCTCGAGGACGTCGAAGGTGAGGATGGCGTCGAGGCTCGCGTCGGGGAACGAAAGTTCCGTGAGGTCTTCGTGCCTCACGCCGGCGGGAGTCACCGACCCGGGGGCGGTCCCGGGTCCGACGAACTCGCTGCCGACGATCGCGGGATGGCGCCGCGCCATCGCCGCGAAGCCGGCCGAGACCTGCTCGGTCATGTAGATGCGCGAGCCGGGCCTGAGCCGCAGCGCTTCGGTGGCCACGTGCAGGCCGGCGCGCTGCCGGTTGTTCATGCCGCACACGGGGCAGCACATGCGCTCGCGCCAGTTCGGAACGCGCCGGTCGCCCAGGTCTTCGGCGTACAGGTAGTCCATTCGAAACTCGACGTCGGCGTCGTCGACCCAGCAGTGCCCGGCGACGGTGAAGTCGCGATCGGGATTCTCGTTCGCGAGGCGAAGCTCCAGCGACCAGTCGCCTTCGCTGTGCCGTGAGACGAAGCGGCGATACGACTCGAGGCCATCGATCGAATGCAGGCGCAGGGAGCGCCGCCACGGCAGGCGGCGAAGGAACGATTCCATCGATCGATTCTAAGCCTGGCTCGCCGGGTATCAGGCCTGCCGCTTCGCCGCGAGCCGCCAGAGGGACGTGACTTCCGCCTTTCTCGCGCGATGCAGCGCGTCCGATTCGTCGGACGCTTTCGGATGCTTCGGACGGACGTCCATGCGTTTCACGACCTCGAGCCCCGATTCCTCGATCCAGCCGAGGAGCTCCTGCCGGGTCCGCAGCCCCAGGTGCTCCGCGAGATCGGAGAGGATGAGCCAGCCTTCGCCGCCTTCGACGAGATGCGCGGGCAGTCCGCGCAGATACCCGCGCAGCATCCGGCTCTCGAAATCGTAGATGCCGTGCTCCAGCGGCGAGCTGGGCCGCGCGGGCACCCAGGGCGGATTGCATACGGCGAGGGCGGCCCGGCCTTCGGGGAACAGGTCGGCCTTCACGATTTCCACCTGCTCGCCGAGCCCGAGCCTTTCGATGTTCTCATGCGCACAGGCCAATGCGCGGGTGTCGAGATCCGTCGCCACGACGCGCCGAATGCCGCGCCGCGCGAGCACCGCGGCGAGGACTCCGGTGCCCGTTCCGACGTCGAACGCAAGCGATGTCGAGGCGGTCACCGCGGGCAGCGGCGCCTTGTCCACGAGATCGACGTATTCGCTGCGAATCGGCGCGAACACGCCGTAGTGCGGATGAATGCGCCCGTCGATCGCCGGCACGAAGATGCCCTTGCGCCGCCACTCGTGCGCGCCATTCACGCCGAGCAATTCGCGCAGCGAGACGAGCGCGGCTTCCTGCGAAGCGCCATAGGCTTCGACGCACGCTTCGCGAAGGTCGGGCGCGCGGCGCAGCGGAATCGCGTAATCGGCGTCGAGGGGAACGAGTAGGGCGCCCAGCGTGCGTGCCCGCTGAGCGCGGGCCTGCCGTTCGAGGTTGAAGTCGCCGATGGCCTTCTTCGGCTCCGCGCGCGCCGTCATCGCGTTCAGCATCTGCCGCGCGTTCTGGAAATCGCCGCGCCACAGCAGGCCAATGCCCTGGCACGCGAGCCCGTACGCCTCATCGGCCTTCGTGCGGTCGTCGACGACCACGATCTTCTTCGGAGGCGGGGCGCCGCGTTCGGATTGCCAGCGCGCCGAGCGCGCCTCGCCTTCCTCGCTCCAGTGGACGAGCGGGGAAGCTTCCACTAGAGCTCGGTGTATTTCTTCGCCGTGCCGCGTGCCTTGTCCACGGGATACTTGCGCTCGTTCTCGGCGAGCTTGCGGCGCGCCTCGACGACGGGATCGATGCCTAGCGTGTCGGCGAGGCGGATGAGATAGAGCAGCACGTCGGCGATCTCGTCGGCGGCCGCGGCGCGCATCCTGTCGTCGAGGCGGGCGCTCTGTTCTTCCGTGAGCCACTGGAACACCTCGAGCAGCTCGCCCGATTCGGCCGAGAGCGCCATGGCGAGGTTCTTGGGCGAATGGAACTGCTCCCAGTCGCGGGCGGCGGTGAAGTCGCGCAATTGCCTGCGCAGCGCCTCGAGATCGCTCATCGACATCTCCTAGAATCTCTCGCGCTTGCCGAGGTAGCGCCACTGTCCCACGGGCAGCGACCCGAGCGGCACGCTGCCGGTGCGCACGCGCTTCAGTCCGGTCACGACGAGGCCCACCATCTCGCACATGCGGCGGATCTGGCGCTTGCGCCCCTCGCGCAGCGCGAAGCGCAGCTGGTCTTCGTTCGCCCACGATACGTGGGCGGGCTTCAGCTTCACGCCGTCGAGCTCGAGGCCGTGGCGGAGCAGCTTCATGCCCTCGTCGGTGAGCTTGCCCTCGACGCGCACGAGATACTCCTTCTCGACGTCGGAGTCCTGGCCGATGAGCCTCTTCGCGACGCGCCCGTCCTGCGTGAAGACGAGCAGGCCGGTGGAGTCGATGTCGAGGCGCCCGGCGGGCGCGAGTCCTCGCAGGTGGCTCGCCGTGAACGTCTTGCGCGAAGGATCCTCGGCCCAGTGATTCTCCGGCTTGATGAGCACCATCGCCGGCTCGTGCCCATCCTCGGGCTGCCCCGAGACGTAGCCCACGGGCTTGTTCAGGAGGATCGTGACCTGCTCGCCCTGGTGGCGCGTGGCCGCCGCATCGACTTCGATCTTCGCGGTGCGCGGCACTCGCGTGCCGAGCGTCTTCACGACGGCGCCGTCAACTGTCACCCAGCCGTTCTCGATCCACTCATCGGCTTCGCGGCGCGAGCACAGGCCCAGCTCGCTCATGCGCTTGGACAGGCGCGGGTCCTCGGGAGTCTCGCGTGGAGGTGCCGCGGGCTTCGATGGCTTGGGCTGCGGTCGAAGCGAAGGCCGGGGACGCGAAGGGCCGGAGGGCTGCGCCGAAGCCGGCGCGGGCGCGGTTGGTTTCGGCCGCTTGGGCAGCTTCAGGACGTTGGCCATGGGATGATTCTATATGTTCGACGTCGCGATCCTCGGCGCCGGTGCCGCCGGCATGATGTGCGCGGCCACGGCGGGGCAGCGTGGCCGGCGCGTGCTCCTCATCGATCACTACGCGGAAGTGGGCGAGAAGATCCGCATCTCGGGCGGCGGGCGCTGCAACTTCACCAACCTCCACGCGACGCACGCCGACTTCCTTTCGTCGGATCCCGCCTTCTGCCGGACGGCGTTGGAGCGCTACACGCCGCGCGACTTCATCGCGCTCGTGGAAAGCCACGGCATCGCGTGGCACGAGAAGACGCTGGGCCAGCTCTTCTGCGACCGCAGCTCACGGCAGATCATCGACATGCTTCGCGCCGAGTGTGCGAAGGGCCACGTGGAATGGTGGCAGCCGTGCGAGATCCGCGGCGTGAGCCACGATGGCAGCGGGTTTCGCATCGAGACGTCACGCTCGCCGGTGATGGCGAGCTCGCTCGTGATCGCGACCGGCGGGCTCACGGTGCCCAAGATCGGCGCCACGCCTTTCGCCTACAAGGTCGCCGAGCAGTTCGGGCTGGCCATCGTGCCGCCCAAGCCCGCGCTCGTGCCGCTCACCTTCGAGCCGCGCTTCCTGGAGCAATTCGCGGAGCTCTCCGGTGTATCGGTCGACGTGGAGGTCCGCTGCGGCGGCGGACGCTTCCGCGAGAACCTCCTGTTCACTCATCGTGGACTCTCCGGCCCCGCGATCCTGCAGATCTCTTCGTACTGGCAGCAGGCGCGCGCTGCCGAGCCCATCCGCGTGAACCTGCTGCCCGGGGTCGACGTGCCGAAGTGGCTATCGAATCAACGCAGGTCGCGCGCACAACTCTCGACGCTGCTTGCGGAGCGCATGCCCAAGCGAGTGGCCCAGCGCTGGTGCGCCGCGCACGAGCTGGACATGCCGATCGCGCAGATGAGTCCCGACGTTCTCGAACGCGCCGCGCGATCGCTCACCGATTGGAAGAT
>DATJVS010000079.1:0-4051 GCA_035501715.1 Usitatibacter sp.
GAGAAGCTTGAAGCACGAGGGCTCGATGTACTCGCCCGGAGCGCGTGTCACGGGGATGCGCAGGTCGAGCGGCTCGCCGAGCCCCGAGCGAACCTCGGCTTCGCCCAGCGAAAGGGCGCGCGCCTGCATGGCTGCAAGCGCCAACGCGCAAGCAGCTACGGTTCGCGTCACGCGATGCCGGGGGTGCGCCACTCGTTCTCCTTCTTCTTTCCGCCGGCTGCCCGGCGGTCCCTGCGGACGCCGCCTACTTGCAGACGTCGTCCACCTGTTTCTGCGCCTTCTCGCGCCCGGCGTCGATCTCGTCGTCGCTCAGGAACTCGCGGTCTCCATTCGGAAGCGTGCGCTGCATGCGCCCGCCGTTGGCGTATTGCGCGAGGTTCTGCCTCGCCGCTTCGCACTGCGCGTCCTTGAGCGCCGCCGCCTTGGCGGCGTCGGCCGATTTCTTGTTCGCTTCGTCGCGGGCCTTCTGCGCTTCCTTGTCGCGTTCCACGGCGCTCTTGGGCACCTGCGTGGGCGCGGAGGTGCCCGTCTGCACGTTGATCTGCTTGGAGTCGGTGTTGGCCGGCGGCTGGTCCGAATAGACGGTCTTGCCGTCCTTGTCGACGTACTTGTACAGCTGCGCCGAAGCGGCCTGCGCGAGCCCGAGGGCGAGTACGAGGACGATCAATCGTTTCATGGCGAATCTCCTCCGAACTATTTGACTGCCGGATAGGCCAGCTGCTCGAGGCCCAACTGCGCCAGGTCGCTTGCCTGCTTCGCGTAGCGGATTGTCGCGCCGTTGTCCCCTGCAGCCGACGCCTGGCGCGCCGAGAGGAGGTCCTCCCAGGCCTTCAGCCAGAGCGCGCGTCTTGCACGAGCGCGTTGCACGTCCGTTTCCGCCTGCGCGAGCAGTGCTTTCGCTTCTTCCGCGAGGGCCGCATCGTCCTTCGCCGGCTTCACGGCGACGGTCGCGGGCGGCGCCGCGGGTGCTTCCACGACCTGCGGCGCGGGGCTCGTGCAACCCACCAAAAGCGCCCCAAAAACTACCCGCCAAAGCCGTGAAGTTTCAAGCATTTACAATACCTTATCGAGAAATCACTCTAGCGTCAATGAAGCCCGTCACAGGGCCGGGCTCGGTTGAAGGGGGTAGGACCGGTCTGTATAATCTCCTTTTGCAGCGAAGGGTTTGCGAATGCGCGTCATCCAAAAAGCTCTCACGTTCGACGACGTTCTGCTTCTTCCCGCCCACTCGACTGTCCTGCCCCGCGAAGTCCGCCTCGAAACCCGCCTCACCCGCACCATCAGCCTGAAGATTCCGCTGCTGTCCGCCGCCATGGATACGGTGACGGAATCGCGCCTCGCGATCGCGCTCGCGCAGGAAGGCGGCATCGGCATCGTCCACAAGAACATGTCCCCGCGCGCCCAGGCCGCGGAAGTCGCGAAGGTCAAGCGCTTCGAAAGCGGCGTGGTGAAGGATCCGATCACAATTGCGCCCACCATGAGCGTGCGCGAAGTGATGGAGCTCACGCGCAAGCACCGCATCTCGGGGCTTCCCGTGCTCGAGGGCAAGCGCGTGGTCGGCATCGTCACCAACCGGGACCTCAGGTTCGAGGACAACCTCGACCAGCCGGTGAAGAACATCATGACGCCGCGCGAACGGCTCATCACCGTGAAGGAGGGCGCGAGCCCCGACGAGGCGCGCGCGCTCATGCACCGCCACCGCCTCGAGCGCGTGCTCGTGATCAACGGCGACTGGGAGCTGCGCGGCCTCATGACGGTGAAGGACATCCTCAAGTCCTCCGAGCACCCGGACGCCTGCAAGGACCAGCTGGGACGCCTGCGCGTCGGCGCGGCGGTCGGCGTGGGCGAGGACACCGCGGAGCGCGTCGAAGCGCTCGTCGAAGCCGGCGCAGACGTGATCGTCGTCGATACCGCCCACGGGCACGCGCAGGGCGTGCTCGATCGCGTGAAGTGGGTCAAGAAGAAATTCCCGGACCTCCAGGTGATCGGCGGCAACATCGCCACAAAGGAGGCGGCCAAGGCGCTCATCGACCACGGCGCCGACGGCGTGAAGGTCGGCATCGGTCCCGGCTCCATCTGCACCACGCGCATCGTGGCCGGCGTGGGCGTTCCCCAGATCACGGCGATCCAGAGCGTGGCCGGAGCGCTCGAAGGCTCGGGCATCCCGTGCATCGCCGACGGCGGCATCCGCTTCTCGGGCGACATCGCCAAGGCCGTGGCCGCGGGGGCCTCCAGCGTGATGCTGGGCAGCCTCTTTGCGGGAAGCGAGGAGGCACCGGGAGACATCGAGCTCTTCCAGGGGCGCTCCTACAAGGCCTATCGCGGCATGGGCTCCATCGGCGCGATGCAGAAGGGCTCGAGCGACCGCTACTTCCAGGACGCCGAGATGAACGCCGACAAGCTCGTGCCCGAAGGCGTCGAGGGCCGCATTCCCTACAAGGGCCCCGTCACCGCGATCATCCAGCAACTCATGGGCGGGCTTCGCGCGAGCATGGGCTACACGGGCTGCGCCACGATCGAGGCGATGCGCACCAAGGGAGAGTTCGTCGAGATCACCTCGGCGGGCATGCGCGAGTCGCACGTGCACGACGTGCAGATCACCAAGGAAGCGCCCAATTACCACATCGAATAGCGGGGCGCAGGCGTTGGACCGGATCCTCATCCTCGATTTCGGCTCGCAAGTCACGCAGCTCATCGCGCGCCGCATCCGCGAAGCGGGCGTCTATTGCGAGCTGCATCCCTACGACGTGGACGCGGAATTCGTCCGCTCGTTCAATCCGCGCGGCATCATCCTTTCGGGAAGCCACGCCTCCGTCACCGAGGAGGAAACGGCGCGCGCCCCCCAGGTGGTGTTCGAGCTGGGCGTGCCCGTGATGGGCATCTGCTACGGCATGCAGACCATGGCGGCGCAACTGGGCGGCGCGGTGCAGCCCGGGAAGGTGCGCGAGTTCGGATTCGCGGAGGTGCGCGCGCGCGGACACTCGAAGCTCCTCGAGGGCATCCAGGACCGAAGCGGGCCCAACGGCGAGGGATTCCTCGAGGTGTGGATGAGCCACGGCGACAAGGTGACGGAGCTTCCGCCGGGCTTCAAGGTGATCGCGTCCAACGAGGCATGCCCGATCGCCGGCATGGCCGACGAAACGCGCCGCTTCTACGCGGTGCAGTTCCATCCGGAAGTCACGCACACCAGGCAGGGCCGCGCGATCTACACGCGCTTCGTGCACGAGATCTGCGGCGCCGGCGCCTCGTGGAACATGCCGCAGTTCGTGCCGCAGGCGATCGAGCGCATCCGCAAGCAGGTGGGCAAGGACGAGGTGATCCTGGGTCTGTCGGGCGGCGTCGATTCCGCCGTGGCCGCGGCGCTCATCCACAAGGCGATCGGCGAGCAGCTCACCTGCATCTTCGTGGACACGGGGCTGCTCCGCCTCGATGAAGGCGACCAGGTGATGCAGACCTTCGCGAAGCACCTGGGCGTGAAGGTGCTGCGCGTGAATGCGGCGGACGAATATTTCCGCGAGCTCGCCGGCGTGGCCGACCCGGAGCAGAAGCGCAAGATCATCGGCCGGCTCTTCGTCGAGATCTTCCAGCGCGAGGCGAAGAAGATGCCCGGCGCCAAGTGGCTCGCGCAGGGCACGATCTATCCCGACGTGATCGAGAGCGCGGGCGCCAAGACCAAGAAAGCGGTCACGATCAAGTCGCACCACAACGTGGGCGGGCTGCCCGAGTCGCTGCACCTCAAGCTGCTGGAGCCGCTGCGCGAGCTCTTCAAGGACGAGGTGCGGCTGCTCGGCGTCGAGCTCGGGCTTCCGCGCGAGATGGTCTATCGGCATCCCTTCCCCGGCCCGGGCCTGGGCGTGCGCATCCTCGGCGAAGTGAAGCGCGAGTACGCGGACCTGCTGCGCCGCGCGGACGCCATCTTCATCGAAGAGCTGCGCAAGGCGACGAACGAAGACGGCGTGACCTGGTACGACCAGACGGCGCAGGCCTTCGCGGTGTTCCTGCCGGTGCGCTCCGTCGGCGTGATGGGCGACGGCCGCACCTACGAGCACGT
>DATJVS010000080.1:0-12200 GCA_035501715.1 Usitatibacter sp.
CGCGCGCCGAGGAGCGCGGCTGGAAGATCATGTCGCTCAGATGATCAAGCGCTACATCGACAAGCTCTTCGGCCGGCGGGAGCGCGTGACCCACAAGGACGCGAAGCCGGTCGTCTACGGCAAGGACAAGCACTCCATCGCCCGCGAGCACATCAGCAAATGCGCGCGCCGCACGTGCGAGGAGCTTCAGCGCGCGGGTTATGCGGCGTTCGTGGTGGGCGGGGCCGTGCGCGACCTGCTGCTCGGCATCCGCCCGAAGGACTTCGACGTCGCGACCAACGCCACGCCCGAGGAAGTGCGAAGCGTCTTCCGCCGCTCGCGCATCATCGGCCGGCGCTTCCAGATCGTGCACGTGCTCTGCGGCGCCGAGACCATCGAGGTGTCGACGTTCCGCGCCCACTTCACGCGCGAGCCCGACGCCGAGCACACCGACGAGCACGGCCGCATGCTCTCGGACAACGTCTTCGGTACGCAGGCCGAGGACGCGATGCGCCGCGACTTCACCGTGAACGCGCTCTTCTACGATCCCGTGAAGGAAGAGGTGTGGGACTACGTGAACGGGATGAAGGACCTGAAGGCGCGCAAGCTCGTGATGATCGGCGATCCGGCCGCGCGCTACCGGGAGGATCCGGTGCGGATGCTTCGCGCCGCGCGCCTCGCCGCGAAGCTGGGCCTGGAGATCGACGCGAAGACGCGCGAACCCATCCGCACGCTTCGCCACCTGCTCGAGAACGTTCCCCAGGCGCGCCTCTTCGAGGAGATCCTGAAGCTCCTGCTTTCGGGCAACGCCGTCGAGTGCGTGAAGATGCTGCGCGAGCTCGAGCTGCACCACGGCCTGCTTCCGCTCCTGGACACCGCACTCGACGATCCCGAGGCCGGGCCCTTCGCCATGGCGGCGCTGCGCGCCACCGACGAGCGGCTCGCGGGCGATCGCCCCGTGTCGCCCGCCTTCCTGCTCGCCGCGCTCCTCTGGGGTCAGGTCGAGAAGAACCTCGCGCGCTTCGAGGCGCGCGGGCAGCCCACGATTCCGGCCCTGCACGACGCGATGCACGAGGCGCTGGACGCGCAGCGCGAGACGCTCGCGATCCCGCGGCGCTTCGACGCGACGATGAAGGAGCTGTGGCTCATGCAGCCTCGCTTCCTGCAACGCGGCGGCCAGCGGCCGTTCCGCCTGCTCGAGCACCCGCGCTTCCGTGCCGCCTACGATTTCTTCGCGCTGCGCGCCGAGTCGGGCAACGCGCCGCGCGACGCCGCGCAGTGGTGGGACCGGTTCCAGCGCGTGAATCCCGACGAGCGCGAGCGAATGCTCGTGAGCGACGAGGCGGGGCCGAAGAAGAAGCGGCGGCGCCGGCGCGGCAAGCGCAAGCCCGCCGAGGGCGCGCCGACGACGCCGGAACCGGGCGAGGGCGCAACGTGACGCGGGCGGCCATCGCGCTCGGCTCCAACCTCGACGATCCCGAGGCGCAGGTGCGCCGCGCCTTCGACGAGATCGCCGCGCTTCCGCGCACCCAGCTCCTCGCGCGCTCGAAGCTCTATCGCACCGCGCCCGTGGGCCATGCGGACCAGCCGGATTTCATCAACGCGTGCGCCCTCGTGGAGACTTCGCTCGCGCCGCGCGAGCTGCTCGACGGATTGCTCGCGATCGAGCAGGCGCATCATCGCGTGCGTGCCGTCCCGAACGGCCCGCGCACGCTGGACCTCGACATCATCCTCTACGGCGACCGGTCGATCCGCGAGCCCGGCCTCACGATCCCGCATCCGAGGGCGCGCGAGAGGCAGTTCGTGCTGGCCCCGCTCAATGACGTGTGGCCCGAAGGAGCGGCGAAGCTGTGAAGCACCGCTACCTCGTCGTCGAAGGCTGCATCGGCAGCGGGAAGACGACGCTCGCTAACAAGCTCGCGCACCGGCTGGGCGCGACCACCCTGCTCGAGGACGCGAGCGCCAATCCCTTCCTCGCGCAGTTCTACCGCGACATGCGCCGCTACGCGCTGCCCACGCAGCTCTTCTTCCTGTTCCAGCGCGTGGAGCAGCTCGAGTCGCTCAAGCAGCCGGACCTCTTCGCGCAGCCCACGGTCGCCGACTACACGCTCGCGAAGGACCCGCTCTTCGCGCGCCTCACGCTGGACAACGCCGAGTACCAGCTCTACATGAACATCTACCAGCACGTGAAGCCGCGCGTGCCGGTGCCCGACCTCGTGATCTACCTCCAGGCGTCGGTCGAGACGCTCATCCATCGCGTGAAGAAGCGCGGCAACCCGGTCGAGCACGGCATCACCGAGGACTACCTGCGCGCGCTCGACGACGCCTACACGCGCTACTTCCACGGCTACGGCGAGGGGCCGCTGCTCATCGTGAACAGCGAGAAGCTCAACTTCGTCGACAACCCCGACCACCTCGACCTGCTGGTCGAGCGCGTCCGGAAGATGCGCGGCGGGCGCGAGTTCTTCAACCGCGCCTAGGCCCTTTGCTGCGATGCATCAAAGTCTGGCAGAATCCGCATTCCGCTCCCGGCGACACACCAAGAAGACATGAGCGCCCAAGGCTCCGACAAGGCCCTCCGCGTGTCCATCCCGAAGCTGCAGGAACGGGCGCGCGCGGGCGAGAAGCTCGTGATGCTCACCTGCTACGACGCGAGCTTCGCGCGCCTCTCGGACGAGGCGGGCGTGGACATGCTCCTCATCGGCGATTCCCTCGGCATGGTGATCGAGGGCCACGGCTCGACGCTGCCCGTCACGATGGAGGCGACCGAGTACCACGTGCGCTGCGTGGCGCGCGGCAGCGAGCGCGCCCTCGTGATCGGCGACCTCCCGTTCGGAAGCTTCCAGGAATCCCCCGCCCAGGCCTTCCACAATGCCGCGCGCCTCATCGCGGCGGGCGCGCAGATGGTGAAGCTCGAAGGCGGCGCGGTGATGGCCGACACGACGCGCTTCCTCGTCGATCGCGGCATCCCCGTGTGCGCGCACATCGGCCTCACGCCCCAGTCGGTGAACACGCTGGGCGGCTATCGCGTGCAGGGCAAGAACGACGAGGCCGCGGCGAAGCTGCTCGAGGACGCGAAGGCGAACGAGCAGGCGGGCGCCGCCTTCGTGCTCATGGAAGCGATGCCCGCGCCGCTCGCCAAGCGCGTCACCAAGTCGCTCTCGATTCCCACCATCGGCATCGGCGCGGGCCCCGACGTGTCGGGCCAGGTGCTCGTGAACTACGACATGCTCGACATCTATCCGGGGCGCAAGGCCAAGTTCGTGAAGAACTTCCTCGAGGGGCGCTCCTCGGTGCGCGCGGCGATCGAGGCCTACGTGAAGGCGGTGAAGGACAAGACCTTCCCCGGCGAAGAACACTCCTTCTGATGGACCTGATCCACACCGTCGCGGAGTTGCGCGCACGGCTGAAGTCCCAGCGCTCCGTGGCCCTCGTGCCCACCATGGGCAACCTGCACGCGGGGCACCTCTCCCTCGTGGACATCGCGCACAGGCACGGCAAGTGCGTCGTCGCGTCCATCTTCGTGAACCGCCTGCAGTTCGATCCCGGCGGCGACTTCGACCGCTATCCGCGCACGCTCGGCCAGGATTGCGCGCTGCTCGAAAAGGCCGGCTGCCACGTGGTGTTCGCACCCGACGAGAAGGAGATGTACCCGCACGCGCAGGAAGTGTTCGTCACGCCGCCCAGGGTCGCGGACCAGCTGGACGGCGACTTCCGCCCGGGGCACTTCCAGGGCGTGACCACGGTGGTGTCGAAGCTCTTCAACCTCGTGACACCCGACGTCGCCGTGTTCGGCAAGAAGGACTACCAGCAGTGGCACGTGATTCGCGCCATGGTAAGGCAGCTGAACTTCGGCATCGAGATCGTCGGTGGCGAGACGGTTCGCGAGCCCGACGGCCTCGCGCTCTCGTCGCGCAACAACTACCTCTCGCCCGCGGAGCGCGCGAAGGCGCCGCTGCTCTCGACGGCGCTTCGCCAGATCAAGGACGCCATCGAGGAAGGCTCGCACCGCTTCGAGCGCCACGAGGAGATGGCGATATCGGCGTTGAACCTCGCGGGATGGAAGGTGGACTACATCGCGCTTCGCAACCGCGGCGAGCTCGCGCCCCCGCAGCCGCACGACCGCGAGCTCGTCGTGCTGGGCGCCGCCTGGCTCGGCAGGACGCGCCTCATCGACAACATGGAGATCGCGGCGCGCTAGGGCCGCGCGCGGTCAGCGCCGCGCGTCGTAGGAGCGCGAGATGCGCTCGGGCAATCCCGGGTCTTCCGAGAGCGCACCGTTCGCATTGAACTCGACGCGCACCGCGCCGTCGGCCTGCGTGATGAGGCGCGCGGTCACGCGAATGTTTCCGCGGTTGCCCTGGATGAATCCGCCCGCGCGATCCTGCGCGGTGATGTTCACGCCCTGGTCCACGAGCGCGCCCATGGCGTTGCTCCATGCGCGTTCGTAGGGGCCGGGCCCGGGCGCCGTCGTCGTGTAGCCGGGCGGCGGATAGTCGTAGACGACGCAACCCGCCATCGCGATGGCGAGAGCGACCGCGGCGAGGAGCCGCGAAGCGGCAGTCTTCATTGCGTTCTCCCTTGGGAAGCTTGATCCCGTTTTCGATCCATGTTAGTACGTTTTCGATGAACAAGCGCGCCCTGGCGTCCATCGCATGCGCGGCCCTCGCGGCCGCGATTTCATTCGCCCCGGCTTTCGCGGACGATTATCCCGCGAAGGCGATCCGCCTCGTCGTCCCGTTCCCGCCCGGCGGCGGCACCGACGTCCTCTCGCGCGGCATGGCCCAGGCCATGAGCGCGGAAACGAAGTGGACGATCGTGATCGAGAACCGGCCCGGCGCCGGCGGCAACGTGGGACTCGATCTCGTGGCCCACGCGGCGCCGGACGGATACACGATCGGCATGGGGCAGACCGCGAATCTCGCGGTGAACCCGGCGCTTTATTCGAGCATGACGTTCGATCCGCTCAAGGACTTCGCGCCGGTGATGCTCGTGTCGTCGCAGCCGCTCATCCTGGTCGTGGACGCGAAGTCGCCGTACCAGACCCTGAAAGACCTCGTGGATGCGGCGAAGAAGAATCCGGGCAAGGTGAACATGGCCTCGCCGGGCAACGGCACCATCGGCCACATCGGCGGCGAGCTCTTCCAGCGGCGCGCGGGCATCACAATGACCCACGTCCCGTACAAGGGCGCGAGTCCCGCGGTGACGGATCTCCTGGGCGGCAACGTCGACTGCTATTTCGGCAACAGCCAGGCCGTGGGCGGCCTCGTCGCCTCGGGGCGCCTGCGGCCGCTCGCGGTGACCTCGCTCGCGCGGCTCGCGGCATTTCCCAAGGTGCCCACGGTGGCGGAGTCGGGCTATCCCGGATTCGAGGCGGCGACGTGGAGCGGCCTCGTGGCGCCCGCCGGCACGCCGCCCGCGATCGTCGAGAAGCTCAACGCGGCCGCCAACAAGGCGCTCGCCGGCGCGACGATCAGGAAGCAGCTCGCCGACGAGGGCAGCACGCCCATCGGCGGCACGCCGAGGCTATTCGGCGACTTCATCAAGTCCGAGCACGCGAAGTGGGGCGCCGCCGTTCGCGACGCCCACATCAAGCTCGACTAGGGTCAGAGCCCTTTTCGGCGGAAAAGGGGTCTGACCCCGAAAACGGGGAAAAGGGGACAGATCAGGCTCATGTGGAACCTCTCGTTCACGGCGCCGGAAGTGATCGAGGCACGGGTGCTCACGCGCCTGCCCGATGCGTTCCGCAGGAAGCGCCGCACCGAATGGAGCGACGCGAACAAGCCGGGCCATGAGGTCGACAGCTTCCTCGAGGGGCCGTCGTTCGATCGGGACGGCAACCTCTTCGTCACCGACATCCCCTTCGGCCGCATCTTCCGCATCTCGCCCGCGCTCGAGTGGACGCTCGTGGCGGAGTACGACGGCTGGCCCAACGGCATGGCGTTCCACCGCGACGGGTCGCTGTGGATCACCGACTACCGGCGGGGGATACTCAAGCTGGATCCGGCGTCGCTGCGCTCGCGCGCCGCCGGGATGACGACCGTGCTCGGCCACCGCAACAGCGAGTCCTTCAAAGGCGTGAACGACCTCACCTTCGACTTCGAGGGCAACTGCTACTTCACCGACCAGGGGCAGACGGGCCTTCACGATCCATCGGGGCGCGTGTACCGATTGCGCGCCGACGGCCGGCTCGACTTGCTCATCGACGGCATCCCGAGCCCCAACGGCGTGGCGCTCGACGCTGCCGGCAAGTTCATCTTCGTGGCCGTCACGCGTGCGAACCAGGTGTGGCGCGGTCCCCTGCTCGCCGACGGCAGCGTCTCGAAGATCGGCGCGTTCCGCACTTTCTTCGGCACGAGCGGTCCCGACGGCATGGCGGTGGACGCGGACAATCGCGTCGTGGTCGCGCATGCGAGCCTCGGCGGCGCGTTCGTGTGCAACGCGAAGGCAGAGGTCACGCACTTCGTGAAGAGCCCCGCGGGATCGACGGTGACCAACGTCGCGTATCGGCCCGGCACGTCGACGCTCGTGATGACGGAATCGGAGACGGGAGCGATCCTCGAGGCCCAGCTGCCCGCGAAAGGCGCGCCGCTCTACTCGCACTACTGAGGCCGGATCCCCGCGTCCTTCACGACCTTCATCCAGCGCGCGTTCTCGGACTTCACGAATGCGGCGGTCTCGGCGGGCGTCATGAGGTTGATCTCCGCGCCCTCCGCCACGAGGCGCTTGCGGACCTCGGGGTCGTTCAGCACCGCGTTCACCGCGGCGTTCACCTTCTGGACGACCTCGGGCGGCACGCCCTTCGGCGCGATTATCGCGCTCCAGGTGCCCACCTCGAAGTCCCTGAGCCCCAGCTCCTCCATCGTCGGCACGTCAGGCACGGCGGGGTTGCGCTGCTTCGATGCGAGGCCGACCGCGCGCACCTTGCCGGCGCGGATCTGCGGCACGACCGCGGGAAGCGTCGCGAAGTTCAATTGCGCATCGCCCGTCACGACCGCGAGCACCGAAGGCGAGCCGCCCTTGTACGGAACGTGCGTGAGCTTGTCGCCCGTGGCCTTCACGAGCAGCTCCCCGGCGAGGTGCCCCGGCGATCCCACGCCCGAGGACGAGTAGAACATCGGCGCGTTGTCGCTCGCGGCCTTCAACTCGGCCAGCGTGTGGAAGCTCGTGGCGGGCGAGGCGATCATGATCATCGGGTAGGAGCACACGATCGCGATGGGCGCGAAGTCGTTCACCGCGTCGAATTTCTGCTGGTACAGGCCCGGGTTGATCGCGTGCAGCGCGACCGTGGACATCATGAGCGTGTAGCCGTCGGCGGGCGCCTGCAGCATGAGCTCGGCGGCGAGGTCCCCCGCGGAGCCCGGCTTGTTCTCGATCACGATGGGCTGGCCCAGCGCGTCGCCCAGCTTCCCGGAGATGATGCGCGCCACGACGTCGGTGGAGCCGCCCGCGGCATATCCGATGTAGAGCTTGATCGGGCGCTCGGGCCAGGCGGCGAGGGCGGAGGCGGCGAAGAACGCGAGGGCGGCTGCGAGCGTGCGCATCACTTCCCCTTGAACGTCGGCTTGCGCTTCTCCATGAAAGCGCGCCGCCCCTCGACGTAGTCCTCGCTTTCGAAGCAGTCGAGGATCAGGCGCCTGGCGAGCTCCATGTCCGCGTGGTCGGCCTTGAGCACTTCGCGGATGATGCGTTTGCCCGCCTTGATTGTGAGCGGCGCGCCCGTGGAAATCGCGTTCGTGTACTCGGCGAGCAGCGCGTCGAGCGCCTCGGGCTCGGCGATGCGGTTCACGAGGCCGATGCGAAGCGCCTCGGCGGCGTCGAGCCGGCGCGCGGTGAAGAAGATGTCCTTCGCGTATCCCGGCCCCACGAGGTCCGTGAGGTTCTTCATCGCCGAGAAGCGGTAGCCCAGCCCCAGGCGCGTGGCCGGCACCGAGAACGTGGAATTCGTGGAGGCCACGCGGATGTCGCAGCTGATGGCGACGTTCACGCCGCCGCCGATGCAGTAGCCCTCGATGCGCGCGATGGTGGGCTTCTCGAACTCGTGGATGCCTTCGAGCGCGGCTTCCGCCATCTCCTCATACTTCTTCACCGCCTCCCTGGCGGCGCGCATGTCCTCGAACTGCGAGATGTCGGCGCCCGAGACGAAGGCCTTCCCGCCCTCGCCGGAGAACACCACGACGCGCACGTCGTCGTCCTTGGCCGCGCGAGCGAGCAGCGTCGGCACCGCCTGCCACATCTCCACCGACAGCGCGTTGTGCTTGGCGGGATTGTTGAAGCGGATGTGCAGCACGGCACCGTCGGTCCACGTCTTCACGCGCTCCGTGCCGGAGGCATAGCTCATGTCGTTCATCAGTAGACTCCTGCGGATTTCATCCGCGCGAGGGCGGCCGCGTCGAAGCCCAGCTCCGTGAGGATCTCCTCCGAGTGCTCGCCGCGCCGCGGCGTGGCGCGCGCGATGGTGGAGGGCGTGCGGGTGAGCGTGACCGGCTGCCCCATCAGCACCTGCTCTCCGAGCTCCTTCGACACGACCTTCTTCAGCAGCCCCAGGTGCCGCACCTGCGGCTCCTCGAAGACTTCCTTCACGTTGTTGATGCGCCCGCACGCCACGCCCTCGGCGTTGAGCTTCTCGATCCACCAGGCGCTCGTGTTCGAGGCGAGCTTCTTCTCGATCTCGGCGTTGAGCCAGTCGCGGTTCACGCTCCTCGCGGACTTGCTCTTCGAGCGCTCGTCGTCCATCCACTCGGGCGCGCCCAGGGCCAGGCAGAAGCGCTCCCAGATCTTGCCGCCGAAGACCGCGATGTTGATGTGGCCGTCCTTCGTCCTGTAGACGCCCGTGGGAATGCTCGTCGGATGGTAGTTGCCGGCTTGCCCCGGAATCTCGTGGTCGAGGGTCCAGCGCGCCGTCTGGAAATCCATCATGTAGATCTGCGCCTCGAGCAGCGACGTGTGCAGCCACTGTCCCTTGCCGGAGACTTCGCGCTCGAGCAGGGCCACGGTCACGCCGTAGGCGGCAAAGATTCCCGCGCACAGGTCGGCGATCGGCAGCCCCACGCGCAGGGGACCTTGCCCGGGCAGCCCGGTGACCGACATGAGGCCGCCCATGCCCTGCGCGATCTGGTCGAAGCCGGGACGCGTCGCATAGGGGCCCGTCTGGCCGAAGCCCGAGATGCTCGCGTACACGAGGCGCGGGTTCACCTTCGAGAGCGACTCGTAGTCGATGCCGAGGCGATGCTTCACGTCGGGGCGGAAATTCTCGAGGAGCACGTCGGCGGTGGCGACCAGTTTCTTCAGCACCTCGAGGCCCTCGGGCTCCTTGAGGTTCAACGTGATCGAGCGCTTGTTGCGGTGCGTGTACTGGTAGTCGCTGCCTTCCTGGCCGCCCAGCGTGTCGTCGCCGCGCATGTGCTCGGGCATCTGCACCTGGATCACGTCGGCGCCCCAGTCGGCGAGCTGTCGCGCGGAGGTGGGCCCGGCGCGCACCTGCGTCATGTCGATCACGCGGAAACGGGCGAGGGCTTGCGAGGCGGGAAGGTGCGGCATCGCTACTTGCGCAGGAAGTCGAAGTCCACGCCTTCGTCGGCCTGCGTCACGTGATCGAGGAAGAGCTTAAGGTACCCCCGGCGCGCCACGGGCGGGTTGACCGGGGTGCTTGCGCGCCGCGCCGCCATCTGCTCTTCCGGCACGAGGAGGGTGAGCTCGCGCTTGTCCACGTCCAGCCGGATGCGATCGCCCGTCTTCACCCACGCGAGCGGGCCGCCCACGGCCGACTCCGGCGTCACGTGCAGCACGATCGTGCCCGCGGCCGTTCCGCTCATTCGCCCGTCGGAGATGCGCACCATGTCCTTCACGCCGGCGCGTGCGAGCTTCTTCGGGATCGGGAGGTAGCCCGCCTCGGGCATCCCGGGCGCGCCTTTCGGCCCGATGTTCTTGAGGACCAGGATGTCGTCGGCGCGCACGTCCAGCGATTCGTCGTCGACGCGGCGCGCGAGATCCTCGGCGTCTTCGAAGACGACGGCGCGGCCCTCGTGCTTCATGAGCGATGCGCTCGCCGCCGATTGCTTGATGATGGCGCCGCCCGGCGCGAGGTTGCCGCGCAGCACCGCGATGCCGCCCTGCGGAAAGAGCGGATTCGAGAATGGGCGAACGACATCCTGCGCGAAGGCTTGCGTCGCGTCGATCTCTTCGCCGAGCGTGCGGCCCGTGATCGTGAGCGCATCGAGATGGAGCAGCGGCTTCAATTCCCGAAGCAGCGTCGGCAGTCCGCCCGCGTGGTGAAGGTCCTCCATGTAGTGCCTGCCGGAGGGCTTGAGATCCACCAGCACCGGCGTCTCGCGCCCCATGGCGTCGAGTCGCGCGAGGTCGAGGTCGATGCCGAGGCGCCCCGCGATCGCGGTGGTGTGGATCACGCCGTTGGTGGAGCCGCCGATGGCGAGCAGCACGCGAAGCGCGTTCTCGAAGGCCTTTGCGGTGAGGATCCTGTCGGGCGTGAGCTTCGATTTTGCGATGGCGACGGCCGTGGCGCCCGAGCGCTCGGCGATGCGGATGCGATCCGCGGTGACGGCTGGCGCCGACGCGCTCCCGGGCAGCGCGATCCCCAGCGCTTCCGCGATGCACGCCATGGTGCTCGCCGTGCCCATGACCGAGCAGGTTCCCACGGAAGCCACGAGCTGGTCGTTCACGCGCGCGATCTCGCCGCTGTCGATCTCATCGGCGCGATAGCGTCCCCAGTAGCGGCGGCAATCGGTGCACGCACCCACGCGCTCTCCGTCGTGCGAGCCGGTGAGCATCGAGCCGGTGACGAGCTGCACGCAGGGCACGTTGGCCGAGGCCGCGCCCATCAATTGCGCGGGCACGGTCTTGTCGCAGCCGCCGATCAGCACCACCGCGTCCATGGGCTGCGCGCGGATCATCTCCTCGGTGTCCATGGACATGAGGTTGCGCAGGTACATCGACGTGGGATGCGAGAAGCTCTCGTGGATCGAGATCGTGGGGAAGTCCACCGGCAATCCGCCCGAGAGCATCACGCCGCGCTTCACCGCCTCGATCAACTGCGGCGCGTTGCCGTGGCACGGGTTGAAGGACGAGCCGGTGTTCACGATGCCCACGACGGGACGCGAGAGCGCGTCGTCGGTGTAGCCCGCGCCCTTGATGAACGCCTTGCGCAGGAACAGCGAGAACTCGCGGTCGCCGTAGCTCGCGAGGCCCTTCTTCAGGCCCTGCCCGGATCGGTCTTCTTCGCTCACGCCTTCATCATCCCAGAATTCGCGAGGCCCTATAATCCCACTCTCGTTCACAGGGGCGAACACCATGGCTCAGAAGGCGAAGAAGCCCGCGAAGGGCGCCGGAAAGATCGGCGTCACCCTCATTCCCGGCGACGGGATCGGCACCGAGGTGACCGAAGCCACGCTCGAGGTGCTCGAGGCGGTGGGCGCGCCCTTCGAATACGAGTGGCACACCGCGGGCGTGGCGGGCCTCAAGAAGGAGGGCGATCCGCTGCCCAAGGCCACCATCGAGAGCATCCGCAGGACGCGGCTCGCGCTGAAGGGCCCGCTCGCGACTCCCGTGGGCGGAGGCTTCCGCTCGTCGAACGTGCGCCTTCGCGAGGAGTTCCATCTCTTCGCCAACCTGCGGCCGGCGCGCACGCTCATTCCGGGCGGGCGCTACGAGAACATCGACCTCGTGCTCGTACGCGAGAACCTCGAGGGCCTGTACGTGGGATTCGAGCACTACATCCCGGTGGGCGACGATCCGCACGCGGTGGCGCTCGCCTCGGGCGTCAACACGCGCGCCGGCGGCCGGCGCATCTGCGAGTTCGCGTTCGAGTACGCGGTGGCGAACCAGCGCAGGAAAGTCACCCTCGTGCACAAGGCGAACGTGCTGAAGGCGCTGACGGGCCTTTTCCTCGAGGCGGGACGCGAGGTGGCGAAGAAGTACGCGGGCAAGGTCGATTGCGACGAGCGCATCATCGACGCGTGCGCGATGCAGCTCGTGATGAATCCGTACCAGTTCGACGTGATCGTGACCACGAACCTCTTCGGCGACATCCTTTCCGACCTGAACGCGGGCCTCGTGGGAGGCCTCGGCATGGCGCCCGCGGGCAACATCGGAAAGGACGCGGCGATCTTCGAGGCGGTGCACGGCTCGGCGCCCGACATCGCCGGCAAGGGCATCGCCAATCCGCTGGCATTGATGCTCTCCGCCGCGATGATGCTCGACCACGT
>DATJVS010000081.1:0-9993 GCA_035501715.1 Usitatibacter sp.
CTCGTCACGTTCGCCCAGTTCACTCGCTGAGCGGCGCGGTCACCGCGTCGATCCGCGCCATCGCTTCCGGCGTGAGCTTCGCGATCGCGTCCGCGGCCTTCAGGTTCTCCTCGACCTGCGCGACGCGCGAGGCCCCGGTGATCACGGTCGAGACGTTCGGGTTGCGCGCGCACCAGGCGATGGCGAGCTGCGCGAGCGTGCAGCCCAGCTCCTTCGCGATCGTGTCGAGCTTGCCCACCGCGTCGTTCCTCGCCTTGTCGGTGAGGCCCTCCACGAGGAACTTCATGCGCGGCATGGCGCCGCGGCTGTCCGCGGGAACGCCGTTGCGGTACTTGCCGGTGAGCAGGCCCGAGGCGAGCGGGCTCCACGTCGTGAGCCCGATGCCGATCTCCTCGTAGAGCCGCGCGTACTCCCGCTCGACGCGGGCGCGGTGGAAGAGGTTGTACTCGGGCTGCTCCACCACGGGCTTGCGCAGGTGGTGGCGTTCGGCCACCTGCCACGCGGCCATGATCTCCGCGGCGCTCCACTCGCTCGTGCCCCAGTAGAGCGCCTTGCCGCGCTCGATCATGTCGTGCATCGCCCATACGGTCTCCTCGATCGGCGTGTGGGGATCGGGGCGGTGGCAATAGACCAAGTCCACGTAGTCGAGCTTCAGGCGCTTCAACGACCCGTCGATCGCATCGAGCAGGTACTTGCGGTTCAGCGTGTTCTTCTCGTTGGGCCCGTCGGTGATGCCCCAGAAGAATTTCGTCGAGACCACGTACTTCAGGCGCGGCCAGCCCGCTTTCGCGAGCGCCTCGCCCATGATCTCCTCGCTCTTGCCCGCGGCGTACACCTGGGCGTTGTCGAAGAAGTTCACGCCGCGGTCCCATGCGGCGGCCATGCATTCGCTGGCGGCTTTCGTGTCGAGCTGGTTGCCGTAGGTGACCCAAGAGCCGAAGGAAAGCGTGCTCACCTTGAGGCCGGAGCGGCCGAGTCGTCGATAGTTCATCCGCAGTAGGATACCGGATGGACATGACCGATTCCTCCCGCCGCAACGTTTGGTTGCTCTCTTTCTGCCAGGCGCTGCTGCTCATGAACGCCGTGACGCTCATCTCCGTGAGCGCGCTCGCGGGCTACGCGCTCGCCGCGAACAAGGCGTTCTCGACGCTGCCCACGATGACCTACGTGATCGGCTCGGCGATCGCCACCTATCCCGCGTCGATGTGGATGAAGCGCGTCGGGCGCAGGGAGGGCTTCCTCACGGGAGGCGCCTTCGGCCTCGCGGGCTCCGTGCTCGCCACGCTCGCCATGGCGTATTCGAGCCTCGCGCTGCTCTGCGCGGGCACGGTCCTCCTCGGCGCCTACAACGCCGTGGGCCAGTACTACCGCTTCGCCGCGGCCGACGCGTCGCCCGCCGAATTCAAGGCGAAGGCGATCTCCTTCGTGCTCGCGGGCGGGCTCGTGGGCGGCATCGTGGGGCCCGAGGTGAGCAAGTACACGCGCACGCTCGCGCACACCGAGTTCCTCGCCTCCTACGCTTCGCTCTTCGTCTATTCGCTCGTCGCCCTGGCGATCGTCTCGCGGCTTCGCATCCCCAGGGGCGCGGAAGGCGAGTCGCACGAGCCGGCGCGGCCGCTCGCCGAGATCGTCGCGCAGCCTGCGTTCATCGTCGCGGCGAGCGTGGCGGCGCTCGGCTACGCGGTGATGAACCTGCTCATGACCGCCACTCCCCTCGCCATGGGCTTCTGCGGCCATCCCTACACGGCGGCGGCGAGCGTGATCTCGGCGCACGTCGTGGGCATGTTCGGCACGTCGTTCTTCACCGGATCGCTGGTCAAGCGCTTCGGCGTGCTGCAGGTGATGCTCGCGGGGGTGGCGATCCAGATGGCGTGCGTGGGCGTGGCCCTTTCCGGGCAGGAGGTCTACAACTTCTGGTGGGCGCTGGTGCTGCTGGGCATCGGCTGGAACTTCATGTACGTGGGCGGTTCCACGCTGCTCACCGAGACCTACCGGCCCTCGGAAAAGGCGAAGGCGCAGGGCGTGAACGAGATGGCGATCTTCGCGTCGCTTGCGATCTCGTCGCTCTCGTCCGGCGTGCTCGTGAACACCCGCGGCTGGAACACGCTCAACTACGTGGCGCTCCCGGCGATCCTGCTCGCGGGCACCTTCGCCGCCTGGCTCGCCTGGAAGCGCGGATTTCGACGTCCGAAAATGGCGAGCGGCTGAGCGCGGCGGGCGGATAATGGCGGCATGTTCCTCGATGCCGACACCTGCTACCGCGCCCTGCGGTCCCACGACACGCGATTCGACGGGCGCTTCTTCGTAGGCGTGCGCACGACGCGCGTGTACTGCCGCCCCGTGTGCACGGCGCGCGTGCCGCTGCGCGAGAACTGCCGCTATTTCCCGAGCGCCGCGGCCGCCGAGTCGCAGGGGTTCCGTCCGTGCCTGCGCTGCCGCCCGGAGCTCGCGCCCGGCTTCGCCGCCGTCGACGCCAACCGCCGCCTCGCGCAATCGGCAGCGAGCCTGATCGAGGACGGCCGCCTCGCCGACGCACGCCTTCCGGACCTCGCCTCCACGCTCGGCGTCACCGACCGGCACCTGCGGCGCGTCTTCCAGGAGGAGTTCGGCGTGGCCCCCGTCGAGTATGCGCAGACGCAGCGGTTGCTCCTCGCCAAGCGGCTCCTCACCGACACGCGAATGCCGGTGATCGACGTGGCGATGTCGAGCGGCTTCGCGAGCCTGAGGCGCTTCAACGACCTCTTCCGCCGGCGCTATCGCATGACGCCCGGGGAGCTGCGCCGCGCCTCCAGGGCGGACGTGGCCGACCGCTTCGCGTTCGACCTCGCCTATCGCCCGCCCTACGATTGGGACGCGATGCTCGCGTTCCTCGCGAAACGCGCGGTCGCCGGCGTCGAAGCGGTCGACGGCCGCAGCTACTTGCGCTCGATCCGCGTGGAACGCCAGGGAAAGACGTTCACGGGAGACATCGCGGTCTCTCCCTCGAAGCGGCGCGCCGCGCTGCGCGTGGTCGTGGGGGCGTCGCTCGCTCCCGCGCTTCCCACGGTGCTCGCACGGGTGAAGCATCTCTTCGACCTGGGATGCCATCCCGAGGAGATCGCGCACGCGTTGGGCCCGCTCGCGAAGAAGCATCCCGGCCTTCGGCTGCCGGGCGCCATCGACGGATTCGAGATCGCGGTGCGCGCGATCCTGGGGCAACAGGTGACGGTGCAGGCCGCCACCACGATCGCCGGGCGCTTCGCCGCGGCTTTCGGCGAGGCCATCGAGACGCCCCACCGCGCGGTGACCACGCTGTTCCCGACGGCCGAACGCGTAGCTGCGCTCGACTCGAAGGAGGTCGCCGCTCACGGCATCATCGCCGCTCGCGCCCGCGCCATCGTGGAGCTCGCGCGCGCGATCGCGAAGGGCAGGCTCGACCTCGATCCGTCCTCGCCCGTGGAATCCACGGTGGCCGCTCTCGAGAGCCTGCCCGGCGTGGGACCGTGGACCGCGCAGTACATCGCCATGCGCGCGCTCGCGTGGCCCGACGCATTCCCGCATCCCGACGTCGCCGTGATCAAGGCGATGAAGGAATCGAAACCCGCGGCGGCGCTCGCCGCCAGCGAAACGTGGAGGCCGTGGCGCGCGTATGCCGTGCTGCACCTCTGGAAAAGCCTGGAGGCTTCGAAATGACCTGCTACGCCCGCTTCTCCACGCCCCTCGGAACGCTCCTCGCCACTGCGGCCGGCGGAGCGCTCACCGGGCTTTACTTCGACAGGCAACAGTACTTTCCCGCGATCGCCGCCGACTGGCGCGAGGACGCCGCGGCCGCGCCGCTGCAGGAGTGCGCGCGCCAGCTGGAGGAATACTTCGAAGGCCGCCGCGACGCGTTCGACCTTCCGCTCGCCCCCGAGGGAACGCAGTTCCAGTGCCGCGTGTGGCAGGAGATCGCGCGCATCCCGTTCGGAGAGACGATCAGCTACTCGGAGCTCGCGCGGCGCGCGGGCGCGCCGGGCTCGGCACGCGCCGCGGGCGCCGCCACGGGACGCAATCCCATCTCCATCGTCGTGCCGTGCCATCGCGTGGTGGGCAGCGACGGCAGCCTCACCGGGTACGCGGGCGGGCTCGAGCGCAAGGCGAAGCTCCTCGAGATCGAGGGCGCACTGCAGGGTTCGCTCGTTTGAGGCCCGCGGACCTCGCGCGCCTGGTCGCGCTCGCCGCCCTCTGGGGCGCCTCGTACCTGTTCATGCGCTACGCGGTGGCGTACTTCGGCCCCGTGCCCCTGATCGAGCTGCGCGTGCTGGTCGCGGGTGCCGCGCTCGCGGCGTTCCTCGCCATGACCGGCGGGAGCGTGGGATGGTCGCGCTACTGGCCCGGCTATCTCTTCGTGGGGTCGATCGGACTCGCGCTTCCCTTCGTGCTGATCGCGCAGGCGCTCACCGCGATCGACGCCTCGACCGCCGCGATCCTGAACGCGCTCTCGCCGCTCTTCGCCTCGATCGTCGCCGCGGCCTGGATCCGCGATCCGCTCACGCCCGAGAAGCTCGCCGGGATCGCCACGTGCCTGCTGGGGACCGCGGTGCTGGTGGGCTGGACGCCGTCGCCCATGTCCCCGCGCGAGCTCGTCGCCGCGTCGTGCTCGGTCGCGGCCACGGCGCTCTACGGATACACGATCGTGTTCACGAAGGTGAAGCTGAAGGGCGCGAGCCCGCTGGGCACCTCCGCGGGAACGCTGCTCTTCGCGGCGGCAACGCTCGCGTTCGCCGTGCCCTTCGCGCCGCCGCCGCATCCGGTCGCGGAGATCCCGCCGCTCGCGTGGGCCGCGATGCTGGGGCTCGCGGTCTTCTCGACCACGCTCGCCTTCATCCTCTACTACCGCCTCATCGCCGACGTGGGCCCGGTCAAGGCGATCACGGTGACGCTGCTCGTGCCGATCTTCGGGATGGTGTGGGGCATCGCCTTCCTCGGCGAGCCCCTCACGCCCGGGCGCATCGCCGGCTGCCTCGTGATCCTCGCCGGCTGCTCGCTCATCCTCGGAATCGTCCGCTTCCCTCTTCGCCGCCCGGCGAGTCAAGGCGCTGTCCGCAGATGAACGCGGATGAACGCGGATAGACCCTTCCAGGGTGTCCGTACGACGCTGGGTTGGACACGAAACGCCATCAGTGGGTTTGACTTATCTGCGTTCATCTGCGTTCATCTGCGGTTCAAAGGGTTTCAATCCGCATCACCCCAATGCCCAACCGCCTCGCCAAGGAAACGAGCCCGTACCTGCAGCAGCACGCGGACAATCCCGTCGACTGGTATCCGTGGGGCGACGAAGCGCTCGCGGAGGCGAAGCGCACCGGCAAGCCGATCCTGCTCTCGGTCGGATATTCGGCGTGCCACTGGTGCCACGTGATGGCGCACGAGTCGTTCGAGGACCCCGCCACCGCGAAGGTGATGAACGACAACTTCGTGAACATCAAGGTCGATCGCGAGGAGCGCCCCGACATCGACCAGATCTACCAGCTCGCGCAGGCGATGCTCACGGAGAGGAACGGCGGCTGGCCCCTCACGATGTTCCTCACGCCCGACCAGCTGCCGTTCTTCGGCGGGACGTACTTTCCCAACGTCCAGAAGTACGGCATGCCCGCGTTCACCGACCTGCTCGTGCGCGTGCGCGCCTTCTACGACGAGAATCCCGACGACGTGCGCCAGCAGGGCGCGCAGTTGCAGGCCGCGCTCGCGCGCACTTCGCCGCGCAGCGGGACGCACCCGGTGCCTTTCACCGGCGAGCCCCTGGACGAGGCGGCCGACGATCTCGCCCGCTCGCTCGATCCTCGCTACGGCGGCTTCACCGGCGCGCCCAAGTTCCCGCATCCGGACACGATCGAGCTCCTGCTGCGCCGCTACGCGGCGCTCGGCGAGAAGCCCGCGCTGGAAGCGGCCACCTTCACGCTGCGCAAGATGGCCGAAGGCGGCATCTACGACCAGCTGGGCGGGGGCTTCGCGCGCTACAGCGTGGACGAGCGCTGGGCGATCCCGCATTTCGAGAAGATGCTCTACGACAACGGCTGGCTCCTGCGCCTGTATGCCGACGCATGGGCCGTCACCCGCGATCCGCTCTTCGCGCGTGTGTGCGAGGAGACCTGCGCGTGGGTGATGCGCGAGATGCAGTCGCCCGCGGGCGGCTACTACTCGTCGCTCGATGCCGATTCCGAAGGCGAGGAAGGCCGCTACTACGTCTGGAGCGTCGAGGAGGTCCGCGCGCACCTCTCGCCGGAGGAATTCGCGGTGCTGGCGCCCGCCTACGGGCTCGACGGGCCTCCCAACTTCGAGAACCATGCGTGGCACTTCGTCGTGGCGCGCCCCGTGGGCGAGGGCAGCCCCGAGCGCGAGCTGCTCGATGCGGCGCGCGAAAAGCTCTTCCGCCTGCGCGAGACGCGCGTGCGGCCCGGGCGCGACGAGAAAGTCCTCGGCTCGTGGAACGCGCTCATGATCCGCGGCATGGCGCACGCCGCGCGTGTCTTCGGCCGCAAGGACTGGCTCGACTCGGCGCGGGCCGCGCTCGCGTTCGTCCGCGAGGAGCTCTGGAAGGACGGCCGCCTCCTCGCCACCGCCAAGGACGGACATGCGCACCTCGATGCATATCTGGACGACCACGCGTACCTGCTTGCCGCGCTCCTCGAGATGCTCGAGGCCGATTTCAGTTCCGCCGACCTCGAGTGGGCCACCGCCATCGGGCGCCGGCTCATGGACGAATTCCGCGATCCGGTCGAAGGCGGTTTCTTCTTCACCTCCCACGACCACGAGGCGCTGATCCACCGGCCCAAGCCCGGGCCCGACAACGCCACGCCCTCGGGCAACGCCGTGGCCGCCTGGGCGCTCCAGCGCCTCGCGTTCCTCACGGGCGATGTGCGCCTGTCCGAGGCCGGCGGAGGCGCCATAGCGCTCTTCTGGCGCGCCCTGGAGCGCCAGCCCATGGCGTTCGGCACGATGCTCTGCGCGCTCGAGGAGCAGCTGGAGCCGCCGCGCACGCTGATACTCACCGGCCCCGCGCAATCCCTCGCTCCCTGGCGTGAGATGCTGGACCGCGAATACCTGCCCACGACCCTGGTGCTGGCCGTGGGCGAGGCCCCGGCCGGCCTTCCGGAACCGCTCGCCAAGCCCGCGTCGCGCCAACCTGTCGCATGGCTGTGCAAGGGAGCGGCTTGCCTGCCGCCCATCGACTCCCTCTCCCGATTGCGCGGCGAGCTGGGTTTGCCCACAATCGCGCCTTCGGACTGAATTCCCACGCGCAGGAGTACTCCATGAAGAAGATCGTGATCCTCGCCGCGGCGCTCGCCGTGGCACCCGCCGCCGCCCTTGCCGACGAGGCCCTCGCCCAGAAGAACGGCTGCCTCGCCTGCCACGCCGTGGACAAGAAAGTGGTCGGCCCGGCCTACAAGGAGGTCGCCGCCAAGTACCGCAACGACAAGGGCGCCGCCGCCAAGCTCGAGAAGAAGGTGAAGGCCGGCGGCCAGGGCGTGTGGGGCGCCGTGCCGATGCCGCCCAACGCGCAAGTGAGCGACGCCGACATCAAGGCGCTCGTGAAGTGGATCCTCTCGCTCAAGTAGCGAATTGACAGGCGGAGGGCGACTTCCCATAATTGCGGCCTTTTCCGCGCCCGCATTCCAGCCGTCCCCCGCCCCGTCAACAACCTCATTCCGCAGGAGAGTTTCATGAAGAGCTCGTACAAGCTGAGCCTTGCCGTCGCGATGGCCCTCGGCCTCGCCGCGTGCGGCCCCAAGGAAGAACCCAAGAAAGCCGCCGAAGCCGCGCCCGCCGCGCCGGCCGGCCTCACCGTGACGATCGCCCACGCGGGCCCGCTCACCGGCTCCATCGCCCACCTCGGCAAGGACGATGAGAACGGCGTGGCGCTCGCCATCGCCCAGGCGAACGACAAGAAGATCGTGATCGACGGCAAGCCCGTCACGTTCAAGATGGACAGCGAGGACGACCAGGCCGACCCGAAAGTGGGCACGACTGTCGCGCAGAAGCTCGTGGACGCGCACGTGGCCGCGGTCATCGGCCACCTGAACTCCGGCGTGTCCATCCCCGCCTCCGAGATCTACAACAAGGCGGGCATCCCGATGATCTCGGGCTCGGCCACCAACCCGGCGCTCACCGAGCGCGGAATGAAGACGGTGTTCCGCACCGTCGGCCGCGACGACCAGCAGGGCCCCGCGATCGCCTCGTACATCGCGCACGAGCTCAAGGGCAAGAAGGTCGCCCTCATCGACGACAAGACCGCGTACGGACAGGGCCTCGCCGACGAGGTCGAGAAAACGCTCAAGGCCGACAAGGTGAGCGTGGTCACGCGCGAGCACACCACGGACAAGGACACCGACTTCAAGGCGGTCCTCACCAAGATCAAGTCGAAGAGCCCCGACGTCGTCTTCCACGGCGGCATGGACGCCACCGGCGGGCCGCTGCTCAAGCAGGCGCGCGAGCTGGGCATCAAGGCCGTGTTCGCGTTCGGCGATGGCGCGTGCACCGACGAGATGGGCAAGCTCGCCGGCAAGGCTGCCGAGGGCATGGTGTGCTCGCAGGCGGGCCTGCCGCGCGAGGCCGCCAGCAAGGAGTTCGTCGATGCGTTCACGGCGAAGTACGGCGAGATCAAGCAGTACGCGCCCTACTTCTACGACGCGACCAACGCCGTCATCGAGGCGATGAAGAAGGCCAACTCGGTCGACCCGGCCAAGTTCACGCCGGAGATGTTCAACGTCTCGTTCACCGGCGCCACGGGCAAGGTCGAGTTCGACGCCAAGGGCGACCGCAAGGACGCCGAGATGACGATCTTCAAGATGAAGGACGGCAAGGTGACGCCGGTCTCGATCGTGAAGAACGGCGTGGCCACGCCGTTCATGGTCCCGGCCCCGGCCGCCGCGGCGCCCGCCGCCGCCGCACCCGCCCCGGCGCCCGCCCCGGCGAAGGAAGAACCGAAGAAAGACGAGAAGAAGAAATAACAAGAACCGCGGGAAAACCCGCATGAATGACGGCGCCTCAGGGGGCGCCGTTTTTTTTGCTCGCGCGCCCGGGGCGCTGCCCTTAGAATCGGCCCGTGGACACCTTCCTGCAGCAGATCGTGAACGGGCTCACGCTGGGATGCGTCTATGCCGTCGTGGCGCTGGGGTACACGATGGTCTACGGAATCATCCAGCTCATCAACTTCGCCCACGGCGAGGTGGTGATGATCGGCTGCATGACCGCCTTCTCCGTGATCGTGGCGCTCGCGCCGAGCGGCGCGCCCCCGATGGTGATCGTCACGGCGGGCACGCTCACGGCAATCCCGGTATGCATGGCGGTAGGCTACGTGGTCGAGCGCGTGGCCTACCGGCCCCTCCGCAACGCGCCGCGACTGGCGCCCCTCATCACTGCGATCGGCGTGTCGATCATCCTGCAGCACCTGGCGCTCCTCGTCTGGAGCCGCAACCTCATCGCCTTCCCGCAGATCATCGAGCTCAAGCTCTACCACTTCGGCCACCGGGACACGAGCGCGGCCATCAGCAACGTGCAGATCGCGATCATCTTCGCCTCGCTCGTGATGATGGCGGGCCTGCTCGCGCTCGTGCACCGCACCAAGATCGGCATCGCGATGCGCGCCGTCTCGCAGAACCCGCAGGTCGCGGGCCTCATGGGCGTGGACATCAACAAGGTGATCTCGATCACGTTCGTGATCGGCGCGGCGCTGGGCGCCGTGGCGGGCGTCATGGTCGGGACCTACTACGGCATCGCGCACTACCAGATGGGGTTCCTGCTGGGCCTGAAGGCGTTCTCCTCGGCGGTGCTGGGCGGCATCGGCAACCTCGCCGGCGCCGTGCTGGGCGGCATCCTCATGGGGCTGATCGAGGCGCTGGGAGCCGGATACGTGGGCGACTTCACCAACGTGTGCTCGCTCGACAAGTGGCTGCCCGGCTTCCACCAGGTGTGCCTCGACAGCCCCGAGTCCTCGCTCTTCGGCAGCAACTACAAGGACGTGTACGCCTTCATCGT
>DATJVS010000082.1:0-2015 GCA_035501715.1 Usitatibacter sp.
GCGCACCGCCGTTCCCGCCGCGATGTCGAGACGGCATCCATAAGCCGCGTCGCGATCGAACCGCAGCGCCTCGTTGGTCTCGAAGAAGTGATAGTGCGATCCCACCTGGATCGGCCGGTCGCCCGCGTTCGTCACCTCCACCGTCACCTTGCGGCGCCCCTTGTTGATCTCGATGTCGCCCGCGGCGACCTTGATCTCACCGGGGATCATGGGGTCAGAGCCCTCATACGATCGGATGATGCACCGTAACGAGCTTGGTGCCGTCGGGAAACGTGGCTTCGACCTGGATCTCGGGGATCAATTCCGCGACGCCGTCCATCACGTCGCCACGGGTGAGGAGCGTCGTGCCGTAGCCCATGAGGTCGGAGACGCTGCGGCCGTCGCGCGCGCCTTCGAGGAGCGCCGCCGTGATGAACGCGACCGCCTCGGGGTAGTTGAGCTTCAGGCCCCGCGCCTTGCGGCGCTCGGCGAGCAGCGCCGCCGTGAAGATGAGCAGCTTGTCCCGTTCCCGCGGCGTGAGCTCCATCGCGTTTCCCTAGGTGCGCCAGATGCGCGGCTCGGACGGCGCCCGCGACAAGACCGGCTCGCGCAGCTCCCGCCAGATCGCGCCGAAATGCTCACGTGCCGCCTCGCCCGAATCGCCGCGGTACCTCGCGACCAGCACGTTGCCCAATCGCGTCGCGGCGCCTTCGCCCTCGCGTGCCTTGTGCGACCGCGCGGCGACGACCCACTCGTCTTCGATCGCCGTCGCCGCCACGATCATCGTCCCGAAGACCGGATGCCCCGAAAGTCCCGCGGGCGAAGCGGCGACGACGCTTCCGGGCTCGATGTTCCCGCGCTCGGTCCAGGCGAGGCGGCCGTCGCGCGACAATCGCGCCGAGCTGCGAAGGCGGCCCTGCTCGAATCGCTCGCCGGATCCGGTTCGTCCGAGGCAGACGATGTCCCATGCGATGAGGCGCGCGTCGCCCGAAAGCCGCGCCTCCCATCCGATGTCGGCGCGCGCGCCGTCGTAGACGATTGTCTCCTGCGGCAGCCACTCCACCGTGCTCGCGTCATTCGCGTCGATCACGACGCGTTGCGTGGCCCAGGCGCCCGCGCTTCGATACCACTTGCCCGCGCCGGGCGTGGTCACGAGCGCGCACGCGCGCCTGCCTGCCGCCACGTCGATCACCAGTTCGTCTCCGCCAACGATGCCCGCCGGAGGATGCACGACGATGGCATGGCAGATCGACTCGCCCTCGGGATAGAGCGGCTTCTGCACCACGAGGGGACCGTCGTGCCGCCGCGTCGCGAGCACCGTGCGCTCGTCACGGCGCTCGAAGGCGAGTGCCAGGCTCGCGCGCCATCGCGCGGCCTGGAATGCTTCGTCCCGGGGCATGGGTCCATCATACCGCCAGCTTCGCGCGCACGTTGTCGCGGTCCATGTCCGCGCCTTCGCCGCGCGCGATGATCTCGCCGCGTTCCATGACGAGGTACTGGCCGGCGAGCGAGCGCGCGAAATCGTAGTACTGCTCCACCAGCAGGATCGCCATTTCGCCGGTGGAGGCGAGGGAGCGGATCGCGCGCTCGATGTCCTTGATGATCGAGGGCTGGATGCCCTCGGTGGGCTCATCGAGCACGAGCAGCTTCGGTCCCATGGCGAGCGCGCGCCCGATGGCGAGCTGCTGCTGCTGGCCGCCGGAAAGGTCGCCGCCCCGCCTGCCCATCATCTGCTTCAACACCGGGAACATCTCGAAGATACGCGGCGGGATCGCGGCGCCGCGCCCGCGCGTCGCAAGGCCCATCTCGAGGTTCTCGGCCACGGTGAGCCGCGCGAAGATCTCGCGGCCCTGCGGAACGTAGCCGATGCCGGCGCGCGCGCGCTCGTCGGGCCGCGCATGGGTGAGGTCGCGGCCGTCGAAGGTGACGGATCCCGTCGCCGAAGGCACGAGTCCCATCAGCGTGCGAAGAAGCGTGGTCTTGCCCACGCCGTTTCGCCCGAGCAGCACCGTCACCTTGCCCGGGGGCAATTCGAA
>DATJVS010000083.1:0-15599 GCA_035501715.1 Usitatibacter sp.
GAAGGCGAGCGCGTTGCCGAGCGCGTTCAGGTATGCGCCGCGATGGTGATAGACCACGCCCTTGGGATTGCCCGTGGTGCCCGAGGTGTAGAGGAGCGCCAGCGAGTCCCACTCGTCGGCCGGATCCATGAGCTCGAACGCAGGATCGCCCGTGGCGATCCAGGATTCGTAGTCGATGCCTCCAAGCGATCGTCCTCCCGGCCCCAGCGCATCGTCGATGTCCACGACGAAGATCTCGCGCTCCAGGCGCGCGAGGGCCTCGCCCACGACCGCGGAGAACTCCTTGTCCGTGATGAGCACCTTCGCTTCGCCGTGCTCGAGGCAGAAGGCGATCGAGGCGGCGTCGAGCCGGTAGTTGAGCGCGTTCAGCACCGCGCCCAGCCCCGGCACGGCGTAGTGGCATTCGAGGAGCGCGGGAACGTTGGGCGCCATGATCGCCACCGTGTCCCCGTGCCCGATGCCGCGCGCCGCGAGGACCGATGCGAGGCGCCGGCAACGCTCGTGGAACTCCCGGTAGGTGTACGTGCGATCGCCATGGATGACCGCGGGCTTGCCCGGATAGACGTCGGCGGAACGCTGCAGGAACGAAACCGGCGTGAGCGGCGCGTAGTTCGCCGCGTTGCGTTCGAGGCCTGCGCCTAGCGATCCGCCCTGCGGCGCAGCCACGCCTCGATCTCCCCGACGATGCCGCGGCGGAACGCGAGCACGCAGAAGACGAAGATCATCCCCTGCGCGATCGTCACCCACGAGCCCAGCTCCGCAAGGTAGAGCTGCATGGAGATGATCACCACCGCGCCCACCACCGGGCCGAACACCGTGCCCATGCCGCCCAGCAGCGTCATGAGGACCACCTCGCCGGACATCGCCCAGTACACGTCGGTGAGCGATGCGTTGTGCACCACCATCGCCTTGGTGGCGCCGGCGAGGCCCGCGAGCGCCGCCGAAAGCACGAATGCGGCGAGCTTGTAGCGCTCGGTGCGGTAGCCCAGGGAGACGGCGCGCGGCTCGTTCTCGCGGATCGCCTTCAGCACCTGGCCGAAGGGCGAATGGATGATGCGGTGGATCAGCAGGAAGCCCGCGAGGAAGATCGCGAACACGAAGTAATACATCGCGAGCGGCTGGTCCAGGTCCACGAGGCCCAGCAGGTGCGTGCGCGGGACGGAATTGATCCCGTTCTCGCCGCCCGTGAAAGGCGCCCGCAGGCAGAAGAAGTACACCATCTGCGCGAGGGCGAGCGTGATCATCGCGAAGTAGATGCCCTGGCGGCGGATCGCGATGAGCCCCGTCACCGCGCCCAGGACCGCCGAGGTCGCCGCGCCCGTCAGGATCGCGATCTCTATGGGCAATCCCCACACCAGCGCCGCGTGGGCCGCGAGGTAGCTGCCCATTCCGAAGAACATCGCGTGGCCGAAGGAAAGCAGGCCGCCGAAGCCGATCAGCAGGTTGAACGCGCACGCGAAAAGCGCGAAGCACAGCAGCTGCATGCCGAAGTTCGGATAGATCACGAGCGGCGCCACCGCGAACGCGACGAACATCACGGCGAACGCCACGCGCTCGTACCTGAGCTCGCTCATCGCTGTCCGAAGAGGCCCTGCGGCCGGATCATGAGGACGATCGCCATGATCACGAAGATCACGGTCGAGGAGGCTTCGGGGTAGATGTACTTGGTGAGGCCCTCGATGATGCCCAGGCCGAAGCCCGTGAGGATCGAGCCCATGATGGAGCCCATGCCGCCGATCACGACCACCGCGAACACCACGATGATGAGCGAGGAACCCATCTGCGGGCTCACCTGGTAGATGGGCGCGGCGAAGACGCCCGCGAGCGCCGCCAGCCCCACGCCCGCGCCGTAGGTGAGCGTGATCATGCGCGGCACGTTGATGCCGAAGGCCTGCACCAGCGTGGGATTCTCGGTGGCCGCGCGCAGGTAGGAACCGAGCTTGGTGCGCTCGATCACGAACCACGTGGCGAGGCAGATCACGAGCGAGGCGAAGATCACCCAGCCTCGGTAGTTCGGCAGGTACATGAAGCCCAGGTTCTGCACGCCCTGCAGGCTCTCCGGGATCGAATAAGGCATGCCCGCCGAGCCGAACTGGTGCGAGAAGGTCCCCTCGAAGACGAGCGCGAGCCCGAACGTGAGCAGCAGGCCGTAGAGATGGTCGAGCTTGTACAGCCGCGAGAGCATCAGCCGCTCGATGACCACGCCCACCGCGCCCACCACGAAGGGCGTGATGACGAGCGCCCACCAGTAGCCCAGCCCCGCCTTGTTCAGCAGGAAGTAGGCCACGAACGCGCCCAGCATGTACTGGGCGCCGTGGGCGAAGTTGATGATGTTGAGGAGCCCGAAGATCACCGCGAGCCCCAGCGAAAGGAGCGCGTAGAACGAGCCGTTGATGAGCCCGATCAGCAGCTGGCCGAACAGCGCCTGCGTCGACATCGTTCTACGCGGTGGCTACGTCACTTCACCAGCGGACAGCCGCCCTCGTTCAGCGGACGGAACGCCTCGTCCGCCGGGATCGTGGCGCGCAGCTTGTAGTAGTCGTACGGGCCCTTCGACTCGGAGGGCTTCTTCACCTCGTACAGGTAGGCCGGGTGGATCTTGCGGCCGTCGGCGCGGATGATGCCCTTGCCGAAGAGCGGGTCGTCGGTCGGGAGCTTCTTCATCTCGGCCACCACCTTCACGCCGTCGGCATCGCTCTTCAGCGCCGACACGGCCTTCAGGTAGTGCAGCACGCCCGCGTAGACGCCCGCCTGCACCATCGTGGGCTCCTTGCCGCCGTTCAATGCCGCGAAGCGCTTGCTCCACGCGCGCGTCTGGTCGTTCATGTCCCAGTAGAACGTGGAGGTGAGGATCAGGCCCTGCGCCTTGTCCAGCCCGATGCCGTGGATGTCCGAGAGGAACACGAGCAGGCCCGCCAGGTTCTGGCCGCCCTTCACGATGCCGAACTCGGCCGCCTGCTTGATGGAGTTGATCGTGTCGCCGCCCGCGTTGGCGAGGCCGATGATCTTGGCCTTCGACGCCTGCGCCTGGAGGAGGAACGACGAGAAGTCCTGGGTGTTGAGCGGCACCTTCACGTCGCCCAGCACCTTGCCGCCGTTCTTCACGACCACGGCCGAGGTGTCGCGCTCGAGTGCCGCGCCGAACGCGTAGTCGGCGGTGATGAAGAACCAGGTGTCGCCGCCCGTCTTCACGATCGCCTTGCCGGTGCCGTTGGCGAGCATCCACGTGTCGTAGGTCCAGTGCACCGTGTTGGGCGAGCACTTCGAGCCCGTCAAATCGGACGACGCCGCGCCCGAGTCGATGAACACCTTGTTCTTCGCGCGCGCCACGTCGTTCACGGCGAGCGCCACGCTCGAGGTGGGCACGTCGACGATCGCGTCCACGCCCTCGGCGTCGAACCACTTGCTCGCGATCTGGGTGCCCACGTCGGGCTTGTTCTGGTGGTCGGCGAAGATCACCTCGACCTTGAGGCTCTTGTCCTTCGCCGTGAAATCCTCCACCGCCATCTTGGCGGCGATGACAGAGCCCTGCCCGCCCAGGTCGGCGTACAGGCCCGATTGGTCGTTCAGCACCCCGATCTTCACCACGCCGCCCGTTATCTCGGCGTGCGCGGCCCCCGCGCCCAGCGCGAGCGCGGCCGCGGCGACCAATGTCTTCAGCTTGAGTCTCATTTCCTTCTCCTCTCCGTTGTGTGGCTAAACTCCCAGGTACTCGTGGAGCATTCCGGTCTTCGCCTCGAGCTCCGAAGCGGCGAACGACTCTGCGATCCTGCCGTGCTCCATCACGTAGTGCCGGTCCGCGAGCGGCGCCGCGAACCGGAAATTCTGCTCGACCAGCACGATTGTGAACCCGCGCTCCTTCAGCTTCACGATGATGCGCCCGAGCGCCTGCACGATCACGGGCGCGAGGCCCTCGGTGATCTCGTC
Source organism: Usitatibacter sp. (assembly GCA_035501715.1). Classification (GTDB taxonomy): domain Bacteria; phylum Pseudomonadota; class Gammaproteobacteria; order Burkholderiales; family Usitatibacteraceae; genus Usitatibacter. The sequence continues at coordinate 3,928 of DATJVS010000083.1, forward strand.
GAGCAGGAGCAGGTTGGCGCCGGTGCGGAGGATGCGCGCCATGGCGAGCATCTGCTGCTCGCCGCCCGACAGCTTCGTGCCTTGCGCGGTCTTGCGGCGCTCGCGCAGGTTCGGGAACATCTCGTAGATCTCGGCCACGCTCATGCCGCCCTGCGCGATCTCGGGAGGCAGCGTGAGGTTCTCCTCCACCGTGAGGCTCGAGAAGATGCCGCGCTCCTCGGGGCAATAGCCGATCCCCAGGTGCGCGATCCGGTAGGTGGGCATCGCGATTGTCTCGGTGCCGTTCACGAGGATCGAGCCGGTGCGCTTGCCGACGAGCCCCAATATCGACTTCAACGTGGTCGTGCGCCCGGCGCCGTTGCGCCCGAGGAGCGTGACGACCTCGCCCTTGCGCACCGACAGGTCCACGCCGTGCAGCACGTGCGACTCGCCGTACCAGGCCTGCAGGTTGGAGATGCGCAGGACTTCTTCAGCCATGCGCCGTCCCCATGTAGGCCTCGACCACCTGCGGATTCGCGCTCACCTCGGCGTAGGTGCCTTCGGCGAGCACGGCGCCGCGCTGCAGCACGGAGATCTTGTCGCAGATGCCGGAGACCACGCTCATGTTGTGCTCGACCATGAGCACGGTGCGGCCCGCGGCCACCTCCTTGATGAGGTCCTTCACGCGGTGCACGTCCTCGTGGCCCATGCCCGCCGTGGGCTCGTCCAGCAGCATGAGCTCCGGCTCCATGGCGAGCGTGGTGGCGATCTCGAGCGTGCGCTTGCGCCCGTAGGCGAGCTCGCCCGCATGCACGCGCGCGAATTTCTCGAGGCCCACGCGCTCGAGCAGGTTCATGGCGCGGTCGTTCAGCTTTTCCAGCGTGCGCTCGCGCTTCCAGAAATGGAAGCTAGTGCCGAGGCTGCGTTGCAGCGCGATGCGCACGTTCTCCAGCACCGTGAGGTTGGGGAACACCGCCGAGATCTGGAACGAGCGGATCACGCCGCGGCGCGCCACATCGGCCGGCCGTTCGCGCGTGATGTCGTGGCCGTTGTAGAGGATCGTGCCCGACGTGGGGGGCAGGAACTTGGTGAGCAGGTTGAAGGTCGTCGTCTTGCCCGCGCCGTTGGGGCCGATGAGCGCGTGGATCGTGCCGCGCCTCACCGTGAGCGAGACGTTGTCAACGGCGACGAATCCCTTGAATTCCTTGGTGAGGCCGCGGGTCTCGAGGATGTTGTCGCCGGTCATCGAACGTCGATGCTACCTTGCCGCCGCGGGGGCGGGCAAGGCACCGGCGGGCGCCCAACGGCTCCCGCCGGACCGAAACCCCGGGGAATCAGCCTCCCGGACCGCGGCCGAAGGCCACCGCGCCCTGGTTGCCGCCCAGGTTGTACATCATCCCCGCGCGCTGGCCGTTGGCGCCGGCGAAGAATCCATCGAAGCTGCCCGAAGCGCCCACGCCGCAGCTGGGCGTGCACGTGATGACGAGCGGCGCCGCGTTTGGCACGCCCGGGATCGGGCTGCCGGAGTAGGCCGAGAAATACTGGTCGCGGTAGATCGGCATGCCGCTCGCCGCGCCGTTCCACGTCTGGCCCGCCATCGTGAGGTTCACCGACGCGTCCACGGTGCGATTCGTGAAGTTCGCGTTCAGCGTGGCGCTGTTGAGCGTGCCCAGCGTCGCGCCGTTGGTGGGCGTGGTCGACCCGATCATGGTGTACGAGGCCGTTCCCGTAAGGGGCAACGCCACCGGGCCGCTCTGGGAACCCGCGAAGATGTAGTGCAGGCTCGCGTGCGTGAGGTCGAGGTTCTGCGACGTCCCCGACGCTCCCGTGACCGTGGCCACTCCACCCGACCAGCGGCCCCACGTAAGGCCCGTGTCCGGATCGAAGCCGCTGTCGACCACGGTGGCGGTCCCCAACGCGTAGGTCGAGTGCGACGCGCTCGCCCCGAATGGCGACGAGAAGCTGATCACGCGGTTCTGCGCGTCGAAGGTCACCTCGTCGGGCCGGTCGGTGGTCGCGTAGCTCTGGATGAAGGACGAGGACAGGGCCCGGGTGGGATCCGAGATGCGCCCTTCGCGATACGCCGACGTGTTGTCCTGGCGCGTGCCGGTGAAGGCGGCCACTCCGCTCACGTTGTTCCAGTCCGACGAGTTGGCCGCGGTCTGGTCGTTGATGCCGTATCCGAGGATCGCCGCCGTGAGGCCGTTGCCCACGAGGCTGCCCTGGAAGCCTCCGGTCAGCGCATGGTTCGTCGCCGAGCTCGTGGAGCCGTTGGTGATCGTGAGCGTGCCCGTCGTGGTGGATCCCGCGAACTGGTTGAAGGAGATCGGCACGTTGCTCGCGCTCATGGCCCAGCTGCCGCCGTTGTTGCCCGAGGCCGCCGGGATCGACACGTTGCCGTGGAAGTCGAGCGTGCGCGCCGTGAAGTTCACGTTGAGCGTGGCGGTGGCGAAGGTGCCTGCCGTGTTGTTCTGGTTCGTGGGCGCGGTCGAACCGGCGAGCGTGTAGGTTGCGGTTCCCGTGAGCACGTCGGACAGGTAGGTCGGATACCCCGATCCCGCGTAGATCCAGTGCAGGCTTCCGGGGATCGGCGCCGCGTCTCCCGGGTTGCCCGTGAAGCTGAGCGACGCGTTGGAGTAGCGGCCCATGTAGATTGTCACGCCGTTGCCGTTCACCGTGCTCGCGTCGTTCAACGTGCCGCCGACGATGATCGGGTTCACGCCGCTGCCCGATCCCGGGTACGAATCGTAGCCGGTGAGGTTCGTGCCGTTGAGCTTGAGGTCGTCGTGCGTGGCCTGGCTCAGGAACGGCGAGCCCGCCACGAGGATCACGTCCTGCAGGCCGACCGGATCGGACAGCAGGTTGCGCGTGGCATCGACCGGGCTCACGAACCCGACCGGGTTGCCCGTCACGACCTGCGTCGAGGGTTGCTGCGACGGCGGCAGCGCCGGCGCGTCGCTCGGCGAGTAGTTGCGAGTCTCGGTGGAGGCCGTGTTCGACGGCTCCGCGGCCTTGTTGGTCATCGTCACCGCGGCATTCGAGATGAATGCGGGTGTCGGGATGTAGCGCGGCGCGGTGAAGCCGGCCACCAGCACCGTCTGGCCCGGCCCCGTGATGAGCGTCTCGATCGGGTTGGCGTTATCCGGGCCGGGATTGTTCGTGACCGAGTGGCTGCCCTCGATCGTGTGGTTCACCGTGATCGGGTCCGTATTGGGCTTGCCGTTGGTCACGCTCTCGTCGCACTGCCCCGGGTCGCACGCGTAGAGGATGTTGCCGGAGCCGCGGATACCCACCGTCGCCACGCGCGTCTTCATCACGAACTTGTCGCGGTTCGTGGAGGCGAGCAGGCCCGTGAAGGTGCGAAGCGTGCCGCGCAGCAGGTTGAGGATCGCGCCCCCGCCCGAATCGGGCTTCTCGGGATAGGCCTCGATGGAGAACGTCGTGCTGGGCCGCAGGGAAAGGCGAGCCTGGTCCACCATCGTGAGCTGCGCCATGCCGCTGGCACCCGTCACGATCTGGTCGCCCGCGTCCACGGACGAGCCGCGCTCGGGCGTGGACTTCTGTCCGCTCGCCTTCTGCAAGGTGACATCCCCCGTCACGAACGTGAAATGGCCCGCGGCGGCAGCAGCGAGCAAGGGGGCCGCGGCAAGCGCGCAGGCGATGAGTCGGGTCATCAGGAAGCGGACGGGCTGTCTCATGGAAGTGCTCTCCGTCTAGTGCAGCTATTTCAGGTCGCAACGCACCGCCGAGGAAACCTCGCTGCGGTTGTAGTCGTAGATGTCGATGTTCGAATTGTTGTTCGAGTAGAAGTACTGCACGCGCAGAGTGCACTTCTCGCGGAACTGCCACGCGAGGCCGCCGCCGATCTCGGCCCACAGGTCGTGGCCGTTCTGGATCACGGTCGAGCGCGCGTAGTCGTCCTTGTCCTTGCGGTAGATGAGGCTCAGGCTTCCGTAGGCTTGCAGCTTCGGGCTCATGGCGTAGGCGAAGAAGCTGCGGCCGCCCAGCAGGTTCTTGCTCTTGGTGGCCGTCTGGCCGTTCACGCCGTTGTCGAACTGCTGCTTGGCATGGTCGTCCGTCACGAATCCCGTGAGGTACATGAGCGGCGAGCCCTTTCCCTCGTAAGTCTTCAGGTACGACGCGGCAAGATAGACCTGCTGGAAGTTCTCGACCGTGTCCGTGGGGAAGCGCACGTCGTTGAACTGGATCCCGAGGCCCACCTGCGTGCGCGGGTCGATCGAATGGCGCCAGTCGAACGAAGCGCCGCCGATGCGCCGGTCGTTCGTCGGCTGCGGATCTCCGGGAGCGTCGCCCTTCTGGTTGTAGGGCGCGTAAGCGGCGGTGATTCGATACTGGTCGTCGCCGGCGTTCAACGCGGCGCCGCCGTGGACTTCGCCCGAGGCGATGTTGAAGTCCGTCTCGCCGAAGTAGTAGCGCCCGCGCGCCTCGCCGCCCGCGAACCAGCTCCAGCCCCGGCTCAGGGGATTGTGGTACTCGCCGCCGATCGCGCCTTGCGTGTAGGGGGCGTCGCGCTTGACCGCGTTGCCCGTCGCGGTGATCCCGATGATGTTGAAGGACTGCGCCGCGGCCGCGCCGAAATTGCCGGGCACGCCGGTGATGTTCGAGTCGTATCCGACGGCCAGCTCGCCGAAGCCGCTCCAGCCCGCCTCGATCAGCAGGCGCCGCGCGCGCAGCGTCTCGAGGTAGCGGTTGATGGCGATCTGCGCGGCCGGCGGCGGATTGGAGGCCTGCAGCTTGAGGAACGCCGCTTCCGCAAGATCGAATGAGCCGGCGGCGTAGTAGGCGCGCGCGAGGTCCATCTGGGCGCCCGCGTGGCCGGGGACCACGGCCAGCACGCGCTCGAACGCGATGATGGCGTCGTCGATGTGGCCGCTGTCGAGCGAGGCCACGCCGAGGAGATAGTCGAATTCGGGCATGCCCGACATCTTGTCCTGGACGGCGGACAGCTCCTGGTAGGCCTGCTTGGCATTGCCCGCCGCGAGCAGGCGCCGCGCGTTCTCGACGACCGAATCGTCGCCTTGCGCGAATGCTCCTGCGGACGACAATGCCGAAAAGATGGCCACGAGCGCCATGCCGCGATACCGTGCGCGCCAGTTCATTTGGGTTTTTCCTTGTTCTGTGCTTCGGGGTGCTACTCCCTCCCGGGGCATTGAGGCCACAAGGAGTCGCACAAGCCCATGTTATTCCTCTTGATTCCCTCTGGCAACGCAGGTTTTTCCGCATTCCGGGGTAGGATAATTCGGCTTGACCCGCTTTCCCGGGAGATAACGAATGAACGACCGCCTTCAGGAATCCTCGGCCGAGGCCGGCCCCGTCGTGGAACGCGCCGACCGAAACGGCGTGGCCGTCCTCACGCTGAACCGGCCACGCCAATACAACGCCCTCTCCCGCGAGATGCTCGAGTCCCTGCACCGGGAGCTCGACGCCATCGCATCCGACAACGCCGTGCGCGTGGTGATCGTGACCGGCGCGGGGCGCGCGTTCTGCGCCGGGCACGACCTGAAGGAGATGCGCGCGCTCGCAAGTCCCGCCGAGGTCGAGGCGCTCTTCGCGCTGTGCAGCGCGATGATGCAGAAGCTGGTCGCGCTTCCCCAGCCGGTCATCGCGGCGGTGAACGGTGTGGCCACCGCGGCCGGCTGCCAGCTCGTCGCTCAATGCGACCTCGCGGTCGCCTCGGAGCACGCGCGCTTCGCCGTGTCCGGAGTGAACCTCGGGCTCTTCTGCTCCACGCCCGCCGTCGCCCTCTCGCGCAACCTCTCGCGCAAGCGCGCCGCCGAGATGCTCTTCACCGGCGAATTCATCGAGGCGCCCGTCGCGCTCGACTGGGGGCTCGTCAATCGCCTCGCGCCGCCCGAGCGACTCATGGAGACCGCGCAGGAGCTCGCCAACAACCTCCTCGCCAAGCCGCGCGAGGTGCTGGCGCTCGGCAAGGCCCTCTTCTACCGCCAGCTCGAGACGAATCTGCAGGGCGCATACGCCGACGCCACGCGCACCATCGCGGGCAACATGGCCTGCGACGCGGCGCGCGAGGGCGTGGACGCGTTCCTTTCGAAGAAGCCCCGCTAGCGGCGGGGCATCCTGCGGCCGAAGTCGCGCAGGATCTCGCGCGCCGCGTTGTGTCCCGGCGCGCCCGTGACCCCGCCGCCGGGATGGGCGCCCGACCCGCAAAGATAGAGACCCTTCATCGGCATGCGGTAGTCGGCATGGCCCAGCATGGGTCGCGCGCTGAAGAGCTGGTTCAGCGTGAGCTTGCCGTGGAAGATGTCGCCGCGCACGAGGCCGAACTCGCGCTCCAGGTCCCACGGCGACAGCGCTCGCCGCCCCACGATCGACGCGCGGAAGTTCGGCGCGAATCGCGTCACGTGATCGATGACCGCGTCGGCGGCCCGGTCGCGCTCGGATTCCCAGGCACGGCCCGCGGGCAGCTCGTAGCGGAAATGCTGGCAGAAGAGGCTCGCGACGTGGGCGCCTTCGGGCGCAAGCGTCGCGTCGATGGTGCTGGGGATCAGCATCTCCACGATGGGCTCGCGCGACCACCCCTCGTCGCGCGCGCTGGTGAACGCGCGGTCCATGAACGCGAGCGAGGGAGCGAGGATGATCCCCGAGCCGTGATGCGGCTGGGAGGAGCGCCCGGGAAGCGCGGTGAAATCGGGCAGCTCCGAAAGGGCCACGTTCATGCGGAAAGTGGCGCTTTCCGACTGGTGGTGGCGCAGCGACTCGAACCCTTCGCCGCCCTCCTCGCCCACCAACGCGAGCAGCGCCTTGGGATGCGCGTTGGAGACCACGCAGCGCGCGGCGATCTCGGTGCCGTCGTCCAGCACCACGCCTCCCGCGCGCCCCGCGCGGGTGACGATGCGGGACACCCCGCGCCCGGTGCGAAGCTCCACGCCCCTTGCACGCGCCTCGGTTGCCATCGCTTGCGTGATGGCGCCCATGCCGCCAATTGCGTGCCCCCAGCTTCCACGCTTGCTGTTCACCTCCCCGAAGACGTGGTGCAGCAACACGTAAGCGGACCCGGCCGAATATGGGCTCGCGAAATGCCCGACCACGCTATCGAACCCGAAGCACGCCTTGATCGGCTCGGATTCGAACCAGCGGTCGAGCCACTCGGCGGCCGGCACGGTGAAGAGGTCCAGCACGTCGCGCTTCGCCTTCATCGGCAGCGCGTTCAGGCGCCGCGCGCTCTTCCAGGCCGCGAAGAGGTCGTGGATGCCGCCGCCGACGTTGGGCGGCGTCTCGAGGATGAGGTCGCGCAGGACGCCCGCGACGACTTCCAGCCGCTCGTAGTATTCCGGCAGGCGCTCGGCATCAGCCTTCGAAAAACGCGAAACCTCGCGCTGCGACGCTTCCAGCCCGCCGCCCATCTTCAGGTGGCCGCCGTCGGGCAGCGGCAGGAAATTGGCGAAGGGCCTTTCAACCACGCGAAGGCCATGTTCGGCGAGCCGCAGGTCGCGGATCACGCGCGGATTGAGCAGGCTCACCGTGTAGCTCGCGGTCGAGTTCCGGAACCCTGGATGGAATTCCTCCGTGACCGCGGCGCCCCCCAGCACCGCCCGCCGCTCCACGACGCACACGCGAAGCCCCGCGCCCGCGAGGTAGCACGCGCACGTGAGGCCGTTGTGCCCGCCGCCGACGATCAGCGCGTCGAACTGTCCGGCGGTTCGCGCCATCGGGCTAGGTGAGGAGGAAGTGGCGCACGGCCCCGACCTGCCGGTCGTCCATGAGCATCGGCGCGTGGCCGGTGTCGGCGACGACGAGCCGCTCCGTGTGCGGACGCCGGCACATCTCCTCGAGCGTCTGGGGAAGCAGCAGGTCCGAATCGGCGCCCCGGATCACGAGAGCGGGACCGTGGAACGCGTTCCAGTACGGGCGCAGGTCCACGTCGCCGATCGGCGCGGCGTGGAAGTTCTTCGCGATCCCCGGGTCGTAGCGGAAGCGCCAGCGCCCGTCGTCATCGTGGCGCGCCACGTGCAGCGACAGATGCCGCCATTGCTCCGCGGAGAGTTTGCCGAACGGGCTCACGGCGCGCATCGCCGCCTCGAGCGCGTCGATCGAATCGAACGAGACCTCGCGTCCCAGGTACTGCCCGATGCGGTCGAGCGAGGCCTTCGGAATGAACGATCCCACGTCGTTCAGCACGAGCTTGCGGATGGGCGAGCCCGGGGGCGCGGCGAGGAACATGCCGATGATGCCGCCCATGGACGTGCCGACCCAGTCCACCGTCTCCGCATGCAGGCTCGCGATGAGCGCGACCATGTCGTTCAGGTACACGGGGTAGTTGTAGTCCACGGGATCGCGCAGCCAGTCGCTTCGCCCGCGGCCCACGATGTCCGGGCAGATCACCCGATAGGCGTCGGCGAGGCTTTCGGCGAGATAGTCGAAATCGCGCGCGTTGCGCGTGAGGCCGTGCACGCACAGGAGCACCCGCTTGTTGCCGGGATCGCCCCACTCGGTGTAGCGCACGAAATGATAGCCGTGGGGATCGAGGCACCGCACCTGGCCTTCACGCATGGCACTCATGGATTTCCCTGGGGTTTCGATTCATTCGATGGCGGAGGTGCTGCGCGCTTTCTCGCGCAGCAGGAATTTCTGGATCTTTCCCGTGGAGGTCCTGGGCAGCGGACCGAAGACCACGCTCTTGGGCGCCTTGAAGCGCGCCATGCGCGCACGGCAATACTCGATGATCTCCTCGACGCTCGCCGAGGCGCCCTCCTTCAGCTCGATGAAGGCGCACGGCGTCTCGCCCCACTTCGGATCGGGCTGGGCGACCACGGCGGCCAGCATCACCGCCGGATGGCCGTGCAGCACGTCCTCGACCTCCTGCGAGGAGATGTTCTCGCCGCCGGAGATGATCACGTCCTTCGAGCGGTCCTTGATCTTCACGTAGCCGTCGGGCTGCATCACCGCGAGGTCGCCCGTGTGGAACCATCCGCCGCGGAATGCTTCGGCGCTCGCGTCGGGATTCTTGAGGTAGCCCTTCATCGTGATGTTGCCCCGGAACATGATCTCGCCCATGGTCTCGCCGTCCCGGGGAACGGAGCGCATGGACTCCGGATCCATCACGTCCATGCCTTCCTCGAGGAGGTAGGCCACGCCCTGGCGGCCGTTCAGCCGCACCTGCTCCTCGAGCGGGAGCTCGCCCCATTCCGTGTGCTTCGCGCATACCGCCGCGGGACCGTACGTCTCCGTGAGGCCGTAGACGTGCGTGATGTCGAAGCCGATGTTCGCCATGCCCTGGATCACCGCCGCCGGAGGGGGCGCGGCGGCCACCAGGCAATGGACCTCGTGATCGATGCCCTTTCGCCACTCGGCGGGCGCGTTGATCAGCATCGAGTGCACGATCGGCGCTCCGCAATAGTGGGTCACGCGATGCTCGCGGATCGCATCGAGGATCGCCCGGGCCTCCACCCGGCGCAGGCACACGTTGGTGCCGGCCGCCGCCGCGATGGTCCAGTTGAAGCACCAGCCGTTGCAGTGGAACATCGGAAGCGTCCACAGGTACACCGGATGCTTCGGCATCGACCAGTCGAGGATGTTGTTGAGCGCGTTGAGGTACGCGCCCCGATAGTGGTAGACCACGCCCTTCGGGTTGCCCGTGGTGCCCGAGGTGTAGTTGAGCGCGATGGCATCCCATTCGTCGGGCGGCGGGCTCCACGCGAAGGCCGGGTCTCCCTCGGCCAGGAGCGCTTCATACTCGATCTCGCCCACGCGCCTGCCCTCGCCGAAGAGCGCGTCGTCCACGTCCACCACCAGCGGCCGCTTCCTGCAAAGCGCAAGCGCCTTCTCGACGACACCGGAAAACTCCGGGTCCGTGACGAGCACCTTCGCCTCGCCGTGGTCGAGCATGAAGGCGATGGCCTCGGCATCGAGGCGCGTGTTGAGTGTGTTCAGGACCGCGCCGATCATGGCGGGACCGAAGTGCAGCTCGACCATCGCGGGCACGTTGGGCAGCATCGCGGCCACGGTCTCGCCGCGCTTCACTCCGCGCCGGGCGAGCGCCGAAGCGAGCCGCCTCGATCGCTCGTAGGTCTCGCGCCACGTGCGCCGCAGGTTCCCGTGCACCACCGCCACGCGATCGGGGTAAACGTATGCCGCTTTGGCGAGGAACGATACCGGCGTGAGCGCCGCGTAGTTCGCCGCATTTCGCTCGAGTCCATGCTCGTAGGGATTCATGGCGCCTCCGTCACGCGATGCGCGTTTCGCTGCGGTCGCCGAGCCCCGCCGCGCGCTCGGCCGATTTCACCGTGTTGGCGAGGAGCATGGCGATTGTCATGGGCCCCACGCCGCCCGGCACCGGCGTGATGCGCGAAGCGACTTCGCGCACCGCCTCGAAATCCACGTCGCCCGCGAGCTTGCCGTCGGGCAGGCGGTTGATGCCCACGTCGATGACGACCGCCCCGGGCTTCACCATGTCCGCCCCGATCATGCGTGCCTTGCCCACCGCGGCCACGAGGATATCGGCCTGCCGGGTCATGGCGCCCAGGTCGCGCGTCTTCGAGTGGCAGATGGTGACGGTCGCCCCCGCGTTGAGCAGGAGGAGCGACATGGGCTTGCCCACGATGGTGGAGCGCCCCACCACGACCGCGTGCGCGCCTTCGATGGCCACGCCCTCGTGCTCCAGCATCTTCATCACGCCCCACGGCGTGCACGGATAGAACGCCGGCTCGCCCACGACCAGCGAGCCCACGTTGAAGTAGTGGAAACCGTCCACGTCCTTGTCGGGCGTTATGGCTTCGATCACCGCGCGCGCGTCGAGCGGCCTGGGCAGCGGGAGCTGCACCAGGATTCCGTGGATCGCGGGATCGGCGTTGAGCCGCTCCACGAACGCGATGAGCTGCTCCTGCGGTGTGGCGGCGGAGAGCCGGTGCACCCGCGACAGGATTCCCGTGGCCTCGCAGGCGAGCGCCTTGTTGCGCACGTACACCTGGCTCGCCGGATCGTCGCCCACGAGCACCACCGCGAGCCCCGGAATCGTGCCGCGGTCCTTCAGGCGCGCGACGCGCACCGCGAGCTCCTGGCGGAAGCCCGCCGCGATCGCCTTGCCGTCGATGAGGGATGCGCTCACGCCGCCTCCGAGATCGCCAGGTCGAGCGCGACGTCGTGGGGCTCGCGCGGGAGGACCTCCACGTGGAATTGGGATGGCAGCGCGGCCACGCAATAGGGGCTCGCGCCGCGGCCGGCGAGCAGGCCGTCGAAGTAGCCCGCGCCGTATCCCAGGCGATAGCGGTCGCGGTCGATCGCGAGCGCGGGGATCAGCGCGAAGTCCACCTGCGAGAGCTCGATGCGCTCGCAGCGCGCGGGATCGGGCTCGGGAATGTCCCAGATTCCCGGCACGAGGTCGGCAGCGGGATCGTTCACCACGCGGATCTCGAGCCGGCGCGGCGGCGGCGTGATCCTCGGCAACACGAGCTTCTTTCCGTCGGCCATGGCGCGATCGATGAAGTGGCGGGTGGCGAATTCGCTCCCGATGCTCATCGTAGCCAATACCATCTTCGCCGCGCGATATTGAGGCAGCGCAACGACCCTTCGCGCAAGGCGCGCCGCGAGATCCTCGCGCTCGGCCGCGCCGATGGCGTCGCGCCGGGCGATGAGCGCGCGCCGCAGTTCCTTCTTGTCCATCCCCGTATTCTATCGGTGGCGGCGCGAGCGGGAATTCGGTTATCCTCGCCGCA
>DATJVS010000084.1:0-10376 GCA_035501715.1 Usitatibacter sp.
CTGCTGACCCAGCTCGGCTCGAACCACACGTTCGGCTACACCCCGCAGACGGCTTCCGCGGGCGCCCCGATCACCGCGTGGCTCTGCAACACCTCGCCGACGAACATCCTGTCGAAGTACCTGCCGGCGACCTGCCGCTAAGCTTCAGCGCATCATGGAAAAGGGCCGCTGCGCGCGGCCCTTTTTCTTTCCATCGGTTGGTGCCCAGGGCCGGATTCGAACCGGCACGGCCTTGCGACCGAGGAATTTTAAGTCCCTTGTGTCTACCAATTTCACCACCCGGGCTCTGTCGCGATTCCTATGCGAACGTGATCACCTGCCGCACTGCCTTTCCCTCGTGTAATCGGTCGAAGCCCTCGTTGATCTCGTCGAGCTTCAGGCGATGCGTCATGAGGCGATTGACCGGCAGGCGCCCCTGCTTGTAGAGGTCGATGAACCGCGGCAGGTCGCGCGACGGCACGCACGTGCCGATGTAGCTTCCCTTGATGGTGCGCTCCTCGGCGACGAGGTTCGTGGACGGCATGGCCCACGACGCGCTGGGCGGAGGCAGTCCCGCGGTGATCGTGGTGCCGCCGCGGCGCGTGATGCGATAAGCGGTCTCGAACGCGCGCGTGGAGCCCGCCATCTCGACGGCGTAATCGACGCCGCCTTTCGTGGCGGCCTTCACCTGCTCGACGATGTCAGCCGCGGTCCCGTTGAATGTGTGCGTCGCGCCGAGCTCCTTCGCGAGCTTCAACTTCTCGTCGGAGACATCGACGGCGACCACGTGGCGAGCGCCGGATGCGACGGCGCCCAGCAGCGACGCAAGGCCCACGCCGCCAAGCCCCACGACCGCGACCGACGAGCCCGCACGCACTTGCCCCGTGTTCACGACCGCGCCAACGCCCGTGAGCACGGCGCAGCCGAAGAGCGCGGCTTCTTCGAGCGGAAGGTCCGGATCGACCTTCACCACCGAGTGGCGCGAAACCACGGCATGGTCCGCGAACGCCGAGCAGCCCATGTGGTGGTGGACCATCGAGCCGTCGCCGCGAAAGAGGCGGCTCTCGCCCGACATCAACTTGCCCGCGGTGTTGGCCGCGGCGCCAGGCTCGCACAACGCGGGCCGGCCCTCGGCGCAGGGCGCGCAATGGCCGCAGCTCGGGATGAACACGAGCACCACGTGATCGCCCTTCTTCAGGTCCGTCACGCCCGGTCCCATCTCCTCGACGATTCCCGCCGCCTCGTGCCCGAGCGCCATGGGCGTGGGACGCGGGCGATCGCCGTTGATCACCGAGAGGTCCGAGTGGCACAGGCCCGCCGCGCCCATCTTCACGAGGATCTCGCCCGGTCCGGGCGGGCGCAGGTCGATCTCCTCGATGGTGAGGGGCCTGGTCTTCGCATACGGCATGGGCGTGCCCATCGCGTTCAGGACTGCGGCGCGTATCTTCATGGACACAGTCTAATGGAAGAGCGCGGGCTACCGCACCATGCAGGGCCGTTTCGGATCGAACTTCCAGCCCGGCATGAGGAACTGCATCGCGACCGCGTCGTCGCGCGCGCCCAGGCCATGCTCGAGGTAGAGCGCGTGCGCCTTCGCAAGGCGCGCCTCGTCGATCTCGACGCCGAGGCCCGGCGATTTCGGCAGGTCGATCATCCCGCCGCGAATGGCGAGCGGTTCACGCGTGAGGTGTTCGCCGTCCTGCCAGATCCAGTGCGTGTCGATCGCGGTCACGCTGCCGGGCGCCGCGGCCGCCACGTGCGTGAACATCGCGAGCGAGATGTCGAAGTGGTTGTTCGAGTGCGAGCCCCACGTGAGGCCCCAGTCGCGGCACGTCTGCGCAACACGCACGGAACCTTGCATCGTCCAGAAGTGCGGATCGGCGAGCGGGATGTCGATCGCGTGCAATTGCAGGGCGTGAACGAGCTGGCGCCAATCGGTGGCGATCATGTTGGTCGCCGTGGGCAATCCGGTCGCGCGGCGAAATTCCGCCATCACCTCGCGCCCCGAGAATCCCTCCTCCGCGCCGCACGGGTCTTCGGCGTACGCGAGCACCGTGGAAAGGTCGCGCCCGACGCGGATCGCTTCGGCGAGGCTCCACGCGCCGTTGGGATCGAGTGTCACGCGCGCCCTGGGAAACCTCGACTTGATGGCGCGCACCGCGTCGGCTTCCGCGGCGCTCGCGAGCACGCCGCCCTTCAGCTTGAAATCGTTGAACCCGTAGCGCTCGTGCGCGGCTTCGGCCAGGCGCAGGACGGCCTCGGGCGTCATGGCCTCCTCGTTGCGAAGGCGCGTCCACCCGTCGCGCGCGCCGGGTTCCGCGCGATACGGCAGCGTCGTACGGGTGCGGTCGCCCACGAAGAAGAGATAGCCCAGGACCTCGACGCGATCGCGCTGGCGGCCTTCGCCCAGCAGGTCGGCCACCGGCGTGCCGAGGTGCCGCCCGAGAAGATCGAGCATCGCCGACTCGATGGCGGTCATCGCGTGGATCGTCGTGCGCAGGTCGAACGTCTGCTGGCCGCGCCCGCCGGCGTCGCGATCGCCGAAGCGCGAGCGCATCTGCGCAAGCACGGCATTGTGCGTTCCGATTCGCGCGCCTTCCACGAGCGCTCGCGAGTCCTCGAGGGTCTGCCGGATCTTCTCGCCGCCGGGCACTTCACCCAGGCCCGTGTTTCCCGCCTCGTCCGTGACGATCACCACGTTGCGGGTGAAGAACGGGGCGTGCGCGCCGCTCAGGTTCATGAGCATGCTGTCGTGCCCCGCGACGGGCACCACGCGAAGCGATTTCACTCGGGGAGCGGACATCGATTCGCCTCTCCGGAAACTTAGAAGATGTCGGGCTCGGCCACGGGGTCGCGCCGCGCGAGCACGGCGAAATCGCAGCCCTCGTTCGCCTGCGTCACGTTCTGCGTGAAGATGGCGCCGTAGCCCCGCGAATAGCGCGGCGCAGGCGCCTTCCACAGGGCGCGGCGGCGTGCCATCTCGTCGGAGGAAATCCGCACGTCGAGCGTTCGGCCGGGGATATCGAGCTCGATCACGTCCCCGTCCTGCACCAGCGCGAGCGGTCCTCCCACGAAGGACTCCGGCGCCACGTGCAGCACGCACGCGCCGAAGCTCGTGCCGCTCATGCGCGCATCGGAAATGCGCACCATGTCCTTCACGCCCTTCTGGAGCAGCTTCTTCGGGATCGGCAGTTGCCCCCACTCGGGCATCCCGGGCCCGCCCAGCGGGCCGGCATTCTTCAGGACGAGGACGCTGTCGGCATCGACGTCGAGCGCGGGATCGTCGATGCGCGCCGATAGATCGTGGTGGTCTTCGAAGACCACGGCCCTGCCCTTGTGGCGATGCAGCCGCGCCTCGGCGGCCGCGGGCTTGATCACCGCGCCGTCGGGACAAAGGTTTCCGCGCAACACGGCGAGGCTTCCGTCCTGGTAGAGCGCCTGGTCGCGCGGGCGGATCACGTCGTCGTCGAAGACGCGGGCGCCCACGATGTTCTCGCCGAGTGTCTTGCCGTTCACAGTGAGCGACGTCACGTGCAGCTTGTCGCGGATGCATTCGAGCATCGCGCGAATGCCGCCCGCGTAGTAGAAATCCTCCATCAGATACTTGCCGGCCGGACGCAGGTTCGCGATGAGCGGCGTGGTTCGCGCGAGCTCATCGAAGCGATCGAGGTCGAGCCTGCAGCCGGCGCGGCGCGCCATGGCGATCAGGTGCACCAGTGCATTGGTCGATCCGCCGAGGGCCAGCACGGTCGTCACCGCGTTGTCGAACGCATCGTCGGTGAGGATCTTCGATGGGCGCAGGTCCTCCCAGACCATCTCGACGATGCGGCGCCCCGTGTGCGCGGCCATCTGCGCGTGGCGCGAGTCCGGCGCGGGAATCGATGCTGCGCCCGGCAGCGTGAGGCCCAGCGCTTCGGCGGCGCTCGTCATCGTGGAAGCCGTGCCCATCACCATGCAATGTCCCGGCGAGCGCGCGATGCCGGAGAGCAGCTCCTCCCACTCATCGTGGTCGATGGTTCCGGCGCGAAGCTCCTGCCAGCCCTTGAACATGTCGCTGCCCGAGCCCAGCGTCTTGCCCGATGCGTTGCCCTTGAGCATCGGTCCCGCGGGCATGAAGATCGCCGGAAGGTCCATCGAGGTCGCGCCCATGATCAGGCCCGGCGTCGTCTTGTCGCATCCGCCCATGAGCACCGCGCCATCGACGGGATACGAGCGCATCAGCTCCTCGGCCTCCATCGCGAGGAGGTTGCGGTACATGAGCGGGCTCGGTTTCTGGAAAGGCTCGGCGAGCGAGATCGCGGGCATCTCGAGCGGGAAGCCGCCCGCCTGCCACACGCCGCGCTTGATGTCCTCGACGCGCTGGCGGAAGTGGCTGTGACAGGGGTTGATGTCGCTCCAGGTGTTGAGGATCGCGATCACGGGCTTGCCGCGATAGTCGCTCTCCTCGTGCCCGAGCTGCGCCATGCGCGAGCGGTGGTTGAACGTGCGCATGCTCTCGCGCCCGAACCAGCGGTAACTGCGAAGCTGCTCGGGCCTCAAGCGAGGCGAGCTTGCCATCCGGACCCCTCCGTATGTTTCCGCGATGATGCCATGCGGTATGCTTGCCCGCATGGCCGATCGCATCGAACGCATCAGGATTTCGCTCGCATACCTCCCGCTGAAAACGCCGATCAGCGACGCGAAGGTGCTCACGGGCCGCCAGAAGCCGCTCACCGAGGTGGCCTTCGTCTTCGCCGAGATCGACAGCCGCGACGGGCACTCGGGGCTGGGCTTCGGCTATTCGAAGCGCGCGGGCGGCCCGGGCATGTACGCGCATGCGAAGGAGATCGCCCCGAATCTCATCGGCGAGGATCCCAACGATCCGCAGCGCCTCTTCACGAAGCTGCTCTGGGCGGGCGCCTCCATGGGGCGAAGCGGCATGGCCGTCCAGGCGATCGCCCCGTTCGACGTCGCACTCTGGGACATGAAGGCGAAGCGCGCGAATCTGCCGCTCGCGAAGCTCCTCGGATCGCATCGCGAATCGGTGCAGTGCTACAACACGTCGGGCGGGTTCCTATCTTCTCCCCTCGAGGAAGTGCTCGAAAGCGTGGACAAGCTGCGGGAACGCGGCATTGGCGGCATCAAGATCAAGGTGGGGCATCCCGATCCCGCGGAAGACCTGCGGCGCGTGAGCGCGGTGCGCAAGCGCCTGGGCGACGGCTTCCCGCTCATGGTGGATGCGAACCAGCAGTGGGACCGCCCCGCGGCGCATCGCATGGGACGCGCGCTCGAGCAGTTCGGCCTCGTGTGGATCGAGGAGCCCCTGGACGCGTGGGACAACGAAGGGCACGCCGAGCTGGCCGCGATGCTCGACACGCCCGTGGCCACGGGCGAGATGCTCACGAGCTACTACGAGCACGCGCACCTCATCAATTCGGGTGCGTGCGACTTCGTGCAGCCCGACTGCCCGCGCGTGGGCGGCGTCACGCCCTTCATGCAGATCCTCGCGCTTGCCGACCACAAGGGCCTCAAGCTCGCGCCGCACTTCGCGATGGAGATCCACGTGCACCTCGCGGCGGCCTATCCGCGCGAGCCGTGGCTCGAGCACTTCGACTGGCTGGAGCCGCTCTTCAACGAGCGCCTCGAGCTCGCCGGCGGGCGCATGAAGGTGCCCGATCGCCCCGGCGTGGGATTCAGCCTGAGCGGACAGGCGCGCGCCTGGACGCGCGAGAGCGTCGAGGTCCGTTAATCGCACGGAAAAGCGTTTTGCCCCGCGCCGGGACGCGCGGAGGATGGATTATAGTTGCGCTCTGGCCGTCAATTCCCCGGGAGGAGAATCAAAATGACAAGACAGAGCCAACCCAACCGTTCGCGCCGCCAATTCCTGCAGGGTTCCGCCGCGGCGGCCGCGGCGGCGCTCATGCCCTTCACCGCGCGCGCCGCCGATCCGGTGCGCGTGGGACTGATCCTTCCGCTCACGGGGCCGTTCGCGTCCACCGGGCGCCAGGTCGAAGCGGCGGTGCGCCTCTACATGGCCAGGCACGGCGACACGGTGGGCGGCGAGAAGATCGAGCTGCTCGTGCGCGACGACACCTCGACGCCGGACACCACCAAGCGCCTCGCGCAGGAGCTCATCTCGCGCGACAAGGCGACGTTCATCGCGGGCTTCGGCCTCACGCCGCTCGCGCTCGCCACCGCGCCCGTCGCGACCGAAGCGAAGGTCCCGATGATCGTCACGTGCGCCGCCACGGGCATCATCCCGCAGCGCTCGCCCTTCATCGTGCGCTCGGGCTTCACCGTTCCGCAGATCACGTGGCCCATCGCCGACTGGGGCGCGAAGCAAGGTATCAAGAAGGTGGTGACGATGGTCACCGACTACGCGCCCGGCCTCGATTGCGAGAAGGTGTTCGTGAAGCATTTCACGGACAAGGGCGGCACGATCGTGGAGTCGGTGCGCACGCCGCTGCGCAACCCCGACTACGCGCCGTTCCTCCAGCGCGCCAAGGACCAGAAGCCCGACGCGCTCTTCCTCTTCGTGCCCTCGGGCGAAGGCGCTGCGGTGATGAAGCAGTTCGCCGACCGCGGGCTCAAGGAAGCGGGCATCAAGCTGATCTGCACCGGCGACGTGCTGGACGACGACCTGCTGGAAGCCATCGGCGCGCCCGCGCTCGGCATCACGAGCTCGCACCACTATTCGGCGGCGCACGACTCGCCCGAGAACAAGGAGTACGTCTCGAGCTTCATGAAGGCCAACAACTTCCGCCCCAACTTCATGTCCGTGGGCGGATACGACGGCATGCACCTCATCTACGAGTCGCTCAGGAAAGCCAACACCACGGACGGCGAGAAGCTCGTCGATGCCATGAAGGGCATGTCGTGGATGAGCCCCCGCGGCAAGATGACAATCGATCCTGAGATGCGCGACGTGATCCAGGACGTGTACATCCGCCGCTGCGAGCAGAAGGATGGGCATCTCTGGAACATCGAGATCGACAAGCTCCCGCAAGTAAAACCCATCTAGGAACCACATGGCACAACGCACAAGGCCGCCCTTCCGCGCGGACCACGTCGGCAGCTTCCTTCGCCCCAAGGCGCTGCTGGACGCGCGCGAGCGCGCCGCCAAGGGCGAGATCACCAAGGCGGACCTGCGCAAGGCCGAGGACGAAGCGATCCGCGGCATCGTGAAGTACCAGGAGGACCTGGGCCTCCAGGGCATCACCGACGGAGAGTTCCGCCGCACGTACTTCCACATCGACTTCCTCGAGCAGCTCGACGGCGTGGAGACGCATGCAGGATTCACCTCGCAGTTCCACACGAAGACCGGCGACGTGGGGTTCGCGCCGCCCGTGCTCAAGGTGACCGGCAAGGTGAAGCACGGCAAGCCCATCCAGCTCGAGGACTTCAAGTTCCTCAAGTCCGTCACGAAGAAGACGCCGAAGGTGACGATCCCCTCGCCCACGATGCTGCACTTCCGCGGCGCGCGCGCCGGCATCAGCATCGACGCGTATCCCGACATGGACGATTTCTTCGCCGATGTCGCCGCCGCGTACCGCGACGAGATCAAGTCCCTCGCCGATGCGGGCTGCACCTACCTGCAGCTGGACGACACCAATCTCGCGTATCTATGCGATCCGAAGATGCGCGAGGCGGCGAAGGGGCGCGGGCTCGATCCCGACCATCTCCCGCGCGACTACGCGCACCTCATCAACGAAGCAATCCGGGACAAGCCCGCGGGCATGACGATCTGCACGCACCTGTGCCGCGGCAACTTCAAGAGCGCGTGGGTCGCCGAAGGCGGCTACGAGCCCGTGGCCGAAGTGCTCTTCAACGAGCTCAACGTCGACGGCTACTTCCTCGAGTACGACGACGAGCGCTCGGGCGACTTCCGGCCGCTTCGCTTCCTGCCGAAGAACAAGACGATGGTGCTGGGACTCGTCACCACGAAGCTGGGCGAGGTCGAGTCGAAGGACGCGATCAAGCGGCGCATCGACGAGGCGGCGAAGTACGCGCCGCTGGACCAGTTCTGCCTTTCGCCCCAATGTGGCTTCTCTTCGACGGTGCACGGCAACGACATCGCCGTCGAGGCGCAATCGAACAAGATTCGGCTGATCGTGGAGATCGCGAAAGAGGTCTGGGGCTAGCCGCGCACCGCCATTGGTATATACTTGGATATATACCATGGCCTCGAAAACCGCATTCTCCAACGGCCGCTCGGCGGCGGCACGCCTTCCGGCCGACGCCGGCATCCGGCCGGGCGATCCCATCAACGTCACGGTCCTCGCGCCGGGCAAGGTGCTGATCGAGCGCGGCCCCGAGCTGCCGGAGTACGCGCACTTCGTGCGCAAGCGCAGCAAGGAGGGCGGCAAGGTCACCGACGAGCTGGTGGCGAAGCTCCTCGAGGATGCGGGCCTCTGATGCGCGCCCTCCTCGACGTCAATGCGCTCATCGCGCTGCTCGACGAAGAGCACGTCCACCATGCGAAGATCCTCGCCTGGCTGGGCCGGGCCGAGAACCTTGCGCACGGGTTCGCAACTTGCGCCATCACCCAGCTCGGCGCAATCCGGGTCATGAGCGGCAAGGGCTACTACAAGCCCGTCGGGACCGAAGAGGTCGCGGGGCAGCTCGAAGGACTTACCCGCAAGGGCCATCGTTACCTCGGCATCCCCGCGCCCGCTGAATGTAACATCCGGTGGAAGACCACGCGCGCCATTCAATCGACCGACGCAGTCCTGCTATGCACGGCCGTCGCCCATGGATGCCGCCTGGTTACTTTCGACACGGAAATTCCTCTAACATCCGTGGCCGGAGCGAAGAAGGAACACCTGGTAGTCCTCGGCAACTAGAATCCCATGAAATACGACGAACAATCCATCAAGGTCCTCAAGGGCCTGGAGCCTGTGCGCGCCCGCCCGGGCATGTACACGCGCACCGACTCGCCGCTGCACATCGTCCAGGAGATGATCGACAATGCCGCCGACGAGGCGCTCGCGGGCTTCGCGAAGCACGTCGATGTAACGATGCACGCCGATGGGTCCGTGACCGTCGCCGACGACGGCCGCGGCATCCCGGTGGGCCCGCATCCGGTCGAGAAGGCGCCCACGGTCGAGGTCGTCTACACGCGCCTGCACGCCGGCGGCAAGTTCGACAAGAAAGGCGGCGGCGCCTACGCGTTCTCCGGCGGCCTGCATGGTGTCGGCGTGTCGGTCACGAATGCCCTCTCGAAGCGCATGGAAGTGAAGGTGAAGCGCGACGGCGAGGTCCACGAGATCGCGTTCGCGGGCGGCGAGACGGTCTCGAAGCTCAAGAAGACCGGCAAGACCACGCCGCGCGACACCGGGACCATCGTTCGCGCGTGGCCCGATCCGCAGTACTTCGATTCGCCCAAGGTGAAGCGCTCGGACCTCGAGCTGCTGCTTCGCGCCAAGGCCGTGCTCCTCCCGGGCCTCGAGGTCTCGCTCACCGACGAGTCGGGCAAGGACAAGAAGGTCACGTGGAAGTACGAAGGCGGGCTCAGCGCGTACCTGCAGGAGCGGCTCGAAGGCCTCGATGGATACGTGAGCCCCGTCTTCTCGCACGAGTCGTACGTCGGCGCAGAGGACCCGCAGTACGCCGAGGGCGAAGGCGCGTCGTGGGCGCTCGCCTGGGCCGAGGCCGGCGGCGAAGGCGAGTCGTTCGTGAACCTCATCCCCACGTCGCTGGGCGGCACGCACGAAGCGGGGCTGCGCCAGGCCGTATACGAATCGGTCAAGGAATTCTGCGAGCACCACGAGCTCACCACGCGCGGCGTCACGCTCCAATCGGAAGACGTCTGGAAGCCGCTTCGCTACGTGCTCTCGGCGCGCCTGCTCGATCCGCAGTTCCAGGGGCAGACCAAGGAGCGCCTCTCGTCGCGCGAGGCCGTGAAGCTCATCGCCTCGCGCGTGAAGGATCCGCTCGACGCCTGGCTCAACAGCAACGTCGAGGAAGGCAAGAAGATCGCGCAGCTCGCCATCAGCGCGGCGGCCGCGCGGCAGAAGGCCGCGAAAGTGGTCGAGAAGCGCAAGACCTCGGGCGTGGCCGTGCTGCCGGGCAAGCTCACGGACTGCGAGTCGCAGGACACGACGCGCAACGAGGTCTTCCTCGTGGAAGGCGATTCTGCCGGAGGTTCCGCCAAGCAGGGGCGCGATCGCCAGTACCAGGCGATCCTTCCGCTGAAGGGCAAGGTGCTCAACACCTTCGAAGTCGCGGCCACCGAGCTCTACGCGAACACCGAGGTGCACGACATCGCCGTGGCCCTGGGCATCGATCCGCACGATCCGGGCGCCCCCGATGCCGTCCTCGAGAACCTGCGCTACGGCAAGGTGATCGTCATGGCCGACGCGGACGTGGACGGCGCGCACATCCAGACGCTGCTGCTCACCCTCTTCTACAAGCACTTC
>DATJVS010000085.1:0-2611 GCA_035501715.1 Usitatibacter sp.
AGCAGGCTTCCATAGGCGATGCCGTCGAAGAGCACGCCGACCGCCTGGCCCATCCGGGAAAGCTCCTCCTCCTTGGTTTGTCCGGATGATACTGAAGAGCCGCACGGCCTCCCACCGGCCGTGCGATTACCGGCGGGAAACGATCAGGCGGCGGCCGCCGCGCGCGGCGCGACCTCGTGGATGCCCATGTCCTTGAGCGTCTCGGCCACCGCCGAAACAACGTTTCTCATCTCGTTCGCGTCGATGGCGCCGATGCAGCCCACGCGAAAGGTCTCCGCCTGCGTGAGCTTGCCCGGATAGAGGATGTAGCCGCGCGAGCGGACCTGATCGTAGAACCTCCTGAAGTCGTACGCGGGATCCGCGGGCGCATGGAACGTCGCGATCACGGGCGCCTGCACGTTGCGGGGCACGAAGGACTTGAAGCCCAGCGCCGCCATGCCCTCGAGGAGCGTCTCGCAATTGGCGCGATAGCGCGCGCCGCGCGCGGCAGTGCCGCCCTCGGCCATGAACTGGTCGAGGGCGGACCGGAAGGCCGCGACTACGTGCGTGGGCGGCGTGAAACGCCATTGCGCCGTGCGCTGCATGTAGGTCCACTGGTCGTGCAGATCCATCGCGAGCGAGTGCGAGTTGCCCTGGCAGCCTTCGAGTACCGAGCGGCGCGCGATCACGAACCCCATGCCGGGCGGGCCCTCGATGCACTTGCCCGAGGCGGCCACGAGCGCGTCGATGGGCGTACGCGACAGGTCGATCTCCACCGCGCCGAACGCGCTCATGGCGTCGACGATGAGCCCCTTGCCGTGGCGCTGGCACGCCGCGGCGATTTCTTCGAGGGGATTCAACATCCCCACGCCGGTCTCCAGGTGCACCTGCGCCACGTGCGTGATCGCGGGATCGGCCTTGAACGCCGCCTCGATCATCGCCGCGGTGGGATGCTTGTCCTCGGGCATGTCGATCGCCGTGCAGGCGCGGCCGAGGTACTTGAGGATCTTCACGATGCGCTGGCAGTAGGCGCCGTTCTGCGGCACGAGCACCTTGCCGCCACGGGGAACGATGTTGGAGAGCGCGGCCTCGACGGAAAACGTCCCGCTGCCCTGCAGGGGAACGCATTCGTGGGTGCCCTCGCCCTTCACGATGGCCACCAGGTCCTGGCGGATCGACGTGGTGATCGCGTTGAACGCCGCGTCCCACGAGCCCCAGTCGCGCAGCATCGCCTGCTTCGTCTCGAGCGAGGTCGTGAGCGGGCCGGGGGTGAGCAGGATCGGGTCGTTGCCGAGGATCATGAAAGCCTCCGAGCGAGGCCCGATTCTATCTCAGGCGATGGAGGGGTCGAGCCTCGGCGACGGGTTCACGAAGTTCTTCCCGCGCGCGCCGCCGAGGGCGAGCTCGATCATCCGGCGCGCCTCCTCCACGCCCACGCCATAGGCCGAAAAATCGGTCTCGACGCCGACCTCGCGCATGAACGCGGCAAGCTTCGCCCACGGCCGCTCGACCTCGGCACCGAAGACGCGCGCGAGGACGGCGTCGCGACCCGCGTCCACGCCCGCGGCGAGCTTCCACACGAGCGGCAAAGTGAACGAGCACGCGAGCCCGTGGGGCAGCCCGTGGCGCAGCGTCATCTCGTAGGAGATCGAGTGCGCGAGCGCGGTGCGCGTGTTGCTGAAGGCGAGGCCGGCCGTCGTGCTGGCCCGCGACATCGACGTGCGCAGCCTCCGATCGGCCGGATCGGCGAGCAGGCCCGGCAGGGTCGCGATCACCGTGCGTGCCGCCTCCACGGCGAGCGTGTCCGAGACCGGGTTCGAGTTCACGTTCCAGATGGACTCGAGCGAATGGGAAAGCGCGTCGAGCGCGCTGTTGCGCGTGACCGCCGCGGGCGCCGAAAGCGCAAGCGAGGGATCGACCAGCGCCGCCTCGGGCCAGGTGCGCTCGGTATGCAGCGAGTATTTCCTCGGCGCGGCCGAGCTGCGGTCCCAGAGCGTCGCCCAGGGCGTCACTTCGCTCCCGGTCCCCGCCGTCGTCGGCATCGCGATCAGCGGGAAGGCCGCCGCCACCTCGGGCTGCCCTCCCGATGCGAGCACCGCGCGCAAGCTCTCGAATGTGCCCTCCTTCGTGGCGACCTGAAGGAGCTTCGCCGTGTCGATGGCGCTGCCGCCGCCCACGGCGAGCAGCGCACAACCGGCATTGCGCTTCCAGAAGGCCGCGTAGCGCGACGCGAACCACGAGACCTCGGGATTGGGCTCCACGTCGCCGACGACCTCGCGAAGCTTCGACCCCAGAAGGGAACGCAGCCGGGCCTCGAGGCCGGCTTGGCGGGCTTGCGGAAACGTGACGAGCACGGCGTCGCGCCCGTCGAGGACGCGCGGCAGCTCCTCGAGCACGCCCCAGCCGAAATGCACCGCGACGGGGTTGCGGTAGCGCCAGGCCCGCATCAGATGAAACGCTCGCGGATCCTGGCCGAGACGAGGTCTATGGAAGTGACGAACACGATGACGATGATGATCACCGCGCAGGTCTGCGCGTACTGGAACGATCGGATCGCCTCGAAGAGCACGACGCCGATGCCGCCCGCGCCCACCATGCCCACGACCGAGGCCGAGCGCACGTTCGACTCGAA
>DATJVS010000086.1:0-5901 GCA_035501715.1 Usitatibacter sp.
TACCGGCTCGCGCGATTTCGATCCCGCGCAGCCCACCATCGTCTTCGTGCACGGCGCGGCCTTCGACCACAGCGTGTGGCAATGGCAGTCGCGCTACTTCGCGCACCACGGATTCAACGCGCTCGCCGTGGACCTGCCGGCTCATGGCCGAAGCCCGGGGCTCGTGCGCGCCACGATCGGGGAATGGAGCGCGTGGCTCGTGGCGCTCCTCGACGCGGCGGGGATCGGGAAGGCCGCGCTCGTGGGCCACAGCATGGGATCGCTCGTCACGCTCGAGGCCGCTCTCGTGGCGCCCGGGCGCGTCTCGAAGCTGGCGCTCGTCGGCACGTCGGCCCCGATGCCGGTGGGCGAAGGGTTCCTCGCGGCGGCGCGCGACGATCCGCCCACCGCCTTCGACATGGAAGCTGTGTGGGGACACGTGCGCAACTCGCAGCTTACGCAAAGCGCGGTGCCTGGAACGACGCTGCTGGGAGCGAGCCGCAGTCTCAACGACCGCTCGCGCCCGGGCGTGCTGCTCGCCGACCTCACGGCCTGCAACGCCTATCGCCCGTCGATGGACGCCGTGCGCGCCATGGCCACGCCCACGCTCGTGCTCGCGGGAAGGCGCGACCAGATGACGCTCTTCAAGGCGGGCAAGGCGCTCGCCGCGGAGATCCCCGGTGCGAGGTTCGTGGCGATCGACGCCGGGCACTCGATGATGACCGAGGCTCCGCGCGAAACGCTCGCCGCGCTACGCGACTTCCTCTAGCTCCACCTTCTCTTGCTGCTGCAGCTTCCACATCTCGGCGAAGCGCCCGTTCGCCGCGAGGAGCTCGCGGAAGGTGCCGCGCTCGACGAGGCTGCCGTGGTCGAGCACGAGGATCTCGTCGGCATCGACGATCGTGGACAGCCGGTGCGCGATCACGAGCGTCGTGCGGTCGCGCGAGATTTCGGCGAGCTCGGCCTGGATCGACTTCTCCGTGCGCGAGTCGAGCGCCGAGGTGGCCTCGTCGAAGATGAGGATCGGCGGATTCTTGAGCACCGTGCGCGCGATCGACACGCGTTGCTTCTCGCCGCCCGAGAGCTTCAGGCCCCGCTCGCCCACGCTGGTCTCCCACCGATCGGGCAGGCGCGCGATGAAATCCGCGATGTGCGCCACGCGCGCCGCCTCCTCCACCTCCTCGCGCGAAGCGCCGGGCCGGCCGTAGGAGACGTTGTAGAAGATGGTGTCGTTGAAGAGCACCGTATCCTGGGGCACCACGCCCAGGGCCGCGCGCACCGTGGCCTGCTGCACGTCGCGGATGTCCTGGCCGTCGATCGTGATGCGCCCCGCGTTCACGTCGTAGAAGCGGAAGAGCAGGCGCGCGAGGGTGGACTTGCCCGAGCCGCTCGATCCCACCACCGCCACCTTCCGGCCCGCGGGAATCTCGAAGGTCACGTCCTTCAGGATCGGGCGCACGCCGTCGTAGCTGAAGTCCACGTGCTCGAATCGCACGGCGCCGCCGCGCACCGCGAGCGCGGGCGCGCCGGGCTTGTCCTCGACCTCGCGGTTCTCGGCAAGCAGCCGGAACATCTTCTCCATGTCCACCACCGCCTGCTTGATCTCGCGGTACATCACGCCCAGGAAGTTGAGCGGGATGTAGAGCTGGATGAGCAGCGCGTTCACCATCACCAGGTCGCCCAGCGTAAGGTGCGCGTGAACGATGCCGTCGGCGGCGCGCCACATGAGCAGAGACACGGCGAGCGCGATCACCAGGGCCTGCGTGACGTTGAGCAGGCCGAGCGAGGCCTCGCTCGTCACCACGGCGCGCTCGTAGCTCTCGAGGTTGCGGTCGTAGCGCCGCGCCTCGAAGCCTTCGTTGCCGAAATACTTGACCGTCTCGTAGTTGAGCAGCGAATCGACGGCGCGCGTGTTGGCCTTCGAGTCGAGCTCGTTGGTGCGCCGCCGGTGGGCCGTTCGCCATTCGGAGATCACGAAGGTGAGCGCCACGTAGAGGGCCACCGCCGCCATCGCGATCACGCCGAACCACACGTCGAACTTGTAGATGAGGAAGCCCGTGACGAGCGCGATCTCCAGCAGCGTCGGCAGCACGCTGAACACCGTGTACGAAAGCAGCGTCGAGATCCCCCGCGTGCCGCGCTCGATGTCGCGCGTGAGGCCGCCCGTCTGCCGCTCGAGGTGGAAACGCAGCGACAGCGCGTGCAGGTGATGGAAGACCTCCAGCGCGATGCGCCGCATGGAGCGCTGGGCCACCTTCACGAACACGATGTCGCGAAGCTCGTTGAATGCCGTCGACGAGAGCCGCAGGATCCCGTAGGCGAGAAGCGCCGCCACGGGCACCGCGAGCAGCGCCTTGTCGCCCGAAAGGCCGTCGACGATGCGCTTCATCACGAGGGGCACCGCGATGTTGGCGAGCTTCGCGCACACCAGGAACGCGAGCGCCAGCAGCACGCGCCCCTTGAACTCGAAGAGGTAGGGCAGCAGGCGCTTGAGCACGGAGATCTCGCCGTGCGGCACCGCCGCGGTCGGGTCTTTCATGTCCTTCGGTATAGTAACAAGCGATGCCACGTTTCGCCGCGAACCTCGGTTTCCTCTTCACGGAGCACGACTTCCTCGACCGCTTCGACGCCGCGCGCTCCGCGGGCTTCCGCGCGGTCGAGTATTCGCAACCCTACGCCTATCCCGCGCCAGAGCTCGCCGCGCGGCTTCGCGCCAACGGCCTCGAGTGCATCCTCGTGAACCTGCCCATGGGCGAGCGCGCGAAGGGCGACTTCGGGATCGCGTGCCGCCCCGGGCGGGAGGCGGAATTCCGCGCCAGCGTGGCGAAGGGCATCGAATACGCACATGCCCTCGGCGTGCCGAAGCTGAACTGCATCTGCGGAACCGCCACGGACGCCGACGCCCGCGGCGCCTTTCGCGCGACCCTCATCGCGAACCTGAGGTTCGCCGCGCGGGAATTCAAGGCCGCGGGCCTCGACCTCGTGGTCGAGCCCATCAACGACCGCGACGTCCCCGGCTTCTTCGTCACACGCTCGCCCGAGGCCGTGGCGCTCATCGAAGAGGTGGGCGCCGACAACCTCTTCCTGCAGTGCGACCTCTACCACACGGCGATGATGGGCGACGATCCGGCCGCGATCCTCCGCGAGTGCCGTGCCGCCATCCGCCACGTGCAGTTCGCCGATGTCCCGGGGCGCGGCGAGCCCGGCTCGGGACGCATCGACTTCGCGCCGCTTTTCGCGCTCATCGACGAGCTGGGCTACGACGGCTGGGTCGCGGCGGAGTACCGGCCCACGCGGCCCACGGTCGAGACGCTGGGATTCCTGCGCGCGCCATGACGCCGCGGGAGGCACTGCGGCAGCGCCGCATCCTCTACGCCGCCGCGTTCCTGCGCGCGCTCGGCGTGGGGCTCATGGCGGTGCTGATCGGCCTCTACGCCGCGCGCCTGGGCATGTCGGCCGTGCAGATCGGCGTGATCCTGTCGTGCGCGCTCTGGGGCGCGGCACTCGCCGCACTCCTCACGCTCTGGCTGGGCCCGCGCACCTCGCAGCGCGCGATGCTCGTCGCGCTTTCCACGCTGCCGGTGGTGGGCTGCGCGCTCATGCTCGCGACGGATTCCTTCACGCTCATCGCCGTGGCCGCGTTCGTCGGCATGTTCAACGTGAACGGGCGCGACCGCGGCGCGATTCCCATCATCGAGCAGGCGATCTTTCCCGCGACCACGACGGACCTCGATCGCACGCGCGTCTTCGCCTGGTACAACGTGCTGCTCGACGCCGGCTACGCCGCCGGCGGCGTGATCGCGGCGCTGCCAACGCTGCTCGAGCATTCGGCGGGACTGGACGCGCTCGCGGCCATGCGCGCCTCCATCGCGGTATTCGGCGTGCTCTATGCCGCGGCCGCGGTCCTCTACTCGCGCGTTCCCTCGCGCGTGGAGGGCGCCGCGCCCGTGGCGCTCACGAACCTCTCGCCCCAGAGCCGCCCCATCGTCACGAAGATCTCGGCGCTCTTCCTCCTCGACGCGTTCGGCGGCGGCTTCGTGGGCTCGGCGATCCTCGCCTACTTCTTCGCCGAGCGCTTCGCCCTTCCCGCCGCCGAGGTGGCGATCCTCTTCGCCGCGGGCCGCGTGCTGTCGGCCTGCTCGCACCTGGTGGCCGCGTGGCTCGCGAAGCGCATCGGCCTCGTGAACACCATGATCTACACCCACGTCCCGTCGAGCCTGCTGCTCTTCACGATCGTGGCCTCGGACCAGTTCGCGGTGGCGGCGTTGCTCTTCCTGCTGCGCGAGGGCCTGAACGAGATGGACGTGCCGACGCGCCAGAGCTACGTGATGGCGGTGGTGCGCCCCGAGGAGCGGCTCGCGGCGGCGGGAATCACCTCGCTCGTGCGCTCGGGCGGATGGGCGGCCGCGCCCGTGCTCGCGGGATTGCTCATGCAGGCAGGCGGGCTCGGCCTGCCGCTCGTGGTGGCCGCGTTCACGAAGCTTTCCTACGACGTGTTCCTGTGGCGCGAATTCCGCCGCGTGAAGCCACCCGAGGAAGCCGCCGCTACCTGACGCGGTAGCTCGACACCCTCCACGAGCCGTCGAAGCCCAGGATCACGCTCACCGTTTCGTGCGCCGCGGGCCGCTTCTCGAAGCGCGTCTGGAAGCGGATCTCGGCGAACGAGCCCGGATCGTTGTACGAGGACTTGGTGTACTTGCCGCTCACCACGCGCCGGCTCACGAGGGCTCCGCCCGCATCGCGCATGCGCCGCACGCCCTTTTCCCATTGGTCGCGCGTCGTGCCGACGTGCAATCCATCGGCCGCGTCCTCCCAGGCATCGTCGTAGCGGCCCGCATCCACGGAGGCGAGCCAGCTTTGCGCGGCGAGCACGGCCGGAGCGGTATCGAGCTCGCCCGCGCGTGCGCGAGGCGCCGCCAGGGAAAGGATCGCCGCGAACGCGACGATCGCCGCCGCGCCGGCGCGAAGCCTCACTTGATGTAGTACCCCGCGACCTTCCACGAGCCGTCCTTCTCGTGCATCGGCGTCACAGTCTCGTTGAACTGGCCGTTGTCGAAGCGCGTGGCGTACTGGATCACGACGTACTCGCCCGGCGGAGCCTTGGGAAGGTCGCGCACGAACTGCACCGAGGTCACCTTGCGCAGCTGCACGCCGCCCACCTTTCCCCGCACGGAAGCGACCAGGGCCTCCCACTGCGGCTTGGTCACGCCCGCGCGGAACACTTCGGCCGTCGATTCCCAGCTTTGCCCGTAGTGCCCGGCATCGACGATGGCGAGCCAGGCGAGCGCGGCCTTGGTGGCGGGCACCGTGTCGATCTCCTCCTCCGCCGCGCGCGGCAGCGTCGCCACCGTGATGCCCACGGCTGTGATCATCATCAGGATCGGCTTCATGGCTTTCATTGCGATTCTCCCTTCTAGTTCCGGCGCGGCTTCTTCGCCTGCCCCGCGGCGGGGACGCCGCGGCGCGCGAGCGCTTCGCGCAGGAGGTATTCGACCTGCCCGTTCACCGACCGCAGCTCCGCTTGCGCGAGGCGCTCGACCTGCTCCCAGACCTCGGGATCGATGCGCAGGAGGTAGGCCTTGCGTTCGCTCATCGCCGCGTCAGTTGTAGAGCGTCCCCGTGTTGACGATCGGCTGCGTATCGTGGTCGGAGCACAGCACCACCATCAGGTTCGACACCATCGCGGCCTTTCGTTCGTCGTCCAGGGCCACGACGTTCTTCTCCGAAAGCCCGTGGATCGCCATCTCGACCATGGACACGGCGCCGCTCACGATCTTGCTGCGCGCGGCGATCACCGCCTCGGCCTGCTGTCGGCGCAGCATCGCGCCGGCGATCTCGGGCGCGTAGGCGAGGTGCGTGATCTTGGCCTCGTCCACCTTGACGCCCGCGATCTGCACGCGCGCCTGGAGCTCATCGCGCAGC
>DATJVS010000087.1:0-5039 GCA_035501715.1 Usitatibacter sp.
GAGAGCTCCTTGGCCGCGTACATCGCCTTGTCGGCGTCGGCGAGGATGCCCGCAGGCCCGTCGCCGAAGCGATACTCCGCCACGCCGCAGCTGATGGACACGCGCGTCTCCACGCCCGGCGAGATCTCGCATGGCGTGCTCTCGATGGCCTTCACGATGCGCTCCATCACCATCTTGAGCGCGCGGTTGCGGTGCAGGCCCACGACGAATTCGTCGCCGCCCCAGCGCGCCACCCAGTCCCCGCGCCGGGTGTTCAGCTGCAGCAGCGCGGCCACGTGGGAGATCACCGCGTCGCCCGCGCTGTGGCCGCGTTCGTCGTTGATCTCCTTGAAGCGGTCGATGTCGAAGAACGCGAGCTGGAAGGACTGCAGGTCGCGCTCGGCGCGAGCGACTTCCTCCGACAGGCGCTTTTCGCCCGCGCGGCGGTTGTAGATTCCGGTGAGGTCGTCGGTGTCGGAGACCCGCTCCAGGCGGTTGATGGTCTCGTTCAGCTGCGAGAGCGTGTACTGCGTGCCCTCCATGAGTCGCCCGGCGCGGTCCGGGAAGTTCACCGGAAGGTCGGGGACCTTGCGCGTGTCGATGTACGCGCGAAGCGTCTCGGCGGTGAGGTCGATTGGCACGAGGAGCTCGCGGACCATCCACATGGTGCCGAGGAATCCCGCGAAGCAGGCGAGCACGAGGGCGGCGATCACCGGGTACATCCCGCGAATCTCGGTGCGCGAGACGAGCATGTACAGGATGAAGATCGCCAGCGGGACCATCACGCCCACGAACGCCGCGAGGGCGAACTTGCGCGCATAGCTCGCGCGGACCATCGCGACGTCCGACAGCAGCCGGTAGAGCGGCATGCGCTCCAGGGCGGCCCGGCCGGGCTGGATCTTGGTGACCATTACTCCCCCTTGGCCTTCATTCTAGCCCTAGCCGATGGGGTTGCGCATCACGCCGATGCCCTCGATCTCCGTCTCGAGCAGGTCGCCGGCCTTCATGAATTCCGGCGGCGTGCGCGCGAATCCCACGCCTTCAGGCGTGCCTGTCGAGATGACGTCGCCCGCTTCCAGCGTCATCCCCGCGGAAAGCTCCGCGATGAGGCGCGGCAGCTTGAAGTAGAGGAACTTCGTGTTCGAGTCCTGCTTGGTCACCCCGTTCACGCGGCAGGTCACGCGCAGGTTGTTGGGATCGATGTCGTCGGCAGTGACGATCCACGGCCCCATGGGGCAGGTGCCGTCGAAGCTCTTGCCCTTGTGCCACTGGCCGCCGTGATAGCGCTGCACGTCTCGCACCGAGACGTCGTTGATCACCGTGTAGCCCCAGATGTGGCGCATCGCATCGGCCTCGGCGATGTCCTTGCCGGTGGTGCCGACGATCACCCCGAGCTCCACTTCCCAGTCATAGGACGTCGAGACGTTCGACGCGAAAGGCACGGTATCGAACGGGCCCGTCACCGCCGTCGGCGCCTTGCTGAAGAACACGGGATGCACCGGAAGCTCGCGCTTTTCCTGCAGCTTCTTGGCGCCTTCCTCGAAGTGCTCGAGGTAGTTCCAGCCCACGCAGAAGACGTTCTTCGCCGGGCGCGGGATCGGGGCATGCAGCTTCACGTCGGCCAACGCCGTGGCGTTCGCCGGCGGCTTGGCCGCGAGCGCGCGCAGGCGCTCGAGCATCGGCGCGCCGGCGCGGATGAGGCCCAGCATCGTGGCGGTGTCGTCGCCGGCGCCCAGCGCGGCGGGAATGTCCACGATGCGCTGGCCCGCGACCACGAGGCCGGGGCGCGGGCTGCCGGAAGGAAGGGGCGAATAGGTGACGAGCTTCATGTCGTTTCCTCTTGTCTATCGAAGCGATGCGAGCGGATGTTGCGCCGCGGTCCAGCGCGGGGCGAAGAAGGCGTCCACGTCGGCCTTCGTCACGTCCTCGAGGCGCGACCGGTGCCAGCGCGGCTTGTTGTCCTTGTCGATGAGGAGCGCGCGGATGCCTTCGGTCACGTCGCCCTGCTCGAAGCAGGAGTAGATGAGGTTCAGCTCCATGCGGAAGCAATCCCCGAGGCCCAGCTTCGCGCCGCGCCGGATCTGCTCGTGCGTCACGCAAAGCAGCGTGGGCGAGCGCCTGGCGATGGCGTCGAGCGTGGCCGACGCCCAGCGCGCGAAGCGCGGATCCTTCTCCGCGCGAAGCGACTCCACGATCGCGGGAACGCTCGAGAGCGAGAAGTGCCGGTCGATCGCTTCGCGCACGGGCGCGAGCTCGCTTTGCGTGTCGTCGATCTCGAACGTCGAGACGTCGGCGAGCCCGCAATACAGAGCGTCGGCCGCGCCGATCGTGGGGCCGACGAGGCCCAGGTACATCCCGAGGCTCCCGGGCACGCGGGAGAGGAAATAGCTTCCGCCCACGTCGGGGAAGAGGCCGATGGCAGTCTCGGGCATCGCCATCTTCGTGCGCGTGCCCACGATGCGCACGCTCGTGCCCTGCGAGATGCCCATGCCCCCGCCCATGACGATGCCGTCCATGAGCGACACGATCGTCTTCGGATACTCGTGGATGCGATGGTCCAGCGCGTACTCGACCCGGAAGAACTCGCGCAGCCCGTCGGGGTCCTTCGCGACGTTCTGGTAGAGGGAGCGCACGTCGCCGCCGGCGCAGAAGGCCTTCTCGCCGGCCCCGCGGAACACCACGAGCCCCACGCGCTCGTCGTGCTCCCATTGGTCGAGCCAGGCCGCGAGTCCCTGCAGCATGCCGAAGGAAAGCGCATTGAGCGCCGCGGGGCGATTCAGCGTGACGGTCGCGGCCCCGGAGCGCACCTCGGCGAGGAGCTCCCCGCCGGCCGCGCTCAGTCGTTCTTCCATTCGGGCTTGCGCTTCGCGAGGAACGCGTTCACGCCCTCGGCGGTATCGCGATAGTCGAAGAGGTCCACGAAGCGCTCGCGCTCGAGGGCGAGCCCCGCCCGATTCGGGATGCCGTTTCGCGCGTTGTGGATGAGGCCCTTGCAGAATTCCACGGCGCGCGGCGAGAGCGTGGCGACCCGGTCGGCGAGCGCCGTGGCCGCTTCCACCGACCTGCCTTTGTCCACGACTTCCTGCACCAGGCCGATGCGAAGCGCCGTGGCCGCGTCCACGCGCTCGTTGGTGAGGATCATGCGCTTGGCCCAGCCTTCTCCCACGAGCCAGGGGAGCATCTGCGTGCCGCACCCGGCGGGGAGCAACCCCACCGCGGGCTCGGGCAGCGCCATCTGCGCGTGCGCCTCGGCGATGCGGATGTCGCAGGAGATCGCGCATTCGAGGCCGCCGCCCATCGCATAGCCGTTCATCGCGGCGATCGTGACGAAGCGCGAGCCCTGCAGCGCCTCGAACGCGGCGCCGAAGCGCGCGATGAACTGGCGCGCGGTCGCCTTGTCGCCGGAGAACGTCTTCAGGTCGGCGCCCGCGGAGAAGAACTTCTCGCCGCTGCCGGTGATCACCATCGCGTAGATCGCGCGGTCGGCGTTGAGCTCGGCGAGCAGCAGCTCGAGCGAACGCAGGCTCTCCGGCGTCCACGTATTGGCCGGGGGATTGTCGATCGTGACGAAGGCCGTGTGCCCGCGGATCTCGTGCTTCACGTCTTCATGTACTGCAGGATGACGCTCGAGAAGTCCTTCGCGCCGTTGCCGTCGTTGGAGTGCTTCTGGTAGACCTGCTGGGCGAGCGCCCCGAGGAGCACCGGCTGCTTCGCGGACTTCGCCGCGTCGGTGACGAGCGTGAGGTCCTTCAACATGAGGTCCGCGCCGAATCCGCCCGTGTAGCCGCGCGACGCGGGGACGTTCTCGAGCACGCCGGGATATGGATTGTAGGTGTCGGAGCTCCAGCAGCGGCCGCTCGAGGTGTTCACGATGGCCGCGAAGGTCTTCGGGTCCATGCCGAGCTTCGCCGCGAGCGTCATGCCCTCGGCGGTCGCGATCATCTCCACGGCGAGCATCATGTTGTTGCAGATCTTCGCCACCTGGCCGTTGCCGATGCCGCCGCAGTGCACGATGTTCTTGCCCATGGCCTGCAGGATCGGCTTCGCCGCCTCGTAGTCGTGGGTTTCGCCGCCCACCATGAAGGTGAGCGTGCCGGCCTCGGCTCCGCCCACGCCGCCCGACACCGGGGCGTCGATCATCGGGCAGCCCCTGGCCTTGGCGTCCATCGCCACTTCCCGCGACGTGAGCGGATCGATTGTCGACGAATCGATGAGCGGGGTCCCTGGCTTCGCGCCCTTCAGCACGCCGTATTCGCCGAGGTACACCGAGCGAACGTGGGGCGAGGAGGGGAGCATCGTGATGACGACGTCCACCGCCCTGGCGCATTCGCTCGCGGAGGCGGCCACCTCGCAGCCTTCCTTCTCCAGCTTCTTCACGAGATCGGGAACGACGTCGTAGACCTTGAGCGAGTGCCCGTGCTTGAGGAGATTGCGGCACATGGGATTGCCCATGTTGCCGAGGCCGATGAACGCTATCTTCATTTGAGCGAGATCGTCGTGTGGATGCCGGGGTGGACGACCTCATCGTCGAACCAGCGCGAGGTCACCGTCTTCACCTGCGTGTAGAACTGGATCACCTGCTTGCCGTAGGGGCCGAGGTCGCCCAGCTTCGAGCCGCGCGAGCCGGTGAAGCTGAAGTAGGGGACGGGCACCGGGATCGGGACGTTGATCCCGACCTGGCCCACGTCGATCTCGCTCTGGAACTTGCGGGCCGCTGCGCCCGACTGCGTGAAGATGCCGGTGCCGTTGCCGAACGGATTCGCATTCACGAAGGCGATCGCCTCGTCGAGGGTGTCGACGCTCACGATCACCAGCACGGGGCCGAAGATCTCCGTGGTGTACACCTTGTGGTGGGCCTTCACCCCGGAGAAGATCGTGGGCGCGATGAAGTTGCCCTTGTCGTAGCCGGCGATCTTCGGCCTGCGACCGTCGAGCTCGAGCTTGGCGCCTTCCTTCACGCCCGCCTCGATGAGCCCCTCGATGCGCTCCAGGGCCTGCTTCGAGATCACGGGGCCGAGGTCCGCGCCCTTTTCCGTGCCCGCGTTCACCTTGAGCGACTT
>DATJVS010000088.1:0-7296 GCA_035501715.1 Usitatibacter sp.
GTGAGCACCATGCCGGGCTTCAACTTGCGCCACTTGCCCTTCTGCATGTAGTCGCCGGCGTCGTGCACGTCCAGGCCCAGCCAGTGGCCGGTGCGGTGCATGTAGAACTGCTTGTAGGAGTTGTCCTCGAGGACCGCGTCCACCGTGCCCTTGCACAGCTTGAAGTCGATGAGCCCCTGCACGAGCACGCGCGTGGCCGCGTCGTGGTAGTCGATGAAGTCGGCGCCCGGCTTCACCGCCTTGATGGCCGCTTCCTGCGACGCGAGCACCAGCTCGTATACGTCGCGCTGCACCGCCGAGAAGCGCCCCGCGATCGGGAACGTGCGCGTGATGTCGGAGGCGTAGCTGTCGAGCTCGCATCCGGCATCGATCAGCATGAGATCGCCCTTGCGAAGCTCCGCGGTGTTGTCGCGGTAGTGCAGCACGCAGGCGTTGGCGCCCGCCGCGACGATGGAGCCGTAGGCCGGCGCCCGCGCGCCGTTGCGGCAGAACTCGTGGATCAGCTCGGCTTCGACCTCGTACTCGCGCATGCCGGGCGCGGCGAAGCCCATGGCGCGCGCGTGCGCGGCGCTCGAGATCGAGGCGGCGCGGCGCATCACGGCGAGCTCGTGCTCGTCCTTGAACAGCCGCATGTCGTTCACCGCGGCGCGCACGTCCACGATGCGGTCCGGGGCGGTGACGCCGGTGCGCACGC
This sequence comes from Usitatibacter sp., assembly GCA_035501715.1. Lineage (GTDB taxonomy): Bacteria > Pseudomonadota > Gammaproteobacteria > Burkholderiales > Usitatibacteraceae > Usitatibacter. The sequence goes on from DATJVS010000088.1 coordinate 695, forward strand.
GCGCACGGACGTTGTTGAGCCAGCCGGCCACGCGCTGGTCCCACGCGGCATCGGCGCCCACCGGCGTGTGCAGCGTGTCCTGGTTCGCGATCAGGTCCGGCAGGCGGGCGTCGAGCTCGGCGATGGGATAGGCCTCGTCGAACGCGAAGTGTTCCCTCGCGAGCGCGGGGCCGAAGCGGAAGCCGTCCCAGATCTCGCGCTCCAGGTTCTTCTCGCGGCAGAAGAGGGTGGACCGGCCCTTGTCGCCCAGCACCATCACCAGCACCGCCTCGGGCTCGCGGAAGCCCGTGAGGTAGTAGAAGCCGCTGTCCCACCGATAGTCGTAGTGGGCATCCGCATTGCGGGTGCGCTCGGGAGCGGTCGGCAGGACGACCACGCCGGAGGCCAGGCCCTGCGCGAGACGCGCACGGCGCTTCTTGAAGATCTTCGTCTGCAGGGGGTTTTCGATTTTCATGGCGCGATTTTACCCCTTGCCCACGGGGGCATGTTCGCGCATGAGCCGCGCGAGCGCCTTCTCGCCCGAGGCCTCCAGCCGGTCGGCCACGCGCGGGATCTCCACGGGCCGGTTCTGCGAGAGCTTGAACTTGCCCTCGAGGCGCTCGACCTCCATCTCGAATCCCACGATCGCGCCCAGCATCGACGAGACGTACGCGGCCGGCTGCTCCGAAAGCCTCCACGGCGGGGCGTTGCCCGCCTCGTACGTCGCGGCGAGCTCCGAGACGATCTCGTGCAGCTCCGCCTCGTCGGTGAGGCGCGCCTTGCCGGTGGCGTGCACGGCCGTGTAGTTCCAGGTTGGAACCGACGGCTGCGTCACGTACCACGTGGGCGAGACATAGGCGTGAGGGCCGGTGAAGATCGCGAGCACCTCCTTCGCCTGCTCGATGGATTGCCAGTGCGGATTGGCGCGCGCGAAGTGGCCGCGCAATCGAATCGCATCGCCGTCCACGTCGACGAGCAAGGGCAGGTGGCTCGCATGAAGCCCCGCGTCGCTCGCGGAGACCACGGCGGCGAATGCGTTCTGCCGCATGAATTCCACGAGCATCGGGCGATCCTCGATGCGGAAGTGGGCCGGAACGTAAAGCGTCATTTCGAGATCCTCTTGTCCAGTGCTTCGAGCTGCTCGGCGGTGCCGACGTTGTCCCACGGGCCGCGGTAGTGCTCGCCCGTCACGCGCCCCTCGTCGGCGAAGCGGTACGCCCAGGGAAAGAGCTTGCGCACGGTGCCGGGCGCGATCTCCCGGAAGATCGACGGATGGAAGGCCGCGATGTTGCCGTAGGTGAGGCGCGGACCGTTGCGGACGACCTTTCCCCCCTGCACTCCCATGTCGTCGCCGCGCGGGTGATAGGAGGGATTGTCCACCAGGACCCAGTGGGCCACGCAAATTCCGGGATCGAATGCGATCGATGCGAGCCGCTCATGCAGCGTGGCGTAGTCGAAGTCCGTGTGGATGTCGCCGCTCACGACCGCGAAGGGGGCGCCGTCCATCAGCGTGAGCGCCTTGGCGATGCCGCCCGCGGTCTCCAGCGCCGGCGACTCGGGCGAGTAGCGGATGCGCGCGCCGAAACGCGAGCCGTCGCCCAGCGCGGCCTCGATCATCGCGCCCAGGTGCGCGTGGTTCACCACGAGGTCGGTGAAGCCCGCCCGCGCGAGGCGCTCGACCTGCCACTCGATGAGCGGGCGCCCGCCCGCGTGGAGCAGGGGCTTGGGCACCTTGTCGGTCATGGGGCGCAGGCGCTCGCCGCGGCCCGCCGCGAGGATGATCGCCGCGGCCATCAGGACGTGTGGCGCACTGCGGCGCTCCTGCCCTCGAGCGCGTCGAGCAGGTGGCCCAGGGGCGCGAGCTCGTCGTAGCGCGCGATCGCGTGCCGCAGGTACTCGATGAAGCGCGGCGTGTCGGCGATGTACGTGTCCTTGCCGTCGCGGTAGTTGAGCCGCGCGAAGATGCCCGCGACCTTGAGGTGGCGCTGCACGCCCATCCACTCCACGTCGCGCCAGAACGCAGCGAAGTCGCCTCGCACCGGCAGCCCCGCGCGGCGCGCCTTTTCCCAGTAGCGGATCGTGCCGTCCAGGACGATCTCCTCGTCCCAGCTCACGAACGCGTCGCGGAAGAGGCACGCCACGTCGTAGCTGATGGGGCCATACACGGCGTCCTGGAAATCGATGATCCCGGGATTGGGATCGCTCACCATCAGGTTGCGCGGCATGAAGTCGCGATGCACGAAGACGCGAGGCTCGGCGAGATTGCTGGCGACGACCTTGCGGACCACGCCGTCGAAGGCCTCGCGCTGCGCGGGCGTGAACTTCGCCCCCAGGTGGCGCTCCACGTACCAGTCGGCGAAGAGATTCGCCTCGCGAGTGAGCATCGCCTCGTCGTAGACGGGAAGCTCGCCCTCGCGGCTCGTGGCCTGCCATCTCGCGAGCGCGCTCGTGGCGGCCCCGAAGAGCTCGGTTGCGTTGGACGCGTCGAGCGCCGCGAGGTACGACGTGGTCCCAAGGTCGGTGACAAGGAGGAAGCCCTGCTCGAAATCGTGGCGCAAGACTTGCGGCGCGTTGAGCCCCGCCTCGCGAAGCAGCCCCGCGACCTTCACGAAGGCGCGCGAGTTCTCCCGCTCGGGCGGCGCGTCCATCGCGATCAACGTGCGGCCGCCTTCGAGGAAGACGCGGAAGTAGCGCCGGAAGCTCGCGTCGGTGGACGCGCGCTCGATGCGCATCGGCGCGCCCTCGAGCGCCGCGGCAAGCCATGCGCCCAGCGCGCGAAAGCGGTCATCCATGGTGATATCCTTCGCCATTCATTCTAGCACCCGGTCGAGAGCCCCCTTGAGCCGAAGAAGCAGCCGGACGCTCGCGATCGCGGCGGCATTGGCGTTGCCGCCGGCATTCGGCGGCGACGACGCCGAGGGGCTGCGGCTCAGGATCGAGAAGCAGCTGCACATGGCGCCCACGCGGCCGGAACGCGAAGGGGCCAAGTTCCTCGAGGCCGACCACGTCGAGGGCGACCAGGACAGGAAGCTCACCGCCACGGGCAACGTGGTGCTGCGCCAGCGCGGCGTCACGATCCGCGCCGACCACGTGGACTATTACGGCGAGGAGCAGAAGACGATCGCCACGGGCCACGTGAGGATCGACCGCGACGGCGACGTCGCGGTGGGCCCGCGCCTCGAATACCGCATGGACACGGACACCGGGACCATGGACCGGCCCGTCCTCTCGCTTGCGAAGAAGCCCGAGCGGCGCACCGCCTCGCGCGGGCAGGCGGTGGAGGCGATCCTCGAGCCGGAACGCAAGACCCGCCTCATGAAGGCCGAGTACACGTCGTGCCCGGTGCCCCGCGACGACTGGTTCCTGCGCGTGAACGAGCTGCTGCTGGACAGCGAGAAGAACATCGGCGAGGCCACGCACGGCACGGTGTACTTCCTCGGCGCGCCGATCCTGTACGCCCCGTTCATGACGTTCGCGCTCGACAACAAGAGGAAGAGCGGTTTCCTCGCCCCCACGTTCGGCACCTCGGGCCAGAGCGGATTCGAGGTGGCGCTGCCGTACTACTGGAACATCGCGCCCAATATGGACGCCACCATCACGCCGAAGCTGCTCACCAAGCGCGGCATGCAGGTGGGGGGCGAGTTCCGCTACCTGGAGCCGAAGTACAGCGGGCAGGTGGACGCGGAATACCTGCCCCACGACCGCATCGCCGAGCAGGACCGCTACTTCCTCGGCATCCACCACGCGCAGCAGCTCTGGAGCGGATGGAGCGCCACGCTCAACGCGCAGAAGGTCTCGGACGACAACTACTTCCGCGACCTCACCACGAAGATCGCGCTCACGTCGCAGACGAACCTGCCGCGCGACCTCGTGGTGGCGTACGGCAACGACATCTGGACGCTCTCGGCGCGCGTGCTCGGCTACCAGACGCTGCAGGACCCCACCAACGACGTGCCCATCCCGTACAACATCCTTCCGCAGCTCGTGGCGAGCGGATCGGGGCAGAACGTGCACGGCTTCGACTGGCAGCTCTACTCGGAGCTTTCCAACTTCCGCCACCCGGTGCTCACCAATGGGCAGCGCTTCATCGTGCAGCCGTCGGTGTCGTTCCCGATGACGACGAGCTACGGCTACATCACGCCCAGGATCGGATACAACTTCACGCGCTACAACGTCGATCCCAACAACGCGCAGGGCCTGCTCGACTCGAGCCGGGAGCTGCCCATCGCGAGCCTGGACTCGGGCCTGTACTTCGACCGCCTCGCCACCATCGGCGGCACCGGCTACCTGCAGACGCTCGAGCCGCGGCTCTTCTACCTCTACGTCCCGTTCAAGGACCAGACGCAGCTGCCCAACTTCACCACGGCGGAAGCGGACTTCAACTTCCAGCGCATCTTCGCGGAGAACCGCTTCGTGGGCGGCGACCGCATCGGAGACGCGAACCAGCTCACCATCGCGCTCACCTCGCGCCTGGTGGAATCGGCCACGGGCCTCGAGCGCCTCAAGATGGGCATCGGCCAGGTGTACTACTTCGAGCCGCCGCGCGTCACGTTGAGCTCCGAGGCGCCGCCGCCCGCGAAATCGTCCGACATCCTCGGCTTCGTCTCGGGGCAGGTCGCGCACGCCACGACGGTGGACGCGGGATGGCAGTACACGCCCACCACGGGGCAGTCGGAGAAGATCTACGTGGGCGCGCACTATGCGCCCGAGCCCGGCAGCATCTTCAACGCGGCCTATCGCTACACGCGCGGAAGCACCGATCCGAACGACCCCGCGGGGCCCCTGGGCGTGCAGCAGGTGGACTTCTCGACGCAGTGGCCGGTGCTGAGGAACATCCAGGCGCTGGCGCGCTGGAACTACAGCCTCGTGGACCACAAGCTCATCGAGGGACTGGCGGGCTTTGAGTATAATGCGGGGTGCTGGCAGCTTCGCGCTGTGGCGCACCGGTTCATCACCGCCACGCAGACGTATTCGACCTCCTTCCAGATCCAGCTGGAGCTCACGGGTCTGTCGAGGATCGGCATCAACCCCCTCGAGACGTTGCGCCAGAACATTACCGGCTACAAACGGTCAGACGAACTCAACCCATGACGCGCGCTTGCCTCTTCCGCCTCTTCGCCGCCTGCGCCGCGGCCTGCGCCCTCGGCGCGCTCGCCCAGGCCCCGGTGCCGAAGATGGACACGAAGCTCTCCACCACGCCTTCGCGCATCGTGCCGGTGGACCGCATCGTCGCCGTCGTGAACGACGAGGTGATCACGCAGAACGACCTGAACGAGCGCGTGAACCTCGTGGTGAAGCAGCTCCAGCGCGGCGGAAGCCAGGTGCCGCCCTCCGACGTGCTGAACCGCCAGATCCTCGAGCGCATGATCAACGACATGGTCCAGGTGCAGCTCGCCAAGGAAAACGGCATCAAGGTGGACGACGCCACGCTCGACAAGACGATCGAGCGCATCGCGCAGGAGAACAACCTCTCGATGCCGGATTTCCGCGCCGCGCTGGACCACGACGGCGTGAAGTACCCGCGCTTCCGCGAGGACATCCGCCAGGAGATCCTCCTGTCGCGCCTTCGCGAGCGCGAGGTGGACAACCAGGTGGTGGTGACCGACGCCGAGGTCGAGACCGAGATGGCGCGCGAGGCGAAGGAAGCCACCGGCGATTCCGAATACCGGCTCTCGCACATCCTCGTGATGGTGCCGCAGCAGGCCACGCCCGAGCAGATCGAGCAGCGCCGCCGCCGCGCGGTGCTGGCGCTCGCCGAGCTTCGCAAGGGCTCGAGCTTCGCGCAGGTGGCGGCGACCTTCTCGGACGCGCCCGACGCGCTCCAGGGCGGAAACCTCGGTTGGCGCTCCTCGGCGCGACTGCCGCAGCTCTTCCTCGACGTGATCGAGAAGATGCAGCCGGGCGACATCAGCGACATCGTTCGAAGCCCGAACGGCTTCCACATCGTGAAGCTCCTCGAGAAGCGCGGCAAGGCCGCCGCCACGGGCGTGCAGCAGACGCACGTGCGCCACATCCTCCTCCGCCCGAAGGAAGGCCTCACCGATACCGAGGCGCGCGCCAAGCTCGAGGACCTGCGCAAGAAGATCATGGACGGCGCCGACTTCGCCGAGATGGCCAAGGCCAACTCGGATGACGCCAGCGCCTCCAAGGGCGGCGACCTGGGCTGGGTCGCGCCGGGCGATACCGTGCCGGAATTCGAGCGCGCGATGAACGCCCTGAAGGACAACGAGATCAGCGAGCCGGTGAAGACGCCGTTCGGCTGGCACCTGGTGCAGGTGCTGGGGCGGCGCTCCGACGAGATGTCGGCCGACCGCAAGAAGATCGTCGCGCGACAGGCGATCCGCCAGCGCAAGGCCGACGAGGCCTACCAGGACTGGATCCGCCAGTCGCGCGACCGGGCCTTCGTCGAGAACCGCTACGACGAGCGCTAGCCCCCTCGTCGCCATCACCGCGGGAGAACCGGCCGGCATCGGGCCGGACCTCTGCGCGCTCCTCGCGCACACGAAGTTCCCCCAGCGCGTCGTGATCGTGGGCGACCGCGGCGTGATCGCGCAGCGCGCCAAGATGCGCGGCGTGCCCCTCGAAGTCCCCGACTACCGCGGGCGCGAATACTCGGCGCGGGT
>DATJVS010000089.1:0-25647 GCA_035501715.1 Usitatibacter sp.
TACGCCGACCGCATCTTCATGATGTTCCAGCGGCTGCACAACAAGACCGAGTACCCCGGCACCGGCATCGGCCTCGCGATCTGCAAGAAGATCGTCGAGCGCCACGGCGGGCGCATCTGGGTCGATTCGCGCCCCGGCCAGGGCAGCACGTTCGGCTTCACGATCGCGCGCCACGACAACGAACACGCACAGCCAGGAGAAGGGAAATGATCCGCAGCGTCGACGAAGCTCCCCCGGTCGAGATCCTGCTGGTGGAGGACAACCCGGGCGACCACCGCCTCACCAAGGAAGCGCTGCACGAGGGCAAGGTCTACAACAACCTGCATTGGGTGCAGGACGGGGTGGAGGCCCTGGATTTCCTCAAGCAGCGCGGCAAGCACGCCAAGGCGCCGCGCCCCGACATCATCCTGCTCGACCTGAACCTGCCGAAGAAGGACGGCCGCCAGGTGCTCTCGGAGATCAAGCAGGACCAGGGGCTGCGCGCGATCCCGGTGGTGATCCTCACCACCTCGGCCGCGGAGGAAGACGTGCTGCGCAGCTACGACCTGCACGCCAACTGCTACGTGACCAAGCCCGTCGACCTGGAGAAATTCATCGTGGTGGTGCAGTCGATCGACCGGTTCTGGCTCTCGGTGGTCACGCTTCCTCCCGGGAAATGAAGCCCGAAGAGCCGGGACACTCCGTCCTCCTCATCGAGGACAATCCGGGCGACGCTCGCTTGATCCGCGAGATGCTCGCCGAGGAGCCGTCCCAGGTCGAGTTCCGCCTGAAGCACGCCGACCGCCTCGCGCGCGGCCTCGAGCTCCTCGCGCAGAAGGAGACCTCGCTCGTGCTGCTGGACCTGTCGCTGCCCGACAGCCACGGGCTGGACACGTTCGCGAAGGTCTACGCGCACTCGCCGAAGGTGCCGATCATCGTGCTCTCGGGCAACGACGACCAGCAGCTCGCGCTCTACGCGGTGAAGAGCGGCGCCCAGGACTACCTGGTGAAGGGCAAGATCGACCGCGAGCTGCTGCTGAAGGCGATGCAGTACTCCATCGAGAGGAAGCGCTACCAGGAAGAGCTCGAGCGCCAGGCCAACTACGACGGCCTCACCGGGCTTCCCAACCGGCACCTGCTCCACGATCGCCTGCGCCAGGCGGTCTTCACGCAGCGCAGCGCGCGCTCGATCGCCGTGGTGTTCATCGACCTCGACCACTTCAAGGTCATCAACGATTCGCTGGGCCACAACTTCGGCGACGAAGTGCTGCGGCACGTGGGCGAGCGGCTGCTCGCCTCGGTGCGCGACGGGGACACCGTGGCGCGGCTGGGCGGCGACGAGTTCGTGCTGATCCTGTCGGACCAGGCGCGCGAGGAGGTGATCTTCCGCACCATGCGCCGGCTCATCAACAAGGTCTCCGAGCCCATCGTGATCGGCGAGCGCGAGCTGAACATCACCTGCAGCGCGGGCATCAGCCTCTATCCGCAGGACGGCCCGGACGTGCAGACGCTGCTCAAGAACGCCGATGCGGCGATGTACCGCGCCAAGAGCCAGGGGCGCAACACGTTCCAGTTCTACACCGCGGAGATGAACGAGCTCGCCAACGAGCGCCTGTCCATGGAGCAGAGCCTGCGCCGCGCGATCGAGCGCGACGAGCTGCTGCTCGACTACCAGCCGCGCGTGAACCTCGCCACGGGGCGCATCGATGCGGTCGAGGCCCTGGTGCGCTGGCGCCATCCGGAGCGCGGCCTGATCCTGCCCGACCGGTTCATCCCGCTCGCCGAGGAGACGGGGCTCATCGTGCCGATCGGCGAATGGGTGCTGAGGACGGCGTGCGAGCAGGGCCGCGCGTGGAGGGCGGCGGGATTCCGCGCCACGGTCTCGGTGAACCTTTCCGCGCGCCAGCTCTGGGGCGGCGGCCTGGTGCGCCTCGTGGGCGACGTGATCGCCCGCACCGGCATGGCCGGGCACCTCGAGCTCGAGCTCACCGAGAGCATGGTGATGCACGATGCGGAGAACGTGATCCAGACCATGCAGGGCCTGAAGGCGATCGGCGTGGGCCTGTCGGTGGACGATTTCGGGACCGGCTACTCGAGCCTTTCGTATCTGCGAAGGCTCCCGCTGAACGCGCTCAAGATCGACGGCTCGTTCGTCCGCGACATCACGGGCGGCGCCGGCGACCAGGGCCTCATCGCCAAGGCCATCATCTCGCTCGGCCACAGCCTGCACCTCAAGGTGATCGCCGAGGGCGTCGAGACCGAGGCGCACCGCGCGTTCCTGAGGCAGCACGAGTGCGACGAGATCCAGGGCTATCTCATCAGCCGGCCCGTCCCGCCCGCCGAATGCGAGAAGCTCTTCGCCGCGATGGGCGCCTAGGCGCGCCGGCGCCTCAGTCGTACAGCTTCTCGCGCGCTTTGCCGCCGAAGACGCGATACGAGAAGATCGTGTAGCCGATGATGAGCGGCAGCACGATGACCGCGCCGATGAAGATCACCTTCTGCGCCGAAGGGTGCGCGGCCGCTTCCCAGATGGTGAGCTTGTCGATCACCACGTACGGATAGATGCTGTAGGCGAGGCCGAGGAAGGAGAGCGCGAAGATCGCCACGGCAAGCCCATAGGGCAAGAGGTCCTTGCCCCGGGGCCCGGCCTCGAGCTTCCTCGTGGCGCGCCAGAGCGCGATGCCGATCGCCACCGTGGCGGCCGGCAGGATCATGAGCCAGAGCGTGCGCGGGAAATCGAACCACTTGTCGCGCACCGTCTCGCTCACCATCGGCGTGGCGAGGCTCACCAGCGCCACGCCCAGCGCGACCCACAGCAGCCCCCAGCGCGCCCACGCGAGGGCCTTGCGCCTGAGCTCGCCCTCGGTCTTGTAGACGAGCCACGTCGCGCCCAGCAGGACGTAGCCGCCGCAGAGGCTCGCGCCCACCACCATTGCGAAGAGCCAGTAGCCGAACCCGCCCTCGAAGCCGGTGATGTAGCGCCCGAGCATCACGCCCTGGAAGAACGAGGCCGCGAACGATCCCGCCCAGAAGAGCCAGTTCCAGAGCTCCCGGTGCCAGCCCAGCGCCTTCACGCGCAGCTCGAATGCGACGCCGCGGATCATGAGGCCCACCAGCATCGCCGCCACCGGAAGGTAGAGCGCGCCCAGCACCACGCCGTGCGCGGCGGGGAAGGCGGAGAGGAGCACGCCCACCCCCAGCACGAGCCATGTCTCGTTCGCGTCCCAGAAGGGGCCGATGGAGGCCACCATGAGCGATTGCTCCTCGCCCGTGGCCGCGGGCATGAGCATGCCCACGCCCAGGTCGAAGCCGTCGAGCACCACGTAGGCGAGGACCGCGGCGCCCATGACGATGAGGAAGACGGGTGCGAGGTCCATTGTCACTCCGATCCCTTGCCGGCCATGTGCGTGATCACGACCATGTAGGCGAGGAAGAGGCCCGCGTAAGTGAGGACGTAGCCCGTGAGGCTGGCGCCCAGCTGCGCTCCGGTGATCTCGCCCACGGCGTCGCGCGTGCGAAGCACGCCCTGCACGAGCCACGGCTGGCGCCCCACCTCGGTCACGATCCATCCGGCGAGTGTCGCGATCCATCCGGAGAACGTGAAGCCCGAAAGGACCCACAGCAGCCAGCGCCTGGCGGGCAGGCCGCGGCGCGTGGCCCAGGCCGTGTACCACGAGACGAGCAGCATCATCATGCCCACGCCCACCATGATGCGGAAGCCGAAGAAGAGCGGGGCCACGGGCGGGCGGTCGGGTTCGAAGGCCTCGATGCCCTTCACCTCGCCCTTCACGTCGTGGGTGAGGATGAGGCTGCCCACGAACGGCAGCTCGATCGAGTAGTCGTTGCGCTTCTCCTGCTCGTTGGGGATCGCGAAGAGCACCAGCGGCATGCCGCGCTCGGTGTGCCACAGCGCCTCGATCGAGGCGATCTTCTGCGGCTGGTGCTCGAGCGTGTTGAGGCCATGCTGGTCGCCCACGAAGATCTGCGCGGGCGTGAGGATCGCGGCTGCGACGATGCCCGCGCGCAGGGTGCGCGCCGCGCCCGCGTCGGAAGACGCCTGCAGAAGCCGCCACGCCGAAAGCCCCGCGATCACGAAGGAGGCCGTGATCCCCGATGCGAGCAGCATGTGCGTGAAGCGGTAGGGGAACGACGGATTGAAGATCACCGAGACCCAGTCCGCGGCGATCCACTGGTTGCCGTCGAGCACCTGGCCGGTGGGCGTCTGCATCCAGGAGTTGAGCGCGAGGATCCAGAAGGCCGAAAGCGTGGTGCCGGCCGCCACGATGAGTGTCGAGGCCACGTGCACCCACTCGGGCACGCGGTTCATGCCGAAGAGCATGATCCCGAGGAACGTGGCCTCGAGGAAGAACGCGGTGAGCACCTCGTAGGCGAGCAGCGGCCCGGCGATGGCGCCCACGTGGTTCATGAACCCCGGCCAGTTGGTGCCGAACTGGAACGACATCACGATGCCGGAGACCACGCCCATCGCGAAGGAGAGCGCGAACACCTTGAGCCACAGCTTGTAGGTCGAGAGCCAGCGCGGATCGCGGGTGCGCTGGTAGGCGATGCGGAAACCGGCGAGGAACCAACCAAGGGCGATGGTGAGCGTCGGGAACATGATGTGGAACCCGATGTTCAGCCCGAACTGGGCGCGCGCGAGGAGGAGTGTGTCTTCCATGGTCCGGTCCGCGGTTGTGTGCCGATTCTAACCCAAGGGGCTGCGATAGAATCTCGCATGCCCGAAGCGTCCCGCCGCGGCAAGCTCAAGATCTTCTTCGGCGCCTTCCCCGGCGCCGGCAAGACCAACGCGATGCTCACCGCCGCGCAGCGGCTGCGCGAGGCGGGGCGCGACGTGGTCGTGGGCGTCGTCGACACGCACGAGAGCGCGAACCTGCGGCTGCTCGAAGGCTTCGAGGTGCTGCCGCCTCCGGTTCGCGACGGCGCTCCGGCGGCCGCGGAGCTCGATCTCGATCGCGCCCTCGCGCGCCGCCCCGAGGTCCTCCTCATCGACGACCTCGCGCACGCCAATCCGGAAGGAGCGCGCCACCCGAAGCGCTGGAACGACGCCGACGAGCTGCTCGCCGCTGGCATCGACGTGTTCACCACGATGAGCGTCCAGCACCTGGAGAGCCTGAACGACGTCGTGGGCGAGATCACCGGCATCCGCGAGCCGCTCACCGTGCCCGACACGTTCTTCGACACGGCCGAGGAAACCGTCATGGTGGACGTGTCGGCCGACGAGCTGCTCGTGCGCAAGCGCGAAGGCAAGGTGCACGTGGGCGACGCCGAGAAGGGCGTGGAGGCCACGTACTTCAGCAAGGGAAGCCTGCTCGCGCTTCGCGAGATCGCGCTCAGGCGCACCGCCGACGTGGTCGAGTACGAGGTGCAGAAGTATCGCGCCGAGAAGGGCATCGACGCGGTATGGAAGACGCAGGGACGCCTGCTGTGCTGCGTGGGACCGGCGCCGGGCGCGGAGCACGTGGTGCGAAGCGCCGCGCGATTCGCCAAGCGCCTCGCGGTGCCGTGGACCGCGATCTATGTGGAGACGCCGGCGCTGCAGCGCCTGCCCGCCGAGGAGCGCCGCCGCATCCTCGAGGTGGTGCGCCTCGCAGGCGACCTGGGCGCGGCCACCGCGATCGTCACCGGCAACGACGTCTCGCAGGCGATCGTCGACTACACGCGCGAGCAGAACATCGCCACGGTCGTCGTGGGCAAGACGCGGCGCGCGTGGCTGAAGCGCGGCATGAGCGAGAAGATCGCGAGCCGGGCGACGAGCCTCGACCTCATCGAGATCGGGCGAAGCGGCGCCGATGCGGGCGTGTCGGTGCAGGCGCCGGCGCAGCGGTCCGCGGAAGCGCCAGGCTCGCGCGGCGGCGAGAAGCGCATGCGCTACCTTTGGACGGTGGTCGCGTGCGCGGGCGCCACCGCGTTCTCGAGCGCGCTCTACCCGTCGTTCGAGCTCGCCACCATCGCCATGATCTACACGATCACCGTGGTGATGCTCGCGGTTCTCTTCGGGCGCGGCCCGGCGATCGTAGGCGCCGCGATCAACGTGGCGGCGTACAAGTTCTTCTTCGTGCCGCCGCGCTTCAGCTTCATCCCGCACGACATCCAGTACCTCCTCACGTTCGCGGTGATGCTCGCCGTGGGCGTGCTGATCGGCCAGCTCGCGGGGCGCCTGAGGTTCCAGGCGCGCGTGGCCGCCCATCGCGAGAAGCGCGCGCGCACGCTCTACGAATTCGCCCGCGACCTCGCGCAGCTGCAGACCACGGCGCAGGTGGTCGAGACCACCGAGGAATTCCTCGAGCGCAACTTCCGCGCCCGCGCGGCCGTGCTCGTGCCGGATGCGACGGGCTCGCTGGTGTCGCCCACGGGGCGCGGCATGGGCAATCCGCTCGACAGCACCGCGGCCCAGTGGGCATACGACCAGGCGCAGCCGGCCGGCGCGGGCACCGACACGCTCGCGACCAACGAGTACCTCTTCCTGCCGCTCAAGTCGCCCACGCGAACGCGGGGCGTCCTCGCGCTGCGCGCCGAGCGCGCCCGCGACCTCTTCATCCCCGAGCAGCGCTACCAGTTCGAGATCTTCGCCGCGCTCGTGGCCACGGCCCTCGAGCGCGTGCACTACGTGGATGTCGCGCGCAACGCGCTGCTGATGGCGGGCCTGCAAAGCGGCGAGGTGGCGCTCGAGCGCGAGCGCCGTTCGGTGGCGGACCTGGTCGAGGCGGCGCTGCGCCAGCTGGGCGCGCTCATGAGCAAGCACGCGATCGACGTGCAGGTCTCGCGGGACCTGCCGCAGGTCGCGGTCGATCCGATGCTTGCGCAGCGCGTGCTCGTGAGCGTGATCGGCAACGCGGGCCGCCACACGCCGGCCGGCACCCATGTGACGATCACCGCGCGTGCGTTGCCCGATGCGGTGCAGCTCGCCGTTGAGGACGACGGCCCGGGGCTGCCCAAGGGGCGCGAGGAAGAGGTCTTCGAGTCGTTCGCACGCGGCGAGTCGCGTGACCGCAAGGGCGCGGGGCTGGGCCTCGCCATCAGCCGCGCCATCGTCGAGGCCCACGGCGGCAGGATCCGCGCCGAGCCGCGCGACGGCGGCGGCACGCGCATCGTCCTCACGTTCCCCATCGCCATCGGCAAGGTTCCCCGATGAACAAACGTCCCCTCGGAAGATCGGGATTCGAAGTGGCGCCGCTCGCCTTCGGCGGCAACGTGTTCGGCTGGACCGTGGACGAGCCCACGGCCTTCCGCCTGCTCGATGCGTTCGTCGAGCGCGGATTCAGCCTCGTGGACACCGCGGACACCTACAACAAATGGGTCGCGGGCCATCGCGGCGGCGAGTCCGAGACCATCATCGGCAACTGGTTCGCGCAGGGCGGCGGCCGGCGCGAGCGTGTCGTGATCGCCACCAAGTGCGGCATGGAGATGCCCGACGTCGGCAAGGGCCTTTCGCGCGAGCACATCCTGCGCTCGGTGGAAGGCTCGCTCAGGCGCCTTCGCACCGACCGCATCGACCTGTACCAGGCGCACGAGGAGGACGGCTCCACGCCCATCGACGAGACGCTCGAGGCTTACGCGAAGCTCGTGCGCGAAGGCAAGGTGCGCGCCATCGGCGCGTCGAACTATTCGCCCGCGGGGCTCGCCGCGGCGCTCGATCGCGCGGAGAAGTCGGGGCTGCCGCGCTACGAGAGCCTGCAGCCGCGCTACAACCTCTACTCGCGCGAGTTCGAGAAGGAGCTCGCCGCGTTATGCACCGGACGCGGCGTGGGCGTGATCCCGTACTTTCCTCTCGCCGCCGGGTTCCTCACGGGCAAGTACCGAACCGAGGCCGACCTCGCGCAGAGCGCGCGCGGCGCCGGGATCAAGCGCTACATGGACGAACGCGGCATGCGCATCCTCGCGGCGCTCGACGAGGTCGCGAAGGCATCGCGTGCGAAGGCCGGGCAGGTGGCGCTTGCGTGGGTGATGGCGCGCCCCGCGGTGACCGCGCCCATCGTGAGCGCGACGACGCTCGCGCAATTGCGCGAGTCGATGGCGGCCGTGGACCTCTCGCTCGACCAGGCGGCCATGGACCGCCTCGATTCGGCGAGCGCCTAGACCCGTCTTCCGTGGTTCCCCGCAATGGCGGCGCCGGAACGGGGCCGCATCACCTCGGCCCTGACCTGGCGCGCAATTGTGCCGGCGCCGCCATCGAGGGATTCGTCGGGCGCTAGGCGACGCTCGAATTGAGGCCCGCGTCGTTCGCGGCGAGGATGCCGCCCGCGCGTTCCGCGTTCACGGGACGCGACAGGAGGAAGCCCTGGCCGAACTCGCAGCCCAGCTCGCGAAGCAGCGCCAGCTGCGCGTTGGTCTCGATGCCCTCGGCATAGACTTCCTTCGAAAGCGCCTGGCCCAGCTTGAAGATCGCCTTCACGATCTCGCTGCCTTCGCCGTCGCGGCTCATGCGGTCGATGAACGAGCGGTCCACCTTGAGAGCGTCGATGGGAAGCGTCGCGAGGTACGAAAGCGAAGAGTAGCCGGTGCCGAAATCGTCGATTGAAAGCTGCACGCCCATCTGCCGCAGCGCCGTGAGCGTCGAGACCGCGTTCTCGATCCCGTTCATGAGCACGCTCTCGGTGACTTCCAGCGTGAGCTGCGAGGGCTTCATTTCCGCGGCCTGGAGCGAGCGGCCCACGTGCGAGACGAAGTCCGGGTGCGTGAGCTGCAGGCTCGAGACGTTCACGCTCATCCTCAGGTCGGTGCCGTTGCGGATCGAGCGCCAGTCGCGCATCTGGCGGCACGCTTCGGCGAGCACCCAGTTGCCGAGCGGGACGATGAGTCCGGTTTCCTCGGCCACGGGGATGAACATCGACGGCTCGAGCAGGCCCCGGTCGGGGTGGTTCCAGCGGGCGAGCGCCTCGAAGCCCACGAGCTTCGCATCCTTCAACGTGCAGATGGGCTGGTAGTCGAGGTAGATCTGCCCCTTGCCGAGCGCCTTGCGAAGCTCGGTCTCCAGCTGCAGCTGCGCCGACACGGTGGCGTGCTGGCTCGAGTCGAAGAGCGCGGTCTGCGCCTTGCCCTTGGACTTCGCCTTGTACATGGCGATGTCGGCGTCGCGGATGATGTCGTCGGAGTTCTGGTAGTTGTTGGTGCTGAAGGTGATGCCGATGGAGGCGCTCACCGCCACGTCCATGGGGCCCAGGCGCAGGGGCTTCTCGAGCTCCTTGTGGATGCGCTCGGCGAGCTCCACGGCGTCGCGCTGGTGGCGCAGGTCCTCCACCAGGATCGCGAACTCGTCGCCGCCCAGGCGCGCGAGCACGTCGGTCTCGCGAAGCATCGCCTTCAGGCGCTTGCCCACGCTCACCAGCAGCTCGTCGCCCGCCTTGTGGCCGAGCGAATCGTTCACCAGCTTGAATCGGTCGAAGTCGAGGTACATCACCGCGAAGCGCTGCTCCGGATGGCGCTGCACGCGCGCGATGGCGCGGTTCAGCTGCTCGTCGAAGTGCACGCGGTTGGAAAGCTGCGTGAGGCTGTCGTGGTAGGCGTTGTGGTAGAGCTCGGCCTCGGCGCGGCGGCGCGCGCTCACGTCCTGGGCCTGCACGATGAGGTTGTGCGTGCGGAACTGCCAATCGCGCGCGAGCGAGATGTTGAGCGAGAGCCACACGTCGGCGCCGTCGCGATGCTTGCCGCGGATCTCCGTGTGCACCGTCGTGAGCTCGCCGTTCACGAGCTTGTCCACGGGGCCGCGCAGCGCGTCGATGTCGTCGGGATTCACGAGCTCCTCGAGCTTGGCCTCGAGCATCTCGGCGGGGTTGCGCCCGAGCATGTCGGAGAACGCCTTGTTCGCCTGGATGAACTTGCCCTCGGTGGTGACGAGCGCCATGCCGATGGCGGCGTGCGAGAAGGCGCTGTGGAAGCGGCTTTCGCTCTCCTTGAGCTCCTCCATGTGGCGCTGGTCGTCTTCCTTGCGCTCGAAGTAGAAGTGCAGCGTCGAGAGGAACATCGCCACCAGCGGCACCGAGATCACGAGCGCCGGCAGGCCGAACTGCTCGAAGCCGATGAAGAGCACGCCCGAAATCGAGGCGCCCGCGGCGTACGCGAGGCCGATCCAGCCCATGTCCCTCAGCCACTTTCGCGGCGTGAACGGCAGGCCGCGCTTGAGCGCGATCAGCGTCGAGGTGAGCAGCGTGTTGGCGACCCAGTACAGGACGGCGAAAGCCATCACCGCGGCAATGATCGAGCCGCCGTTCAGGCCGTTGGCGATGATGAGCGAGCGGGCGGCTTCGAACACCGACGCGCACGCGAGCATCGCGACGGACGCCATGGCGGGCGTGCCGATGCGGCTCGTCCACCGCTTGGAGGTCCGCCACGAGGCGACGGCGCCCTCGACGGCGGCGGCGAGCACCGCGGCCGGCGCGCCGTAGACGAGCATGATGAGGAAGATGAAGATCTCGCCGCCCGCGATCGACGTCTTCGCCCCCGGGATGCGCACCGGGAAGAATCCGACGACCGCCGCGACTGTCGCACCGACAAGCACCTGTAGCAGCGTGGTCCCCTGCAGCTCGCCTACGACGGCGATCGAGAAGATGAGCGCCCAGACACCGAGCACCACCACGGTCCACCAGTAGATGCGCGCGGCTGGCGTGTAGTCCTTCATGTCGATGAGGTTCATGGTTGCCCCTGGATTGTTGGTGTCGTTGCTCATCTTCATTCTCCCGGCATCGGGCCGTATTCGGAGAGCACCACGCCCTCGGAGAGCACGATGCCCTCGGAAAGGACGATGCCTTCGGAGAGCACGATGCCTTCGGAGAGCACGATGCCCTCGGAGAGCACGATGCCCTGCGCAAGCGTCATGCCCTGCTGGAGCGCCTCGCGGGTCTCGGCCAGTTGCGCGATCGAGGCGCTCGGCGTGAAGGCTCCGGTGCCGATCACGGGGTCACTGTTGCCCAGCACGTCGGTGACCGACACCACGCCCGCGCTCACCAGCGCGCCCGTGGGCGTGGCGCCGTTCTGCGCGACGGACGTGGCCTGCTGGCCGACCCACAGGACCTGCGGGTTGTAGATGCCCTGGTACTGCGTGAAGAGGTCGTCGCCGGAAAGGACGTACTGGCCGCCGGCGAAGATGAAGCGGCCCCAGTTGGTGACGTGCCCGTCGATCACGGAGCTGTACGACGGCGGCATCGCCATGCCGGGCGCGAGCATCGAGTCGCCCACGTTGATGGTGCCGGCGGCGATCTGCGCCGAGAGGTTGGGCGATAGCGCGTTCGCGATGGCGAGCGAGCCGGGGAGGTTCACGAGTCCCGCGCCCTGCTGCAGCAGGTTCGCGTTGGCGAGCGGCTCGGCCGTGTACTGGAGGATCGCCTTCACCAGCGGCGGCGTGAGGCCCGGGTTCGCCTGGAGCAGCAGCGCCACCGCGCCCGTGACCACCGGCGTGGCGAACGACGTTCCGCTCGCGAGCATGAGGCCCTTGCCGATCGTGCTCTGCTGCACCACGAGCTGCGGGAACGCCGAGGGCAGGATGCTCACGTTCGCGCCCGCGAGGTCGGTCGAATAGCCGCCCAGCACGCGGTTGCCCGGAGCGACGAGGTCGGGCTTGAGGATGTTGTCGTACTGCGTGGCGCCCGTCGAATCGACGTAGCTGCCGCGCGTGGGGCCACGGCCGCTGAAGTTGTTGACGGTGTCGTTGCCGCGCACCGACGTGTCGTGCGTGTTGGCCGAGCCCACCGTGATCACCGAAGGCTCGTCGCCGGGCGAGGAGATCGTGCCGTATTGGGGGTTGCCGATCGCGCCCACGCCGTAGTTGCCCGCCGCCACGACCACGGTGATGCCCGCGGCCACGGCGTTGCGAACGGCGATGCACAGCGGGTCGGTGAGGTACGAGTCCGTGGACGTCGTGCCCAGGCTCACGTTCATCACCTTGATGTTGTAGGTGGAGGCGTTGTTCACCACCCAGTCGATTCCCGCGAGCGTCGTGGCGATGGTGCCCAGGCCGTTGTTGTCGAGCACGCGCACGTCCACGAGGGACGCGCCGGGCGCGACGCCGGTCGAATCCGTCGAGGCGTCGCCCACCGTGCGGCCGGCCGCGACCGACGCCACGAGCGTGCCGTGGCCATAGGGATCCTGGAAGGTGTAGCCGCTGCTGTTCACCGGGCTGTCCGGCGTGGCGTTGGGCGCGGTGAAATCCACCGAGACCTTCACGCGCGAGCTGCCGTCGTTGCCGATGAACGCGCCATGCGTGGTCATGATCCCGGAGTCGACGACCGCGATGGTGACGCCGGAACCGTCGAGCGCGGCGCCTTGCGCGGCCAGCGTGCGGACGTCGTCCGCGCCGGTGAGCATCTCGAGCGAGCTGTTGGCCTGCATGACCGTGCGGTTGGGCACGATACGCCAGACGTCCGCGCGCTGCGCGAGCTTCGTGATCAACGCTTGCGGAAGGCGCGCGGAAAGGCCCGGCACCGAGCGGAAATTGCGGCCGTACACGCCGCCGCCCGCGGTGAGCGCGAGGCGAAGGCCGTTCAGCCTGGCGTCGGCGCCCGCGTTGGCGAGGATGAGGACGTCCATCAGGTTGCCCTTGGACGAGCGCGTGAGCCACTTCTGGTTGTTGTTGAACCTGCCGGCCATCGCCTGCGCGAGGTCGGCGGAAATCTTGTTGTTGCCGTCGTCGGCGCGATTGCCGCCGCGGCCTGCCCTGCCGAGGATCTGCGAGATGCGCGAGGAGTTCTGCGCCGCGAGATTCTGCAGTGCGCTGCCGAGGTTGCTCCCGGATGCGCCGTTGCCGAGGCCGTTGCTGGCCGTGCTCTGTGCGAAGGAAGGGCTGCCCGCGAACGCGAGCGCGATCGCGAGGATCGCCGCGCCGAGCCGTCCGAGGGTGTTGCCCATCACGTCACGCCGTTTCGAGTTCGTTCCGTAGAGCATTGCTGCCTCCGTGCGCTGTGAACTGCTGCACACTGCGTCCCGACTTTATTCCGCACCCCCGGAAGTCCCTGTGACATTTCGCACAGCCGGCGGCCCCGCGGTCTTACAGGCGTAAGCGTCCCGGTTACACGTGTAAGAGAGGCGCGCCCGGCTCATGCGGTGAGCCTGCGGGCGGCTATCATTCGGCGATGCTTCCCGAACGCCCCCGCCTGGAAAAAACCGAATTGCTTGCGCGACTTAGGCTGGGCCGGGAGGCCGGCGTCACGGTCCTCACGCCGAACCTGCGCCTCGCCCGGGGCCTCGCCCGCGATTTCGATCGGGAGCAGGCCGCGACGGGCCTCCTCACCTGGGAATCGGCTGACATCCTGCCCTTCGGCGCGCTGGTCCAGCGGCTTTGGGAGGACGCGGTCTACTCGAGCGAAGGATCCGCCGTTCCCCTGCTGCTCACGCCCGCCCAGGAGCAGGCGTCGTGGGAAGAATGCCTGCGGCAGGCGGGCGCGGAGCAGCAGCTTGTCGCGCTGGCGCCGGCCGCCGCGCAATGCCGCGATGCGTGGAAGCTCGCCCACGAGTGGCGCCTCGCGGAGCGGCTCGCGCAAGCGCAGAGCGTGGACACGCGCGCATTCGTCGATTGGTCGTCGCGATACGAGCGCGCGACGCGCGAGCGATCGCAGACCGACGCCGCGCGCCTTCCGGACGCGATCGCGCCGCTGCTCGCGAAATCCGCGTTGGCCTTGCCGCGCGCGATCGCGCTCTTCGGGTTCGACCAGGTCACGCCGCAGGCCACGGAGTTCCTCGATGCGCTCGCGGCCCGCGGCTGCGAGGTGCTCGAGGTTGCCGTCCCCTCGCGCGAGCGTCGTTCGTGCCGCGTCGAGCTCACGGAAGCGAAGGACGAGATCGAGGCGGCGGCGCGCTGGGCGCGCGCGCGGCTCGAAGCCGATCCGGCAGCCCGCATCGGCGTGGTGGTGCCCGATCTCGCGCAAGCGCGCTCGCGCGTGCGGCGCATCTTCTCGCGCATCATGTGTCCCGGCCACCTCCTCGCCGAGCCCGGGGCGTTTCCCTTCGACATCTCGCTGGGCGCGCCGCTCGCGGATTTCCCCATCGTGGCCGACGCGCTGCTCGTCCTCGAGCTTGCCGCGGGCGGCGCCGCCTTCGAGCACGCGAGCCGCGTGGTGCGCTCGCCCTTCATCGCGGGCGCGGAAAGCGAGCTGGGCATTCGCGCTCGTCTCGATGCGCGCCTTCGCGGGCGCTGCGGCCCGCGGGTCTCGCTCGAGGCGCTCGTGAGACTGTGCAACTCGACCCACGCGCCGCGCGCCGCGATCCTCGTCGAGAAGCTGGAGGCCCTCGCGCGGCTTCGCTCGGCGGAGCTCACCGGGAAGAAGGGCCTTTCCCAATGGGCCAAGTCCTTTTCCGAGGCGCTGCGCCTCGCGGGATTCCCGGGCGAGCGCACGCTCGATTCGGCCGAGAGCCAGGCGCTCGCCAGGTGGCACGAGCTGCTGGGCGAGCTCGCGGCGGTCGAACGCGTGTGCGCGAAGATGGATTGCGGCGATGCGCTGCGCCGCATGGGCCAGCTCGCGCGCGACGCGATCTTCCAGCCCGAGGGCGCGGACGCGCCGATCCTCATTGCGGGCGTGCTCGAATCGGCGGGACTCGAATTCGACCACCTCTGGGTGATGGGCCTCACGGACGACGCCTGGCCGCTCGCGGCGCGTCCCAATCCGTTCGTGCCGGTGACGCTGCAACGATCGGCCGGCGTGCCGCAAGCAGACCCGTCGTCGTCGCTCGAGCTCGACCGCCGCATCACCGAGGGATGGATGCGCGCGGCGGACGAAGTCGTGTTCAGCCACTCGCGGATGAAGGGCGAGAGCGAGCTCTCGCCGAGCCCGCTGATCGCGGGGATCGCGGCGGCGAAGCTGGAGGATCTCCGCATCGCGCCCGCGCCTTCGCTTCGCGACGCGATCCGCCGCGCGGGCGCGATCGAGACCCTCGACGATTCGCGCGCGCCGCCGCCGCCCGCGGGCGCGGTCTCCGGGGGCACGGGACTTTTCCGCGACCAGGCGGCGTGCCCCTTCCGCGCGCTCGCCAAGTACCGGCTCGGGTGCGGAGATCCGCCCGAATCGCCCAGGCCCGGGCTCGATCCGAGGGACCGCGGCAGCATCGTGCACGCGATGCTCGCGGAGCTGTGGCGATCGCTCGGCAGCAGGCAGCGCCTGGAGGATGCGGGCGAGCGAGAGCTCGATTCGATCATCGCCGCGTCGGTGGACAAGGCCGTCGAGAGCGTGAAGCGATATCGTCCCGACGTGCTGGGCGGAGTCTTCGGGCGCCTCGAGCGCGAGAGGCTCGCCCGCCTGGCGCGGGATTGGCTCGCCGAGGAGCGCGCACGCGCCGACTTCACCGTCTCGGCCATCGAGGACAAGCAGCCCGCGACCTTCGGCGGCGTCACGGTGAACCTCAAGCTCGATCGCATGGACGAGGTGCCCGGCTTCGGCCATTTCGTCATCGACTACAAGACCGGCAAGGCGAATCCGTCGGGGCTCGCGCTGCCGCGGATCGACGAGCCGCAGCTGCCGATGTATGCGCTTTCGCGCCCGAACGTCGCGGCGGTCGCCATCGCGCACGTGAGGACCGGGGAGATGGCGTTCCGCGGCCTGGCGAAGGCCGATGGCGTCGCGCGAGGCGTGGAGCCCGTGGGCAAGGGCTCGACCAAGGTCGCGAAGATGTACTCGACGTGGGCCGATGCGATGGGGCGCTGGAAGGCCGAGCTCGAGGCGATCGGCGCCGCGTTCGCAGCGGGCGATGCGCGCGTCGATCCGAAGAACGGCCCGGCGACCTGCAAGCAATGCGAGCAGCAGCCGTTGTGCCGCATCGCCGAGAAGTCCGCTTTCGGCGCGGTGAGGAAGGCCGACGAAGATGACTGAGCCCGCGCGCACGCCCGATTGGAGGCAGCGCGAGGAGGCGCTCGACGCCGGGCGCTCGTTCATCGTGCAGGCGCCCGCGGGCTCGGGCAAGACCGAGCTCCTCATCCAGCGCTACCTCGCGCTCCTGGGCCGCGTGGACAGGCCCGAGGAGATCGTCGCCATCACGTTCACGATCAAGGCCGCCGCCGAGATGAGGAAGCGGGTGTTCGACGCGCTTCGCGCCGCGCGCCTCACGCCGCGCCCGCAGGCGCCCCACATGGCGCGCACGTGGGACCTCGCGCGCGCGGCCATCGTGCGCAACGACGAGCTCGGCTGGAGGCTCGACGAAAGCGCCGACCGCCTGCACGTGCAGACGATCGACGCGCTGTGCGCTTCGCTCACCCGGCAGATGCCCGTGCTCTCGCGCTTCGGCGCGCAGCCCGAGCCTGTCGAGAAGGCCGATCACCTGTACGCCGAGGCCGCGCGCAACGTGCTCGCCGCGCTCGAGGAGGCCGGCAGCGAAAAGGGCGCGCTCGTCGCCACGCTACTCGAGCACATCGACAACAACGTCGCGAAGGCGCAGGGCCTGCTCGCCACGATGCTCGCGCAGCGCGACCACTGGATCCGCACCGTGGTGGAGGCGCCGAGCCGCGCCACGCTCGAGCGCGCGCTCGCGGAAGTGCGCGAATCGGCCGTCTCGAACATCCGCGGCCTCTGGCCCGCGAGCCTCGCGCTCAATGCGCCGGACGATGCACAGGGGTGGAGCGACCTCGCGGGCGGCCTGCTCACGAAGGATGGCGGGTGGCGCGCGAGGGGCGTTCCGCCCCTGCTGCTTCCAATGGACGAAGTCCGCGAGGCGCTCCACGCGATGCGCGCGTTGCCGGACGCCACCTACACGGACGATCAGTGGGCCGCGCTCGATGCGATCGTGAAGCTCGCGCCCCTCGCGGTCGCGGAGCTGCAGGTCGTCTTCGCATCCCACGGGCAAGCGGACTTCATCGAGATCGCGCAGGGCGCGGTGCGCGCGCTGGGCCCCCTCGACGATCCCACGGACCTGCTGCTCTCGCTCGATTACCGCATCCGCCACATCCTGGTGGACGAGTTCCAGGACACATCGCACTCGCAATACGAGCTGCTGCTCAAGCTCACGTCGGGATGGGAGCCGGGCGACGGGCGCACGCTCTTCCTCGTGGGCGATCCGATGCAATCGATCTATCGCTTCCGCGAGGCCGAGGTGGCGCTCTTCCTCAAGGCGTGGCGTGGAGGCATCGGATCGGTGAAACTCGCGCCGCTCACGCTTTCGTCGAACTTCCGGTCGCAGGCGGGCATCGTCTCGTGGGTGAACGCGGCGTTCGAGGCGATCATGCCCGGCCACGACGACATGCACCGCGGCGCCGTGCGCTACTCGCGCTCGGAACCGGTGCACGAGGAACGGCCGGAGGCGGTGACGACGCATCCCTTCTTCGACGGCGACGCGGGCGGCGAGGCCGAGGGCGTCGCGGCGCGGGTCGGGGAAGCGCTCGATCGGCCGGGGCTCGATCCGGCGAAGCCCTCGACCGCGGCGATCCTCGTGCGCAACCGCAGCCACCTGCGCGAGGTGATCCCGCGGCTGCACGAGGCGAAGATCCCGTTTCGCGCGATCGAGATCGAGGAGCTGGGCAACCGGCCCGTGGTCCAGGACCTTCTCGCGCTCACGCGCGCGCTCACGCATCCGGCCGATCGCGTCGCGTGGCTCGCGGTGCTGCGCGCACCCTGGTGCGGGCTTTGCCTCGCGGACCTGCTCGTCCTTGCCGGCGGCGACGATGCGCCCACCCTCTGGGAGGCGCTGCACGACGAGTCTCGCATCGCCGCGCTCTCGGCCGACGGCCGCGCGCGCGCGGCCAAGGCGCTCGCGGTCCTCGCGCGCGCCATGGACAATCGCCGCCGCTCGACGTTGCGCGACGCCGTGGAATCCGCGTGGCTCGCGTTCGGCGGCCCCGCGTGCGTCGAGCGCGACACGGACCTCGAGGATGCCGACATCTATCTCGATCACCTCGAGGCGCACGAGGAGGCCGGCGCGCTCGCCGATCTCGAGGGCTTCGTCGCTTCGCTGGACGAGCTCTACGCGCTGCCGGACCTCGCCGCTCCCGATCGCCTGCAGGTGATGACAATCCACAAGGCGAAGGGGCTCGAGTTCGACACGGTGATCGTCCCCGGCCTGTCGCAGGGCGCCCGCGGCGACGAGCGCCGGCTCTTCATGTGGATGGAGACGCCGGAAGGCTCGCTCCTGCTGGCGCCGATCAATCCCACGGGCCGGAAGAACGACTCCACGTACGAATTCATCCGCCAGCTGGACAAGGACAAGGCGAGCCACGAGAATGCGCGGCTGCTTTACGTGGCGGCCACGCGCGCGAAGCATCGCCTGCATCTCATGGGCGACGTGGGCATCGACAACGACGGCGCGGTGAAGGAGCCCGCGAAGCACACGTTGCTCGGCAAGATCTGGCCCGCGGTGCGCGAGGCTTTCCAGCGGCCCCGGGACCGTGCCCCGAAGGCGCCGTCGCCGCCGGTCGCGCGCGAGGACCAGGCCAAGCTTCGCCGCCTCGTGCTCGACATGGCGAGCGTCCAGGTGCCTCCGCCCGTGAAGTGGGCCGCGGCGGTGGAAGAGCGCGGGCAAGCCGAGATCGAGTTCTCGTGGGTGGGCGACACCGCGCGCCGCGTGGGAAGCGTCGTCCACCGCTACCTTCAGCGCATCGCCGAGGACGAGGCGAAGGACTGGACGAAGAAGCGCGTCGAGGCGGAGAAGCCCGCGATACGCGCCGCGCTTGCCGCGCGCGGCGTGGTCGATGCGGAGATGGACGCGGCGTGCAACCGGGTCGTCGCCGCGCTCGCGGGCGCTGTCACGGACAAGCGCGGCCGGTGGCTGCTCGGGCCGCAGCGCAAGGCGCGGAACGAATACCGCCTTTCCACGATGGCGGGCGGCGCCCGCCGCACGCTCGTCATCGATCGCCTCTTCGAAGACGACGTGGGCGACACGTGGATCGTGGACTACAAGACGAGCATGCACGAAGGCGCCGACGTGGAGGCCTTCCTCGACGAGGAGAAGAGGCGCTACCACGCGCAGCTTGAGCGCTACGCCGCGGCGACGGACAATGCGCACGCGCGGCGCGGGCTCTATTTCCCGCTGCTCAAGGGATGGCGCGAATGGACCCGGGAGGACGCATGAATCGATGGCTCGCGGCGGCACTGCTGCCCGCGTTCGCATGGGCCGCGGAACCCGCGGGCAAGCCCCTCTCGCTCGCGGACATGCTGCAGGCCTCGTCGCCCACCGAGTGGCGCGACCTCGATCCCGACAGCACGATGTACATGGACCTTCCCGCGGGCCGCGTGGTGATCGAGCTCTCGCCCGACTACGCGCCGGCGAGCGTGGAAGCGATCCGCAAGCTCGTGCGCGAGAAGTATTTCGACGGAGCGGCGATCCTGCGATCGCAGGACAACTACGTGGTGCAGTGGGGCAGGCCCGAGGGCGACGAGCGGGCGAAAGCGATGGCGGCGGTGAAGGGCAAGGCCGAATTCGATCGCGCGATCGACCGCAAGCTCGAGTTCACGAAGCTCCCGTATCCGGACACCTACGCGCCCGAGGTGGGATTCTCGCAGGGCTTCCCGGTGGCGCGCGACGAGAAGCGCGGCCGAGTGTGGCTCGTGCACTGCTATGGATCGGTCGGCGTGGGCCGCGACAACGACGCCGACTCGGGCAACGGCAGCGAGCTCTACGCCGTGATCGGCCAATCGCCGCGAACGCTGGACCGCAACATCACCCTCGTGGGGCGCGTGGTCCTGGGCATCGAGCGCCTCTCCGTGATCCCGCGCGGGCCGGGCGCCATGGGCTTCTATGACAAGCCGTCCGACTTCGTTCCGATCCGCAGCGTGCGGCTCGCCTCCGACGTGCCGGAGGGCGAGCGCCTGAGGCTCGAGGCCCTGCGCACCGACAGCGCCACGTTCAGGGCCGTGGTCGAATCGCGCGCCAACCGCCGCGAGGAGTGGTTCAAGTATCCGGTGGGAAGCATCGGCGTGTGCAACGTGCCGCTGCCGGTGCGAGTGAAGGAAGGCTAGTCCAGCCAGTCCGCAAGCAACGCCGTCCGCGGTCAGGTCGGCGATGCTGCAGGCGGCGAAAGGCGCGAGGCCTGCGGCTTGCCCGGCGAAGACCTCGCCCGTCTCGGGGAGGCCCGGGAGGAAGACGACGTGAGGCAAAGGAACTCCCGCACGATGGCGATGTGCGCTTCTGCCATCAGCGAGGGCGCGTGGCCGCAGCCGGCGATCTCTTCCACCCTCGCACCGCGCTTCGACCTGGCCATGGCCGCGGCGACCGAGCGCGGCAGGATGTTCGAGTGCTCGCCGCGCACGATCAGCACCGGGCACGCGACCTGCGACCACGGGCCCCAGAAGAAGAGGCCCGAGCCCGCCGGCACCTTGTGCATGAGCGTGGCGATCTTCGGGTCGTAGCGCAGCGCGAAGCCGTCTCCCGCGGGCCGCGCAGCGTGCTCCGCCATGGGCCTCCAGAGCGCCGCGGGGATGTCGCCCCAGTCGCGCCTTGAATGGCGGATGTGCGCTTCCACGTCGTCCAGCGTCGAGAATCGCGCGGGCGCGTCGAGGTTGCCCGCGATCTCCAGCAAGCCCGCGAGCGGCACGTACGCGCCAACGTCGTTCATCACGAGGCGCCGGACCTTCGAGCCGGGTCGCGCGGCGTGGAGCATTCCCAGCAGGCCCCCCATCGAGGTGCCGACCCAGTCGATCTCGGCAAGTCCCAGGCTCGCCACGACGGCGTCGATGTCGGCCAGGAAGCGGGGAAAGTTGTATTCGAACGAGGAGCCCAGCCAGTCGCTCTCGCCGCGGCCCGCGACGTCGATGGCGATCACGCGCGCATCGGGCGCGAGCGCGGCGGCGAGGGCATCGAAGTCCCTCGCGTTGCCGCTATAGCCATGGACGCACACGACGGCGCGCTTGCGGCGGCGCCGGCCCCAGTCGGTGAAGTGGATGCGCCTCGGGCCCGTGGGCCCGGGAACCTGCACGAACCGATGGCGCGGGCGCTGCGCCACCGGCGGTTCGAGTCAATACCGCTTGGCGGCGTGCCTCGCGAAGGACTCGGCTTCGAGCTGGTGCCACTCGCGCTCGGTCTCTATCACGGCATCGGCGAGCGTGCGAAAGGCCTTCGCGACGCGCTCGACGCCCGCGGCGATGAGGTGCGCGATGTAGATGCTGCGTTCGGCGTTGGCGCGGCGCACGTACTCGGCCACGTCGGCATACTCGGGATAGCGGGTTTCGAAGTCCATTTCCAACCTCCTTGTGGAAGATTGCGGCACCGCACGTATGAAAAACTGCTTGAAAAGCGGGCCGTAGGCAAAATATAGTGTTCATGTTGCAGTGCAACAACCGATTTGTTTTCAGGCGATAACCGGGGAACTTTGCGTCATGGCACGGTCAAGCGGGCGTCATCCGCCGCTCAACGCGTTGAGGGCCTTCGAGGCCGCCGCGCGGCACCTGAGCTTCAAGCTCGCCGCCCGGGAGCTGCACGTCACTCCGGGGGCCGTGAGCCACCAGGTGAAGCAGCTGGAGGACCACGTGGGCGCGCCGCTCTTCCGGCGCCTCACGCGCGCGCTCGAGCTCACGCCCGTGGCGCTCGCCATGCTGCCGAAGGTGCGCGAAGGGCTCGACGCCCTGCATGTTGCGGTGCAGCGGGCACGCGCCAAGGACGGCATGCGCCCGCTCACTGTCATCTCGCCGCCGAATTTCGCGGCGCGCTGGCTGGTGCCGCGCCTGGCGCGCTTCACCGATGCCCATCCCGAAATCGAGCTGCACCTGGCGAGCCGCCAATCGATGGTCGATACCGACGGCGCGGCCGCCGCGGCGCTGGAGGCGGCCAACGACGCGAGCGTCGAATCGCCCGTGGCGATGGTGCGGTTCGGTTCCGGCCACTATCCGGGAGCGCGCGTGGACGAAGTGCTTTCGGCCGTCTACGTGCCGGTGTGCAGCCCGAAGCTCCTGAAGGGCGACCATGCGCTGCGCCGCCCCGAGGACCTGAAGCACCACGTGCTGCTGCACGACGACACGGTGGTGGACGAGGGCGCGCGCCCCAGCTGGGGCGACTGGCTGCAGTCGGTGGGCGTGACCGACATCGACGCCACGCGCGGGCCGCACTTCAGCGACGCGTCGCTCGCGACCGACGCGGCGATCGAGGGCATGGGCGTCACGCTCGCCATCAAGTCGCTGCTCGCCACGGAGATCGAGTCGCGGCGCCTCGCGGTGCCCTTCGACATCGCGGCGCCCACGGGCTACTCGTACTACCTGGTCACGCCCGAATCCGCCTCGGAGAACGCCGAGGTGAGCTCGTTCCGCTCGTGGCTCCTCGCGGAGGCCGCGCGCGAGCGCCGGTCATAGCCAGCCGATGCGCTTGAACTTGAACCACAGGTAGGCGTCGATCGCGAACATCGCCACGACGGACGCGGGATAGCCCCACGCCCACTCGAGCTCGGGCATCACCTTGAAGTTCATCCCGTAGATGCCGGCGATGAGCGTCGGGATCGCGAGCAGCGCCGCGTAGGAGGCGAGCTGCTTGGTGACCACGGTCTCGTTCAACGAGATCATCGAGAGGTTCACCTGCATCGCGGTGATCACCATGTCGCGCAGCCCGTCGAGCTGCTGGCTGATGCGCATCAGGTGGTCGTAGACGTCGCGGAAATACTCCTGCGTTCCCGAGCAGACCTGCGGCACGCGCCCGCCCAGCAGCTTGTGCACGTCCTCGAGCAGCGGCTCCACCGCGTGGCGCAGCACCATCGCCTTGTGCTTGAGCGTGTAGAGGGCCTCGATGTTGGCGCGCGTGTCGCCGCCCGAGAAGATGCGCGCCTCGATCTTCTCCTGCTCCTCCTCGAGCGCGTCGACCACCGGAAAGTAGCGGTCGACCACGTTGTCGATGAGCGCGTAGAGGACGAAGCCGGAGCCGTACTTGAGAAGCTCGGGCTCGCTTTCGCTGCGAGCGCGGATCGCGGCGAACCCGTGCTCGGTGCCCTTGCGCACCGAGAGCACGTAGTTCCTGCCCACGAAGACGTCGATCTCGGCCACGCGCGGATCCTCGTCGCCGCGAAGCTCCACCACCTGCAGCACGCAGAAGAGCGAGTTGCCGTATTCCTCGATCTTGGGCCGCTGGTGCCCGGTGTGGGCGTCCTCGACCGCGAGCGGGTGCAGGTTGAACTCCTCGGCCATCTCCCGGAGCTCTTCCTCTCCCGGGTCCTTGAGCGCGACCCACACGAAGCACTCGGGCCGCTTCACGTACTCGCTGATGTCTTCCTTGCTGATGTCGGCGAGCTTGTGGCCGCCCTGGTACGCGACGCAATTGACCAGCATTGTCCTTCTCCCCCTCGACCTACCAGCCCGCGTTCGCCTCGAAGGTCAGTGCCCCCCGGGCGTCCCTCGTCCACAGCCGCGCGCTCTTCGCGCCCTCGTCGGGCAGGCCGCAGGTGTGGAAGCTCGCCGTATCGTATAGCGGTTTGACCGCGCGGAACCGATAGTGCCGCAGGATCGTGTCGGGACGGTTGCGGCGCAGCAGGTCCACGAGGAGGGTGGCGATGAGCGGGCCGTGCACCACGAGTCCCGGATAGCCCTCGACCCGCGTCACGTAGGGATGGTCGTAGTGGATGCGGTGGCTGTTGAACGTGACCGCCGAGTAGCGGAAGAGCAGCACCGGGTCGGGACGGATCTCGCGGCGCCACGCCTCGCCCGAGGGCGCGGGCGTGTCCGCGGCGGCGAGCGCGGACTCGCCGCGGAAGACGATGTCGTGCTCGTCGGTGAGCACGAGCCCGCCCGCGTCGCTCACCTCGTGGCGCACTTTCACGAAGACGAGCGGCCCGCTGCGACCTTCCTTTTGTGTGACCGCGGCGATGACCGAGCGCTTGCGGATCGCGGAACCCAGCCGCAGCGGCCGCAGGAACTCGAGGCGGCTTCCGGCCCACATCCTCCTCGGAAGCGCAACGGGCGGCAGGAACGAGCCCTTCAGGGCGTGGCCGTCGGGACCGACCTCGGACTCGGGATAGACAGGCAGGAAGTAGAGCCAGTGGGCGAGCGGCGGGGCCGCGTCGCCCTCGCGCGGCGGCGGATCGTCGCGGTCGAGGAGCGCGGAGAGGGCCGCGATCGGGGCGAGTGTCGCCGTGTCTTCGCGCTCTTCGCTGCGGCCCACCCAGCTCGCGAAGTCGTTCACTCCCATGTGCCGCCGAGCGCGCGCATGAGGACCACCGTCGCGGAAAGGCGGCGCCCCAGCAGCGTCACGAGCTTCGCCTCCTCGGAAAGCTGCGTGGCCTGCACCGTCACCACGTTGAGGTAGCTCACGGTGCCGGCCTTGTACTGGTTCACGGTGAGCGTCACGCTTTCGCGCGCCGCGCGCGCGGCCTCCTGCTCGACCTTCGTCTCCTCCGTGAGCCAGTGCACGTTGGCGAGGTTGTCCTCGACCTCCTGGAAGCCCGCGAGCACGGTCTGCCGGTAGGTGGCGACCTGCTCGTCGTACTGCGCGCGCGCGAGATCGACCTGCGAGGAACGCGCGCCGAAGTCGATGATGGCGCCGGCGAGGTCGGCGCCCACGGCCCAGATCCGGAAGGGCGCCTGCAGCAGCTGGTGGCTGGCGCTCGACGCGCCCCCGTAGTAGCCCGAGAGGCTGAGCGACGGGAAATACGCCGCGGTCGCCACGCCGATGCGCGCGTTGGCCGCGGCCATGTTGCGCTCGGCCTCGGCGATGTCGGGGCGGCGCTCGAGGAGCGTGGAGGGAAGTCCCGGCGGGATGTCGGGGATGTGCAGGTCGAACTTCGCCGGCTCGAGCGTGAATTCCGAGGGCGGCTTGCCGATGAGCACCGCGATGGAATGCTCGAGGGTGGCGCGCGTGGCCCTGAGGTCCACGAGGCTCGCCCGCGTGCTCGCGAGCTGCGCCTGGGCCTGCACCACGTCCACCTTCGCCGCGACGCCGCCCGCGTAGCGGTTCTGCGTCATCCTCAGCGAGTTCTCGAACGCCTTCACCGTGTCCTCGAGCAGGTCGGTGTTCACGTCGGCCACGCGCAGCAGGTAGTAGTTGGTGACGAGCTGGGCCTGCAGCGAAAGGCGCGCGTTGTTGAGGTCCGCCGCGCTCGCCTGCTCCGTGGCGCTCGCCGCTTCGACCTGGCGGCGGATGTTGCCCCAGAGGTCGACCTCCCACTTCGCGTTGAGCTCGGCGGTGTAGCGGTTGCCGAGGCCCGAGCCGGTGATCACGCCCGTGCCCTGGCCCTGCCGCTGGCCGTTCACGTCGTAGCCCAGCACCGGGAAGTAGCCCGAGCGCGCGCTCGCGGTCGCCGCCTGGGCTTGCCGGTAGCGTGCCATCGCCGCCGCGAGCGACTGGTTGGAGACTTCCACCTGCTCGACGAGCCCGCTCAGGATCGGGTCGCGGAACGCCTCCCACCATTTGCCCTTGGGCACCGTGTCGCTCGGCTTCGCGACCACCCACGTGCCGGCCTCCTTGTACGCCTGCGGCGCCACGACCTCCGGCTTCTTGTAGTCGGGGCCCACCGCACAGCCCGCCAAGGCCAATGCCAACGCAACCGCAGATGAACGCAGATAAACGCAGATAGAGCGCTCCGTTGCCTGAATCACGACGACGTGACCATGGTGTTGAACCGCTATCGAAGGTTTGGATTTATCTGTGTTCATCGGCGTTCATCTGCGGCTCGAATTCTTTCACGGCGCGCCCCGCCTGACTCCCGCACCGCCAGCGCCAGCACCCAGAAGTAAACCGGCAACACGCGCCAGTAGGTCAGCAAGTCGCCCGAAAACATCTGCACCATCTGGCCGCACCAGAAGCACAAGATCCATGTTCCGAAGAAGGTTTTCCGAT
>DATJVS010000090.1:0-10270 GCA_035501715.1 Usitatibacter sp.
GTGCAGGGCCACGCTCACCGTCGCCCTGGGATTGAGCGTGGCCCGCGCGGCGATGCGATGGGCCGGGCGCGACCCGTCGATCGCGAGCCTGAACGCGCTCATGCGCACGCCGCCCGGAAGCGCGAGGTTCGTGCCGTCGAGCGTCGCGTTGCCCGAGTACGCGTCGAAAGTGCCCGCGACACTTGCATGTGCATCGAAGGAACCCGAGGCCTTCACGCCGAAAGGCTTCGACACCCCGGCCAGGTCCGGGGCCCGCAACGATACGTCCATCGCATCGCCCGCGCGGCCGAGGCTGCCCTTCGCGGCCAATCGCGCGCCTCCATACGAGAGCTCCGCGTTCATCGCCGCGATGCGATGGGCATTGCCCGAGGCCTGCACGTGGCCGGAGAGCGCGAT
This sequence comes from Usitatibacter sp., assembly GCA_035501715.1. Taxonomy (GTDB): domain Bacteria; phylum Pseudomonadota; class Gammaproteobacteria; order Burkholderiales; family Usitatibacteraceae; genus Usitatibacter. The sequence continues at coordinate 397 of DATJVS010000090.1, forward strand.
TCCCATGGGCGCGGTGGCGATCGCGGTGGGATCGAGGTCGCGCACCTCGCCCTTCACGCTGAACTCGCGCGACTCGTCGAGTGCCAGCGCGCCCGACGCCGAGATCGATCCCCCGCCGATGCGCACGTTCGCCGATTGCACCTCGAGCCTGCGGGCGGCGATCGAGGCGCGGCCTTCCACCGCGAAGCGCGGGTCCTCGAGCGCGAGCTCGAAGCGTTGCGCCGCCTCGTCGCCGGCGATGGAGAGCCGGCCCGCGAGCCGTGTCTTCTCGAGCGCGCCATGCAGCGCCGCGAGATCGACGCCCTCGACCTGCAGGTTCGCGCGCGCGCCGCCGCCGCCCGCGTGAATCGTGCCGCGCACAGTCCCCGCCGGAAGCGCCACTTCCACGCCGGTGAGATCGGTCCCCCGCGAGGAGAACGACGCATCCGCCGTCGCCGAGACGAGCGGCAGCTTGTGGCCGTCCCACGGCCCGGGATCGGCGTTGGCGAGGCGAACGGGGCCCTCGAGGCTTGCGCCGCGCGACTCGAGCTTCGCGTGCGCCGCGATGCGCGTGGATGGCATCGACGAAGCGAACCGCGCGAGGTCGATGTCGCTCGCATCGATGGCGATCTGCCCGAGCGGCCGCGCGGCGAAGGGTTGCACCGTCGTGCTCGCCGAAGCGCGCGCCCGCGCCACGGCGGCCTCAACCTTGAGCTCGATCAGCTGCAGCGTTCCCTTCGCGGTGGCTGTCGCGTGGATCGTTTCGCGCCGGACCACGCCCTCGAAGGCCGCCACCGCGTCGAGATCGAACGGCGCTTCCCCCGCGATGGAGCCCGAGAGCTTCGCCTTTCCCCAGGGCGTCGTGACCGCGCCCTCGGAGATCTTCCATCGCGCGCCGGCGCCCTCGCCGCGCAGCACGATGTCCTTCAATACGAGGTCGCCTTCGTGCGATGCGATCGCTCCATAAGTGAACGCGCCCACGGCGCCGTCGTCGAGGCGCAGCGCGAAGGGCGGCGCGAAGCGCGGGGGCGCGGTGGCAGGCGGCGACTGCTGCGCGGCGGGAGCGGTGCGCACCTCGACGCTTCGCGCGTGCAGGCGCCGCACCACGAGGCGCCCCGTGAAGACGGGCGAGACCTGCGCCTCGAGCCCCTCGATGCGCACGAGGAGCCCGGGCCGCGCGATTTCGAAGCGGCGGATCCTGAGCGTGCCCGCCAGCGAGCCCTCCACGCCCTCGATGGTGGTCGCGGCGCCCATGGCCGCCTCGAGCTTGCCGAGGGCGAACTGCGCGCCGCGCTGCGTCTGCAGGAGCCAGGCGCTCGCCCCGGCCACCACCGCCAGCAAGGCGATGAGGGCGTAGGCGAGATAGCGGAGGGCGCGCCGCATGTCAGAACGCGATCGACACGGAGAAGGACAGCCGGAACTTCTTGTCGCGATCCGCGTACGCGACATCCAGCGCGAAAGGTCCCGCGGGAGTCTTGTAGCGCGCGCCGATGCCGTAGCTCTTCAACGCGTCGAGCTTCTCGGGCGTGTCGGCGGCGGTGCCCACGTCCATGAAGGCCGCCGCGCCCCACGTATTGTCGAGCCAGTGGACGTACTCGACGGTTCCAGTCTCGAGATAGCGCCCGCCCACGACGGCGCTGCCCTGCTGCACGCCCAGGCTCTGGTAGGCGTAGCCGCGGTTGGAGCGCGAGCCGCCGGCGGTGAAGAGGAAGTCGTCGGGGATACCCTCGCGGCTGTCGGCGAACGTGCGCCCGAGCTCGATGCGCAGGAGCAGCTGGTCCATCTTTCCCACCGGATACCAGTACTGGTACTGCATGTACGTCTTGAGGAAATCCTCCCCGGAGCCCAGCGACTTCGATCCCGCGGCGAGCTGCACGTTCAGCACGCCGCCCTTCCTCGGGTCGAAGACGCTGTCCACCGGGCGCCAGGTGACCGTCACCACGGGCGCGAGCGCCCGCGTGTAGTTCACCGCGGCGCCCGTCGGATACTGCTTCTCGATCTGGTACGAAAGCCCCGCCTGCAGCTCGAACTTCTCGACGTACCAGTGGCGATACGCGGCGAGCGCCAGGCGCGTGAAGTTGTTGTCCTGGATGATGCTGTGCTCGGTGAGCACGCCGAGGCTGTCCTTGTACGGCATCTGCGTGAGCCACGAGCCGGTCCAGATGCCCGGCGGCAGGTACACGTCGGCATATCCGATCTGCTGCTTCTGGCTCGCCTTCACGGAGCTTTGCAGGTCGAGCGCGCGGCCGAGGAAATCGCGATCGCGGTACGTGGCCTCCGCGCGCAGCCCGTCATCCGTGCCGTAGCCGAACGACACGCCCGCGTCGCGCGCGGCGCGCTCCACGACGGTGAGCTTCACGGGCGCGTGGTCGGCCTTCGCCGGATCGGGCTCGATCTCCGCCACGACGCTCGAGAACCACGGGCCCGCCTGCACGAGCCGCTGCATCTGCTCGAGGCGGTCGCGGCTGTAGCGCTCGCCGGGCTTGATGTCCACGAGCCGGCGCACGATGTGCTCGGGATAGCGCTCGAGGCCCGCCACGGTGACCTCGCCGAACGTGAAGGGCGGGCCGCTCGAGAGCACCAGCGTGAGCCGGGCCTTCGCGCTCGCCTCGTCCACGTCGGCCCGCGAGCGCAGGAGCGAGCCCGCGGCGTAGTCGCGGTCGGTGAGCGATTGCTCGAGGCGGGTCTTGGCGCCCTCCCAATCGGCGCTGCGGAAAGCCTGCCCGGGCCTCATCGCGAATCCCGAGCGGATCTGCGCGCGGCGCCGCTCGCGCTCCTCGCCCTCGCCGGCGAGATCGCCCTCGAAGGCGATGTCCACGTCGCCCACGACCGTGAGCGGCCCCGGATCGAACCTTACCGTGGCTTCGCCGCGCGATTCGTCGAAGCGCACCTCCACCGTCGAGGAGAAGTAGCCCTCGGATGCGGCGATCTCTGGAATGCGCTTTCGCACCTCGATCACCCAGGGACGCCGCAGCTCCGCGGGCCTTCCCTCCTCGCCGCCGGAACGTTTCGGAGGGGGAACGAACTTCTCGAAGAGGTCGCGGAATTCCCTCGGCGCCTCCCACGTGACCGTGAACGCCTCGTCGCGTTCGCGCCTGTCGAGCGGGCCCAGCGCGGCCGCCGGCACCGCCCACACCGCCAGCAACGCAGCGAGCGCAGCGCGCGGAGCGAGGCTTATCCTAATTTTTCGACGCGCCGCTCGAGTCGCTCGACGGCGTCTCGCAGTTCAGCCACCGCGCGGGCGAAGCTCTCGACCTTCACGCGCGAGGCGACGAGCGGGGATTCCTCGGTCCAGTATTCCGCCGCGCCCTCGGCGAGGCGCCTGCCGGCCTCGCGACCCCAGTGATGCAGCGAGCGCGCCGTCGAGACGATGCGGTGCGCGGCGATGTCGCCCACGACGCGCGCGAGATCCTCTTCGACGTCCCAGTCGAGGTTGCGCGCGATGAAGGACACCTCCTGCGCGAACTGCGCGTTGCCCTCCATCCACACCTCGCCCCACGCCGCTTCGTCGCGGGCGGCGAGGCGCGGAAGGATCCGCGGCGGGATGCGCACGTCGAGGTCGCGCGCCGCCTCGTCGCTCGCGGGCGCCACCTCGCCATTGGCCTGCACCGTGAGGGCGAGCGACATCGGGCCCACGTTGAATCGCGCCGTGCGTCCCGCGTGCTTCGCGAGGCGCTCCATCGCCAGCGGCGCCGAACGCAGCACGTGGTTGATGGCGCGAGCGGCGGGCCGCCCTGGAACGGCGCTCATGCCTTGTATCCCCGGTGCAGCGCCACCACGCCCGCGGCGAGGTTGAAGTAGTCGACGCGCTCCAGGCCCGCGGCCTGCATCATCGACTTCAACTGCTCCTGGTCGGGGTGCATGCGGATCGACTCGGCGAGGTAGCGATACGCCGCTTCGTCCTTCGCGACGTACTTGCCGAGCGCGGGCAACACCGAGAACGAGTACGCGTCGTAGGCGCGGGCGAGAGGCTTCCACGGCTTCGAGAACTCGAGCACGATCACGCGCCCTCCCGGCCGCGCGACGCGCGCCATCTCGGCGAGCGCGCGGTCCTTGTGCGTCATGTTGCGAAGCCCGAAGGCGACCGAGACGCAATCGAACGCATTCGAGGCGAACGGCAGCTTTTCCGCGTCGCAGAGCGCGAGCGGCGTGAATACGCCCTGGTCGATCAGCTTGTCGCGGCCCACGGCGAGCATCGCGGCGTTTATGTCCGTCATCCACACCTGGCCCGTCGCGCCCACGCGCTTCGCGAACGCGGCCGCCAGGTCGCCGCTGCCCGAGGCGACGTCGAGCACGCGAGAGCCCTCGCGCACGCCGCTCATCTCGATGGCGAAGCGCTTCCACCAGCGATGCAGCCCCAGCGACATGAGGTCGTTCATCACGTCGTAGCTCGGAGCCACCGAGCGGAACACGTCGCCCACGCGCCGCGCCTTCTCCTCCTCGGGCACCTGGCTGTAGCCGAAATGGGTCTTGTCGCTCATGGGTCGCGGGAGGCGCCCGCCCCTTCGAGGCGCGCGAGGTAGGATTTCCAGTTGGCTTCCTTTTCGCGCCCGAGCTCGTAGAGGTAGTCCCACGAGTAGATGCCGGTGTCGTGGCCGTCGGAGAACGCGAACTTCACCGCGTACGCCCCGACGGGCTCGATCGCCTTGATGGCGACGTTGCGCTTGCCCACCTGGAGCACCTCCTGGCCCGGGCCGTGGCCGCGGACCTCCGCGGAGGGCGAGAACACGCGCAGGTATTCCACGGGAAGGGAAAAATTCGCGCCATCGTCGAACGCCACGTCGAGCACGCCCGATTGCTGGTGTAACGTGATGTCCGTCGGCCGGGGAGATTTGCGATCCATGGCCTCATTATAAGATTGCCGCATGATCGGCATCCTCATCGTCTCCCACGGCGCTTTCGGCGAGTCGCTGATCCACTCGGCGAGCCACGTCCTGGGGCGCCGCCCCGTGTACCTGCGCCAGCTGGGCGTGACCGTGCACGACGATCCCGACGCGCTGATCCCGGTGGCCGAGGACCTGATCCGCTACCTGGACCAGGGGCAGGGCGTGCTCGTCCTCACCGACATGTACGGCGCCACGCCCTCGAACATCGCCTCGAGGCTGCTGAAGCCCGGCAAGGTCGCGGGCATCGCCGGCGTGAACCTGCCGATGCTGATCCGCGCGCTCACCTACCGCGAGGAGCCGCTCGAGTCCGCCCTGGAAAAGGCGCTCTCCGGGGCTTCCGAAGGCGTGATCCGCATGGGCGACCCGTGATCCGGCGCGCCGTGAAGGTGACTAACAAGCTGGGACTGCATGCGCGCGCTTCGGCGAAGCTCACGCAGCTCGCGTCGCGCTTCCAGAGCTCCATCTGGATCGAGCGCAACGGCCGGCGCGTGAACGCGAAGAGCATCATGGGGGTGATGATGCTCGCGGCGGGCATCGGCTCGACGGTGGAGCTCGAGACCGAGGGCGCCGACGAGCTGGCCGCGATCGACGAGATCGAGGCGCTCTTCAACGACAAGTTCGGCGAGGGCGAGTGATGGCGGCCGAGTCCCCCGGCGTTTCCTTCACGATGCACGGCATCGGCGTGTCGGGCGGCATCGCCATCGGCCACGCGCACCTCTTCGCGGGCATGTCGGCCGAGGTGGACCACTACGAGATCGCCGCCGCGGACATCTTCCGCGAGCAGCGCCGCTACGACCGCGCGGTGAAGGAAGTGCGCGACGAGCTGGCGGAGCTCGTGGCGAGCGTGCGCCACAGCGCGTCGGCCGAGCTCGCGCCCTTCGTGAACGTGCACCGCATGCTGCTCGACGACGCCGCGTTCGCCGACGCGCCGCGCGACATCATCCGCAGCGAGCACTGCAACGCGGAATGGGCGCTTCGCCAGCAGCTCGACGAGCTCCTCGCGCAGTTCGGCGACATCGAGGACCCCTACCTCAAGCAGCGCGAGGACGACGTGCGGCAGGTGGCCGAGCGCGTGCTGGGCGCGCTCGCGGGCACGCAGCGGCGCATCGCGGTGAAGCCCACGCGCGAGGATGCCTCGATCCTCGTGGCGCGCGACCTCTCGCCCGCCGACGTGATCCTCTTCCGCGAGCATCCGTTCGCCGCCTTCCTCACCGACCTGGGCGGCGCCACGTCGCACACCGCGATCATCGCCCGGTCCATGAACATCCCGGCGATCGTGGCGCTGCACCACTCGCGCTCCATGGTCCGCGAGGACGAGCTCATCATCGTCGACGGCACGCAGGGCGTGGTGATCGTGAACCCCGACGCCCACGTGCTCGCCGAGTACCGCCTCAAGCAGAACCAGGCGAGGCTCGAGAAGGACAAGCTGAAGCGCCTGAAGAGCGCGCCGGCGGCCACGCTCGACGGAACTCCGGTGCAGCTGCACGCGAACATCGAGCTGCCCGGCGACGTGGACGCGGTGAAGGCGAGCGGCGCCACGGGCATCGGGCTCTTCCGCAGCGAGTTCCTCTTCATGAACCGGCGCGACCTGCCGGACGAGGACGAGCAGTACGAGGCCTACCGCGAGGTGGTCGAGCGCATGAAGGGCCTGCCGGTGACAATCCGCACGCTCGACATCGGCGCCGACAAGCCGATCGAGGGCGGGGAGCCCATGCACGCGGAGGTCAATCCCGCGCTGGGGCTTCGCGCGATCCGCTACTGCCTCGCCGAGCCGCAGGTGTTCAACACGCAGCTTCGCGCGATCCTGCGCGCCTCGCGCCACGGCAAGGTGCTGATCCTGGTCCCGATGCTGTCCACGTGGAACGAGCTCACGCAGACGCTGGCCGCGGTGCAGCTCGCCCGCGAGCAGCTTCGCGACGAGAAGGAGAAGTTCGACGAGTACACGCCCGTCGGCGGCATGATCGAGGTCCCCGCGGCGGCGATCGCGCTGCCGATGTTCATCCGCAAGCTCGACTTCCTCTCGGTGGGCACCAACGACCTCATCCAGTACACGCTCGCCATCGATCGCGCCGACGACCGCGTGGCGCACCTGTACGACCCGCTGCACCCGGCGGTGCTGAACCTGCTCGCGGGCGTGATCCGCACGGCGCAGCAGCACGAGAAACCGTTGGCGGTGTGCGGCGAGATGGCGGGCGACGTCGACCTCACGCGCATGCTGCTGGGATTCGGGCTCAGGCATTTCTCCATGCACCCGGCGCACCTGCTCGCCGTGAAGCAGCGGGTGCTGATGACGAGCCTTCCGGACATCGCGCCCGTGGTCGCGCGCATCCTCAGGACCGACGAGCCCGACCGCATGCAGGCCCTCATCGAGAAGCTGAACGGCTAGACCCACGCTCCAGACCATGCTCGTCGACCGCGGCGAAAACGACCATCTTCGAGTCCAGGCCCAGCAGGCCGCGCTCTTCGGGCTGCTGAAGGGCGGCATTCCGGTGGCCGAGCCGCGCGCGGCGTGGCCCGCGCTCACGGAGGCGCTTGCCACCACGCTCCGGATCCGGCGCGCCTCGGTGTGGCTCTTCAACGAGGACCGCTCGGTGCTTCGCCTGGCGCACGAGCACGACGATTCGGGCAACCCGCGCCCGGGCGCGGAGCTCGAGGCGGTCGCCTATCCCGCGTACTTCCATGCGCTGCTGGGCAACCGCACCATCGTGGCTCCGGACGCCCGGACCGACCCGCGCACGATCGAGTTCAATCCCTACTTCACGAGGGACGACGTGGTCTCGCTCCTCGACGCCGGCATCTGGCGCGAGGGGCAGGCGATCGGCGTGGTGTGCGCCGAGACCGTGGGCGAGCGGCGCGACTGGACCACCGACGAGCAGCTCTTCGCCGGCTCCATCGCGGACCTCGCCGCCGCGGTGCTCAACCACGAGGGGCTCGAACGGGCGCGCGCGGCGCTCGAGGAATCGCAGGAGCTCTTCTCGCGGGCGCTGCGCTCCTCGCCCGACTGGATCTCCGTGGTGCGCATGTCCGACGGCGTGATCCTCGAGGTGAACGAAGCCTTCGAGCGCGAGTCGGGATACCGGGTCGCGGAGGTGGTCGGCCGCTCCACGCTCGACATCGGCCTGTGGGTCGACCGCGCGCAGCGCGACGCCTGGATCGGGCGGCTGCGCCGCGACGGCCTCGTCCGGGAGCACGAAGTGCTCTTCCGCAAGAAGTCCGGCGAGATCCGCACCTTCAACCTCTCGGGCCACCGCGTGGTCATCCACGGCGCCGATTGCGCCGTGACAATCAGCCAGGACGTGACCGAGCGGCGCCGGCACGAGCGGGTCGTGCAGGAGATCGCGAGCGGCGTGGGCGCCGCGGTCGGCGAGACCTTCTTCCGCTCGCTCGTGGAGCATCTCGCGCGGCTGCTCAAGGCGGACCTCGCGTTCGTGGGCGAGATCGTGCGCCGCGAAGTGCCCAGCATCCACACCATCGCGGCCGCGGGCGAGGGCGCGGTGAAGGCGGACCAGGAATACGCGCTCGACGGCACGCCCACCGAGGCGGTGCTGGCGACGGGCGTGAGCGTCTTCAGCGAAGGCGTGGCGCGGAGCTTTCCCCGCGACCCGGCGCTCGCGACCCGCGGCATGGAGGCCTACGTCGGCGCGCCGCTCGTGGATTCCCGCGGCAAGGCGCTGGGGATCCTGTCGCTGCTCTTCCGCCGCAAGCTCGAGGATTCGGAATTCACGCGGGACCTGATCCGCATCTTCGCCTCGCGCGCGGGCGCCGAGCTGGAGCGCCAGCAGAACTTCCGCGCGGTGCACCATCTCGCGCACCACGATTCGCTCACGGGGCTGCCCAATCGCCTGCGCATGCGCCAGCGCCTCGAGGACGACCTCGCGCGGCTCGACGGCGGAAAGCGCGGCGCGCTGCTGCTGATCGACCTCGATCGCTTCAAGGAAGTAAACGACACGCTGGGCCACCACGTGGGCGACCGGCTCCTCGCGCGCGTGGCGCAGCGCCTCGACCGCGAGATGAAGCGCTTCTCCGGCGGCGAGGTGGCGCGCCTGGGCGGAGACGAGTTCGCGATCTGGATCCCGCTCGTGCATTCGCCGGAAGAGGCGCGGCTCATCGCCTCGCACGCGCATGCGGCCGCCGTGGCGCCCATCGAGATCGACGGGCTTCGGCTGGAGCTGGGGGCGAGCATGGGCATCGCGCTGGCGCCCGACCACGCCGACAACGCGGGCGGGCTCATGCGCTGCGCGGACGTGGCGATGTACGCGGCCAAGGAGAGCCACCAGGGCCACGTGCTCTACGACGCGGCGCTCGACCCGTACACGCACGAGCGCCTCGTGCTGCTCTCGGAGCTCGCGGACGCGGTGCGCCGGCGCGAGATCGTCGTGCATTTCCAGCCGCGCGTGAAGCTGGCCGACGGCCGCCTCGCGGGCTTCGAGGCGCTCGCGCGCTGGAACCATCCGCGCCTGGGGCTGCTGCTTCCCGGCCGCTTCATCCCGCTCGCCGAGCTCTCGGACGCGATCGCGCCACTCACGCTGTGCGTCCTCGACAGCGCCCTCGCGGCGCAGTCCCTGTGGGGGCCGGACGTGAAGGTCTCCGTGAACCTGTCGGCACGCCACCTGCTCGACGAGCGCTGCGCGGCGCAGGTGCGCGACGCGCTCCAGAAGCACCGCACGCCGGGCGGATGCCTCGAGCTCGAGATCACCGAGAGCGCGCTCATCCACGATCCGGACCGCGCGCGCAACGTGCTCGAAAGGATCGCGGCCCTCGGCGTGCACGTCTCCATCGACGACTTCGGCACCGGCTACTCGTCGCTTTCGCACCTGCGGCGGCTGCCGCTGAACGCGCTCAAGATCGACTCGTCGTTCGTGCGCCCGATGCTCTCGAATGCCGCCGACCGCACGATCGTGGCCTCCACCGTGGCGCTCGCGCGAAACCTCGGCCTGGGTGTCGCCGCCGAGGGCATCGAGGACGCCGCGACGCTCGAGGCGCTGCGGGCGATGGACTGCGACGAAGGC
>DATJVS010000091.1:0-5350 GCA_035501715.1 Usitatibacter sp.
CGTTGTTCGCGACGAGCCCCCATTCGATCGTGGCCACGAGCGACACGGGCTCGAAGTCCCTGAGGATGTCCCACGGCAGCTTCGTGCCCACGTTCGGCAACATGGTCATGATGCTGTCGTTGAAGCCGCCGATGGTGTAGCCGTCGGGCGCGGCCTTGGCGACGCGATCGGCGCCGATCTGCCCCGATGCGCCGGGCTGGTTCTCGACCACGATCTGCTGGCCCATGTTCGCGGACATCTTCTCCGCGAGGATGCGGGCCCCGTTGTCCACGGCGCTCGCCGCGGCGAGCGGCACGATCATGCGGATGGGCTTGCCGGGATAGGTGTCCGCGAAGGCGGCGAGCGCGGCCACCATCGCGGCACAAGCGAGCGCGACGCGTTTCAAGATCGGCATGGGAGGATTTCCTAGTTGGTCCTGAGCGGCGGGATGTCGAGCTGCTCGGCGAGGCGATCGAGCGTCTGCATGAGCGAGGGCGCGATGGCGATGCCTTCCTTCTTCTGGCGCACCGCCTTCGCGTGGCTCTGCTCGCCGGGCATGAAGATGTGCTCGACGCCCGGCATGCGCTCGGAATTGCGCAGGTCGCGTATCAGCTTGTCGACCGCGGCCTTGAACGCAGCGACGTCGCCGAAGGCCGAGGGATCGATCGCGACGATCGCCTGCCCCGTGTTGGTGGCGGTCTCGGCGTCGGCGTTGAAGTCGATCACGTCGCGCCCCATCGCAGCGCCGTTCAGCGTGCCCGCGAGCAATCCCACGACGAGCGCGAGCCCGTAGCCCTTGTATCCGCCGATGGGAAGCAGGAAGCCCTCGGCGGCGCGCCTGGGGTCCGTGAGGGGCTTGCCCTCGCGATCGACCATCCAGCCCTCGGGCATCGCCTCGCCGCGCGCGGCCTTCGCCTTCACCTTGCCGTAGGCCGCCACGGTGGTCGCCATGTCGAGCACGATGGGCGGCTCTTCGCCCGCGGGAATCGCGGCGGCGATGGGATTGGTCGAAAGAAGCATCTCCACGCCGCCCCACGGCGGCAGGTGGTTCGCGTTTCCGACGGCGAAGTAAAGGCCCAGCATGTCGTGGGGCAGCATCATCTTCGCGTAGAGCGACGCGGGCCCCGCGTGATTGCTCCAGCGCGCGCCGACCCAGGCCACGCCCGCGGTCTTCGCCTTCTCGATGGCGATCTCGGCCGCGCGCTTCATCACGAGGTGCCCCATCGCGTTGTCGCCGTTCAGCAGCGCCATCGCCGCACGCTCGGTCTCGATGCGGATGTCGGGCTTGAGATTGACTCCGCCGGCGCGGATGCGCTTGAGATACGGCACGAGGCGGATCACGCCGTGCCCGTCGGAGCCCTGCATGTCGGCTTCCGCCATGAGGGAAGCGATGGTGCGCGCGTCCGCCGCGGGCATTCCCGCGGCCTCGAAGGCGAGCGCGATGAAATATCTCAGGCGTCCGAAGTCGACGAGGATCGGCTCGCTCATCTAGGCCTCCTCCATCCACGCCGCCTGGATTGCCTCGAGCACCTTCTCGCCGGCGCGCTTCGGATCGTCGTCGAAGCCGTCGAGCGCGATCACCCAGTTGTAGAGGTCGACGAAGTTCACCTTCGCCGGATCGACCTCGGGATGCGCGTCAGCGAGCGCGATGGCGATCTCGCGCGTGTCCAGCCATCTCATTTCTTGCCCTCCGAAACCTGGTTCAGCGTGTATTTAGGGATCTCGATTGTGATCGGGTCATCCTTCATGCGCGCCTGGCAGGAAAGCCGGGAGGTGAGCTCCAGTCCCCACGCCTTGTCGAGGAGGTCGTCCTCCTTCTCGGTAGCCGGATCGAGCGAGTCGAACCCTTCGCGCACGATCACATGGCAGGTGGTGCACGCGCAACTCTTCTCGCACGCGTGCTCGATGTCGATGTGGTTCTCCAGAAGCGTATCGCAGATGGAGGCGCCCGGCCGGGCCTCGATCACGGCGCCCTCCGGGCAAAGCGTCTCGTGGGGAAGGACGGTGAGCTTGGTCACTTCCGGGCGACTTCGTCGAGCGTGCGTCCCGCGAGCGCGCCCGCGACGGCGCGGTCCATGCGGCGCGCGGCGAACGTTTCGCTCGCGTGGTTGAGCGACTCGATGGCCGCCTTGATGGCGCGATGATCGGTGCCGCTCCACGCGCGCTCGAGCTCCGCCATGCCGCGGTCGAGCGTGGCGCGTTCGGCCGCGTCGAGCAGGCCTGCGTCCTTCGCGAGCGCGCCGCGAAGAGCCGCAAGCAGCGACTCGGCCTCCACGCGCTGCTCCCCAAGGGCACGGGCATCGCGATCCTCCGCGGCGTGGGCGAATCCCTCCTGCAGCATGCGGGCGACCTCGTCGTCCGACAGGCCGTACGAGGGCTTCACCGTGATCGACGACTCGACGCCCGTGGTCTTCTCGCGCGCGCTCACGCTGAGAAGCCCGTCCGCGTCCACCTGGAAGGTGACCTGGACCCGCGCCGCGCCCGCGACCATCGGCGGGATGCCGCGAAGCTCGAAGCGCGCGAGGGAACGGTTGTCGGCGACGAGCTCGCGCTCACCCTGCACCACGTGGATCGCCATCGCCGCCTGCCCGTCCTTGAACGTGGTGAATTCCTGGGCGCGCGCGACAGGGATCGTGGAGTTGCGCGGGATCACGCGCTCGGCGAGCCCGCCCATGGTCTCGAGCCCGAGCGAGAGCGGGATCACGTCGAGCAGCAGCCAGTCGTCGCCCGAGGTCCGGTTGCCCGCCAGCACGTTCGCCTGGATCGCGGCGCCGAGCGCGACCACCTGGTCGGGATCGAGGTCCTTGAGCGGCGCGCGACCGAAGAATTCGCCCACCGCGCGCTGCAGTTGCGGCATGCGCGTGGCTCCGCCCACGAGCACGACGCCGTCGATTTCCTTCACGGAGAGCCTCGCGTCGCGAAGGGCCATGCGCGTGGGGCCGAGCGTCTTCTGCACGAGGGGAGCGGTCATCTGCTCGAACTCCGCGCGCGTGAGCTGCAGGTGCAGCTTCTGCCCGTACGACAGCGTGATGCGAATGTCGGCCTCGGGCTGCGAGGAGAGCTTCTCCTTCACTTCGCGCGCCGCGGCGAGCAGGCGGCGCGTGTCGCCGCCCTTTGCGTCGGCGATCTTGTGATGCACGCGCCAGTGGGTTGCGATCGCCTGGTCGAAGTCGTCGCCGCCCAGGGCCGAGTCGCCGTTGGTGGCGAGCACCTCGAAGACGCCGCGCGTGAGGCGAAGGATGGAGATGTCGAAGGTGCCGCCGCCGAGATCGAAGACGGCGAACGTGCCTTCGGAACCGTGATCGAGGCCATAGGCGATCGCGGCCGCCGTGGGCTCGTTGAGAAGGCGCAGTACATTGAGCCCCGCGAGCCGGGCCGCGTCCTTCGTGGCTTGCCGCTGCGCATCGTCGAAATACGCGGGCACCGTGACCACGGCGCCGAAGAGGCTTCCTCCCAGCGCCCGCTCGGCGCGATCGCGCAGCACGTTGAGGATCTCCGCGGAGACCTGCACCGGCGAGCGCGCCCCCGCCGCGGTATCGATGCTCACCATGCCGGGCGCCTCGCTGAATCGATAGGGCAGCGCTCCGTACTTCGCGACGTCGGCCACGCCCCGGCCCATGAAGCGCTTCACTGAAACGATCGTATTGGCCGGATCGTCGGCCTGCGCGGCGCGTGCCGCGTAACCCACGTCGACACGGCCGTCGGGAAAGTAACGCACGATCGAAGGCAGCAGCGGACGGCCCTGCTCGTCGGCGATCACTTCCGAGGCGCCGCTTCGCACGGTGGCCACCAGCGAATGGGTGGTGCCGAGGTCGATGCCTACCGCGAGCTTGCGCTGGTGCGGCTCGGGCGATTCGCCGGGCTCGGAGATCTGCAGCAGCGCCATTCAGTGTCCCAGGGGCTCGAGCGCCTCGTCGATCTCGCGGTCGAGCCTGGCGAGGAAGCGCAGCTTGCGCACGAGCGAGCGGCCCGCCTCGTAGTTCGCGTCCGCGTCGATCGCGCGCTCGAGGAGCGCCAGCATCTGCCGGCGCTCGCCGGCGAGCTCGCCGCGAAGCGACTCGAGCGCCGCGGCATCGCGCGCCGCACGGGCGCCGGCCGCGCTCTCGCGCCACTCCATCTGCTGCATGAGGAAATCGGCGGGCATCGACGTGTTGGTCTCTTCCTCGGTGTCGAATCCCTTGAGCCCCAGCAGGTAGCGCCCGCGCTCCACGGGATCGCGAAGCGTGCGGTACGCCTCGTTGGCGGCCGCGGCCCACTGCATCGCGGCGCGGCGCTCGGCCTCCGTGGCCGAGGCGAACCGGTCAGGATGGACGCGCGACTGGAGCTCGCGATAGCCCGCCTCGAGGCGCGCGGCATCCACCGCGTACTTCACGGGCACCCCCAGGAGCTCGAAATGGTTTCTCAGACGTTGAACGATTCGCCGCAGCCGCAGCGGTCCTTCTCGTTCGGGTTGTTGAACTTGAAGCCCTCGTTCAGGCCCTCGCGCACGAAGTCGAGCTCCGTGCCGTCGAGGTACGCGAGGCTCTTCGGGTCCACGAAGACGCGCACGCCGTTGGATTCGAACGTCGTGTCCTCGGGACGGATCTCGTCTGCGAACTCGAGCTTGTAGGCGAGGCCCGAGCATCCCGTGGTGCGAACGCCCAGGCGAAGGCCCACGCCCCTGCCGCGCTTCTCGATGTAGCGCTGCACGTGCTCGGCCGCGCGCGTGGTGAGGGAGACGGCCATCAGTCGGCGGCCTTCTTGTCCGCGTCGGCGCCGCCGTACTTCTTGCGGTAGTCCGCGACCGCGGCCTTGATGGCGTCCTCGGCGAGGATCGAGCAGTGGATCTTCACCGGCGGCAGCGCCAGCTCCTCGGCGATCTGGGTGTTCCTGATCGTGGCCGCTTCCTCCACGCTCTTGCCCTTCACCCATTCGGTGACGAGCGACGAGGAGGCGATGGCCGAGCCGCAGCCGTACGTCTTGAACTTCGCGTCCTCGATGATGCCCTTCTCGTTCACCTTGATCTGGAGCTTCATCACGTCGCCGCAGGCGGGCGCGCCCACCATGCCGGTGGCGACCCCCGCCTCGTCCTTGGCGAAGGAGCCCACGTTGCGCGGATTCTCGTAGTGATCGATGACCTTGTCGCTGTATGCCATGTTCGCCTCCTGCTAGTTCAATGTGCAGCCCACTGGACGGTGTTCAAGTCCACGCCGTCCTTGTACATCTCCCAGAGCGGGCTCATGTCGCGAAGCTTGCCGATGCGCTCCTTGATGAGCTTCACGGCGAAGTCGATGTCGGCCTCGGTGGTGAAGCGCCCGAGTGTGAAGCGGATGGAGCTGTGCGCGAGCTCGTCGTTGCGGCCCAGCGCGCGAAGCACGTACGAGGGCTCGAG
>DATJVS010000092.1:0-20595 GCA_035501715.1 Usitatibacter sp.
CGACGAGGCATGGCGATTCCCGCCGGACATCCACATCTTCACGTCCACGAAGCAGCCGTGGGTCGTGATTCCCCCGGGGATGCGCGCGGTGCCCGAGTACTACAAGTCGGCCGAGACCTGGCCGAAGGAAAGCCTCGAGCGAAGGGCGAGGCTCTT
Source organism: Usitatibacter sp. (assembly GCA_035501715.1). GTDB lineage: Bacteria > Pseudomonadota > Gammaproteobacteria > Burkholderiales > Usitatibacteraceae > Usitatibacter. Next base: position 157 of record DATJVS010000092.1, read on the forward strand.
CCCCGCGAAGAGCTAGGCGGGCGCGAGCTTGCGGTAGCGCGCCATGTGGCGGATCGCCTGCCGCGGCTTGCCGAGGCGCTCGTAGAGCAGCGCGAGGTTGTAGTGCCCGTCGGCGAGGTCCGGATCGGACTTGAGCGCCTGCTCGTACACCTCGATCGCCTCGGCGCCGCGTTCCATGTCTTCGAGCAGCACCGCGAGGTTGTACAACACGACCGCATGCGCGCCGCACGCGGTGAGGGCTTCGCGGTAAGCGCGCTCGGCTTCCTCGTGGCGGCCGGCTTCGTGAAGCAATCGCCCGAGATTGATGCGTGCGTCGAGCCGCGAGGGATCCTCGACGATGGCGCGGTCGTAGGCGCGCATGGCGCCTTCCGGGTCGCGCGCCTCGAGCGCCACGCCTTGCGCGTACCAATCCTGCCCCAGCGTCGATTGCGGCGTGGGCGGCGGCGTTTCGATCACCGAGAGCGATCCGTCGGCCGGATCGCCTTCGAACGCGAGCAGGTATTGGCCCGAATCGGCCTGCCAGCGGTTGCCGCCCTCGCGCACCACGACGCGATCGGCCACGGCGCCGATGCTCAATCCGGAGAGCGGCATGCGCTCGGGAAGGTGGCGGCGCAGCTCCTTCAGCGATTGCGTGATGCGCCGCGCGGGCACCTTCGCGTCGGAGAGCGCCTGCGCGGTGCGAAGCACGATCAGGTCCTGGAAGGAGAAGCGCAGCGAGTCGCGCGGGCCGCGCTCCGGGGAGACGAATCCCGCGGCGACGAATGCGCGAATCGTGGCTCGGGGAAGCCGCAGGAGTCGCTCGACTTCGCGCACGCCGTACGGATTCATGCGGTCCTGCTGCTTCGGTTGCTTATGCTTTGGCCTTCTTCTTCGGTGCGGAGGCAGGCGCTTCGGCCACGGCGCGCTTCGGCGGCTTGCGCTCGCTCGATGCGGCGGGGGCCGCTTCCCTTGCCTTCGACGGCGCCACGGCCTTCTTCTCGAGCGAGGCCCGCAGCGCTTCCATGAGGTCGATCACCTGCGCGCCCACCTCGGGCTCGTCCTGCATGGTGATCTCCTGGCCTTCCACCTTCTTCTGGATCGCGGCTTCGATGCGCGCCGAGACCTGGTCGGTGTAGGCGCTGGGATCGAACGTGTCCGACGACTGCGCGGCGATGAGCTGCTCGGCGAGCTTCAGTTCCGCGTCCTTCACTTCCGTCTCGGGAATCTCGATCTCCTTGATGGAACGGACCTCGCCCGCGTAGAGAAGCTGCTGCATCACGAGGCCTTCCTTCACCGCGCGGATCATCACGATGTACTGCTTGCCGCGCGCGGCCCAGCGGCCCAGGGCGCAGCGTCCCGATTCGATGAGCGCGCGCGTGAGCAGCGCATAGGGCTTCGCGCCGCCCTTGTCGGGCGCGAGGTAGTAGGCCTTGTCGAAATAGACCGGATCGACGGAGGAGAGCGGCACGAACTCCGTGATCTCCGCCATGTGCGTGCCGGCCTCTTCCATGGCCTTCAGCTCCTGCGGCTCGAAGACCACGTACTGGTCCTTCGCGAACTCGTAGCCCTTCACCATGTCCTCGCGCGGCACGGCGACCTCTTCCTTCACGCAGAAGTACTGCTGCTTGAGGCGCGAGTGGCAGGTCTTGTGCAGGAGGTTGAAGGAGATGGCCTTGCTCGCCTCGGTGGCCGAGAACAGGCGCACCGGGATGGAGACCAGCCCGAACGAAACCGTGAGGGTGGCGATCGATCTTGCGGCCATGGTTTAACCTCCTTGGATAATTCATTGTAATCCAAGGCTTTTTGGATGTCACCCGGGCGCTTTCTGGAGGGCTTTCTCGAGGCTCTGCTTGCGCTCCAGGACGTCCTTCCAGCGATCGCCCGTTTGCGCGAGGCGGTCGGGCGCGTTGGTGATGCGAAAGTCCAGCGGATGCGCGCCCGCGAGCTCTTCCCACGTGAGCGGCATGGATACCGGCGCGCCGGCCACGCCGCGCGGCGAGTACGCGACGTTCAACGTCTTGCCGCGCACGTTCATGTTGTAGTCCATGAAGATCTTGCCGGTGCGCTTGGGGATGCTCCACTCGACCGTGATGTCTTTCGGAAGCCGTCGCATGAGGTGCCGGCTCACGAGCTCGGAGACGTGGCGCGCGGCGTCGAAGTCGATCGTGCGCCGGATCGGAACGAAGATGTGCAGCCCCGTCTTGCCCGAGGTCTTCACCACGGGATCGAGCGACATCTCGTGCAGCAGCTCCCGCAGCGCGAAGGCGACTTCCTTGCCCTTCTCGAAAGCGGCGGTATTGAGCTCCGGCTCGTCGCCTTCCTTCTCGTGGCCCGAGTAGATGTAGGGATCGAGGTCGAAGACCACGAAGTCGGGATAGTTCAGGACCGATTTCTCGAGGGCCTCGAGCGAGGACGAATAGTCGGTGTCCTTCGACGCCGTGTCCTCGGAGAGCTTCGCGCGCGAATGCCACACGTGGAATTCGAGCGTGCCCATCTGCGCCAGCCACAGCAGCGTCGGCAGGTTGTTGCACAGCAGGTAGTCGTGCTTCTCGTCCTTGCTGTCGGAGAAGACCGTGACGCTCTCGACGAACCCGGGCCGCTCGGCGTCGTAGTGCTTCTGGAAGAACCGCTCGCCGCCGATGCCTTCGGGCATGCGGATCATCGTAAGCGGCCGGTCGGCGAGATGCGGGATGATGTACGGCGACATGCGCGTGAAGTAGCGCAACAGGTCGCGCTTGGTGAGCGCGGGCTGCTGCAGCGCCGGATTCGCCGGCCAATAGACGCGGTCGAGGTGCGTGAGCCTGATGCGCGAGGCGCCGACGGCGAGCGTGAGGGAAGTCTTCGCGCCGTCCAGCTGGGCGAGGACGTCGCTGATGGGGTCAGACCCCTTTTCCTCGATAAAGGGGTCTGACCCCTTTTTCCTCACCTTTGCGGGATCGATGTCGTCGCGCAACCGCACGAACACCGGGGCGCGCAGGTGCCCGTCGTCGGTCCACGTGGCGTAGCTCACCTCGGCGACGAGCTTGGGCTCGACCCATTTCGTGGGCGCGTTGAGCTCGGGCTCCTCGGAGAACGGGTTCTTCGCGACCACGAGGGGCTCGAGCGCGGCCTTCACCTTCTTGAGCGACGCATCGTCGAACCCCGAGCCCACGTGCGAGGCGTACACCAGCTTCCTGCCGTCGCGATAGCCCACGAGGATCGATCCGAGCGGCGCGCGCGAGCCCTTGCCCTGCGTGTAGCCGCCGATGAGGAAGTCCGCGGTCTTCACGGGCTTCACCTTGAGCCACGAGGGCGAGCGTTTGCCGGTCTCGTAGCGGCTCGCCTTCCTCTTGCCGATCACGCCCTCGAAGCCGCTCGCCACTGCCGCATCGTGCAGCGCGACTCCGTCGTCGGAGGCGTGCACGAGCTGCACGAGGGGCGAGGGCAGGAGGCACTGCGCGAGATACCGGCGGCGATCGACGTACTGCGCGCCGCGAAGGTCGATGCCCGCGAAGTAGAGCAGGTCGAAGCAGAAGTACACGACGGGCGTGGCACGATCGGCCGCGGCGATCTCGCGATCGCTCTTCAGCTGCACGCGATCCTGCAGCGCGCCGAACGATGGGCGGCCCGAAGCATCGAAGCACACGATCTCGCCGTCGAGGATCATGCGGGCGCCGGCATTGGCGCGCAGCTCCGCCGCGAGCTTCGGGAATGCCGCGGTGAGGTCGAGGCCGCGGCGCGATTGCAGCTTCACGTTCTCGCCGTCGACGAACGCGATCACGCGGTAGCCGTCGAGCTTGGGCTCCCACATCCAGTCGGCGCTGTTGCGGACCTTGTCGCCCAGCTCCGCCTGCATGGGCTCGAGCTTCTTCGGCATGGGCGAGGGGTCGCCCGCCGGCACGAGGCGCGAAGCCTCGATGCGATGCGCGGGCACGACCCTGAGGTCCTCGATCGAGGCGCCCGAAAGCACCGAGCGGTTCTTCTGCGTGATGTCGCCGCCCGCGACGACGAAGCGGTCCTTGTGCTTGATGAGGAGCCAGCCTTCCTTCGTCTTCACGAGCGCGAAGGAGCCCTTCACCTTCTCGCCGCGAAGCTGCACGCTGATCTTGCCGCGCGCGAAACCCTCGCGCACCTCGCGCTCGGCCGCCTCGCGGTCCTCGAAGTACGTGGGCCCGCCTTCATCCGGCGAGTACACGCCGCAATCCCACACGATCACCTCGCCCGCGCCGTACTGCTTCGCCGGAATGATCCCTTCGAAGGACGCGTAGCCGTACGGATGGTCCTCGGTGAGCACCGCGAAGCGCTTGTCGGCGGGATCGAGCGACGGGCCCTTGGGAACGGCCCACGACTTCAACACGCCGTCACATTCCAGGCGCAAGTCGTAGTGCAGGCGCGTGGCAGAATGCTGCTGGATCACGAAGAGGAGCGGCCCGGACTCGCGATGGACCAACGCGGGCGCGGGCTCGGGCGTCGCGTCGAACGTTCGCTTCGCCGTGTACTCGGACAGGGCCGAGTTCTTCGCCGCGGTGTCTTTCGCCATGGCGGGATTCTAGGGGATGGCAGCCGATGGCATCGAGGATTCTCGCGGGCGCAAGCGGCTACTCCTTCAAGGAGTGGAAGGGCGCGTTCTATCCGGACGACATGAAGCCCGAAGGCATGTTGGCGTTCTATTCGTCGCGCCTGCCGACGGTCGAGATCAACAACACGTTCTACCGAATGCCGAGCGCCTCGATGGTGGAGAACTGGAAGGCCGTGACGCCGCCCGGCTTCCGCTTCGCGATCAAGGCCTCGCGGCGCATCACGCACATGTCGCGCCTGAAGGCCGAGTCGGCGGGCGACTCGGTGGACTATCTGTACAAGGCGCTCGTCGGCCTCGGCGAAAAGCGCGGGCCGGTGCTCTTCCAGCTGCCGCCCAACATGAAGAAGGACCTGGATCGACTCAACGCGTTCCTTCCCCTGCTGCCGAAGGATCACCACGCCGCCTTCGAATTCCGCAACGAGAGCTGGTTCACCGACGACGTGTACGAGGCGCTGAAGGGCGCGGGCGCATCGCTCTGCTTTTCCGAGCGCGAGGACAATGCGCCGCCGCCGCTCGTGGAGACCGCGCCCTGGGGCTACGTGCGCCTGCGCCTCGAGGAATATTCGGAGAAGGACCTCGAGCAGTGGGCGCGGCGCCTCGAGGCCACGGGGTGGAAGCAGATCTACGTGTACTTCATGCACGAGCCCACGGCGCCCGCGTATGCGGCGACGCTTTCGCGTTTCGCGCAGGGCGCATGAAGGTGCTCGTCGAAGCGCCGAAGGGCGCGCGCGCGTGCTACGTGATGGCGCACGGCGCGGGCGCCGGCATGACGCATCCGTTCCTCGCGTCCGTCGCGAAGGCGCTCGCCGCCCGCGGCATCGCGACGGTGCGCTACAACTTTCCCTACATGGACCGCGGCTCGAAGCGGCCCGACACGCCGAAGGTCGCGCAGGCCGCCGTGCGCGAAGCGGTGGCCGAGGCGGCGAAGGCCCTGCCGAAGCTCGCGCTCTTCGCGGGCGGAAAGTCCTTCGGCGGGCGCATGACCTCGCAGGCGCAAGCGGCCGGTCCGCTGCCCGGAGTGCGCGGTCTCGTGTTCCTCGGCTTTCCGCTGCACGCGCCGGGCAATCCCTCGGATGAGCGCGGCGCGCATCTTTTCGACGTGAAGGTGCCGATGCTCTTCCTCCAGGGAACGCGCGACGACTTCGCGAAGATGGAGCTGCTCAAGCCGCTCGTGAAGAAGCTGGAGCCGCGCGCGACGCTCGCCACTTTCGACGATGCGGATCATTCGTTCCACGTTCCCGCGCGCACGGGACGCACGGACGAAGAGGTCCGCGCCGCGATGCTCGACGCGATGGCTGCGTGGATCGATCAGCAGCTGCGCTGAACCCTTCGCCAAGCTGTCGCAGGACGTCACGCCGGCTCGCCACGAGCGGTGTAAGCTCGACGCGCGCACATTCCGCATTGCCATTCGGGTATCTCTAAAGGGGAGGTGTTCCATGGCGCGATTCGCACGCCTGCTGGCGTCCGCCGGCACGGTCTTCGCACTGTCGTTTCCCGCGGCGGCCGACCTGTTCAACAACACCAACACCGGCGCCGTCATGAACGGCGGCGCGCCGCCGACGTGGCTCAACGGACAGACCGTCCAGGTGGGCCAGATCGAGACGTACCACTGGAACAATGGCCGCGGCGCGATTCCCGGCACCATCACGATCAAGTCGATGGGCGGGCAATCGTACGGGCCGTTCAAGGCGACGGGCAGCTCGGGCCAGGGCGGAGCGCCCAACGTGAACTGGGTCGCGAACGTGAACCTCACGCTGCCGCTGGGCACCTACCAGATCATCGATTCGGATCCCTCGACGTGGTCGCAGAACCAGCAGACGCGCGGCATGGGATTCGCGATCGTGCGCGGCAATGCGATGGCGCCCGGCGCCGCGCCCGTCGTGCAGCAACCCGCGCAGGCTGCCGCGAGCCGCTTGCCGCCCGCGGCCTCTCCGCCTTCGCCCATCACACCGGGCCCCGCGACCGCGAGGGCGTTGCCCTCGACGGTTCCTGCTCCCGCTCCTGCACCGGCGGCGCCCGCTCCGCAACCGGCAGGGACAATCGATCTGTTCAACAACTACAACAAGGATGACGTCCAGAACGGACCGAGGCCCAACACGGAAGTCGCGCTGATCACGCCGGTCACGGTGCACGTGACACAGCTCCAGACCTATCACTGGAACGGCGGCAAGGGCGCCAAGCCCGGCACGCTCACGCTGAAGTCCGCGGGCGGCCAGACTTATGGGCCGTTCGCGGCGAAAGGCGTCGCGTCGGGCAACGTCGCCAACGCGAATTGGGTCGCCGACGTGAGCCTCACGCTCACGATCGGCACGTATCTGCTCATCGACTCCGATCCGTCGACGTGGTCGCAGAACGCGACGTCGCGCGGCGTGGGTTTCGCGATCATTCGCGGCACTCGCAACGTGCCGTCGACGGCGCCGCCGCCGCCGGGAACGCCGATCGGCGCAGCTCCGGTCATTCCGGTCGCGCCGAAGCCTGTCGCGAGCAGCGGCGGCAGTGGCACGTTCACGCCATGCATGAAGAACGCGGGTGCCATCGCGTACATGGCGCCGTGCAGCGGCGCCGTGAACACGAAGATCACCTTCCAGCTCACGCGCGCGATCGCCAATCCGATCAAGTCGGTCACGTTCAAGCCGCGCAACGTCGCCGGGATCGCCGGCGGGAGCTCGGTGCAGTTCCTGGTCGCCGTGAGCGGAAACGCAACCGCGTCGGGCAGCTTCTACGAGGTCACGGCGCCCGCGGGCCTCTGCGGCGTCGGCAACGGCAGCTGGGACCTCTTCCCGTTCGACACGAAGGGAACGGGGCAGGGCGACATCGGAACGTTCTCGGTGATCTGCGGACCCGGAGCTGTGGCGGGCGGATCGGGAGCGCCGGCGCCCACGATGGCGCCCGCGCCCGGGGCCGCGTCGCCCGCCCCGTACAAGCCGTGCTACACGAACTCGGGAAGCGTCGCGACGATCTCGCCGTGCACGACGATCCGCCCCGGCGATCCCGTGCAGGTCCGGCTGATCCAGAAGCTCAAGAACCCGATCCACACGATCACGTTCAAGCCGCGGCAATTGTCGGCGCCGGGCGCGACGGGCCTCGCGGTCGTCGTGACGATGGCCTCCAGCCAGACGGGGGTCGCCGTCGGCTACACGTACGACTTCACGTTGCCCGCGAAGATCTGCGTTTCGGGGCCCGGAAGCTGGGACGCGTATCCCGTCGACACGAAGAACGTGGGCCTGGGCGACATCGGCCAGGTGAACGTGGTGTGCCACTGAAGGAGCGAGCGCGATGAAGGCATGGATCGCCGTGGCCGTGGGGCTCGCCTGCGTGCAGGCGCTCGCGGACGAGCCCACGCTCCCGGGGCCGAAGCGCACGATCGTCGTGGACAAGTTCCAGTCCAACTCGCAGTTCGACGCGGCCTACGGCAACTGGGACGTGGGCGGCGGCCTCGCCGCGATGCTCACCACGGCGCTGCAGAAATCGGGGCAGTTCGTGGTGCTCGAGCGCGCGAGCATGCCGGCCATCATCTTCGAGCAGGAGATGAAGGCGAGCGGCGTGGCCAATCCCGAGACGGGGCCGAAGCTCGGCAAGGTCGCCGCGGCCCAGCTCGTGATCGTGGGCGCGGTCACGGAGTTCGGCGTGCAGGACAAGGGCGGCAGCTTCAACATCGGCCTGGGCGGCAACGTGAAGGGCAATCCGCTCTCGTCGCTCTTCGGCGGCAAGCACCAGGAGGGCTCGGTCGCCATCGACGTGCGCCTCGTGGACACCTCCACCACGCAGGTGATCCAGGCCGTCACGGAGAAGGAGCCCATCTCGCAGACCTCGTACAACGCGTCGCTCAACTACAGCGCGATGGACATCGGCGGCGACCAATTCAACAACACGCCGCTGGGCGAGGCCTCGCGCAAGGTGATCGAGCGCGCGGTGGCCGACGTGATCGCGGCAGCGGCGAAGCAGCCGTGGCACGCGCTGCTGGTGGACTACGACGGCAAGGAAGCGGTGATCAACGCGGGGCGAGAGGCCGGCGTGAAGCCCGGAGACCGCTTCGACGTGGAGCGCATCGCCCAGAAGCTCACCGATCCCGCCACGGGGGAAGTGCTCTCGGTGAAGCGCGTGTCGCTCGGCACGCTGGAAGTCACGCGTGTGGAGGACAAGGTCGCGTATGCGACCTTCGCCACCGCGGAGGGCAACCAGCCCGTCCGCGGCGACCTGGTGATGTCGGTGTCGAAGTAGCCGCTAGTTGCACACGCTCGTGGGCGTGGCGAAGACCTGGCGCGTGATCGCCTTCGTCTGCGTCACGCCGTTGACGGTGTAGCTGAACGTGCCGTTCGAAGGATCCGTGAAGGCCAGGGTCGCCGAGCCCACTTCGGTCACGACGACCTTGGCGGGATCGAACGCGTCGAAGCGGGGGCCGCTCGTCTGGTAGAGCTTGCCGGTGTACGTGCCCGGCCCCGTGCTCACGCCATCGGGCATCACGACCCACATTCCCTTGCCGGTCGTGTCGTAGGTGAACCAGGTGCCGAACAGGATGTTGCTCTGCTGCGTGAGGTTGATGCCCCATCCCGACTGCGCGGAGCCGCCCCACCACAGGTCCTGGTAGTTGGTGCTCGGCGTTCCCGAGAGCAGGCACAGGGCGGGAGCGCTGCCGTACACCTGGCGCGTGATGTTCTTGGTCTGCGTGACGCCCTTCAGCGTGTACTGGAAGGTTCCCGTGTTCCCGTCGGAAAACGAGAACGTGGCGGTGCCCACCGGATTCACAATCACCTTGGTCGTGTCGAACTGGTCGAAGCGCGGCCCGCTCGTCTGGTAGATCGTTCCCGAATACGTGGCGTTTCCGGTCAGCGTCACGTCCGACATCACGAGCCACATGGGGCTTGCGTCGGTGTCGTAGGTGAACCACGTTGCGAAGAGCGTGCCGCCCTGCTGCGCGATGTTCACGCCCCACCCGGACTCCGAGCCCGCCGGACTGTTCCACCAGAGGCCCTCGTAGGTCGGAGCGACCGAGCCCATGGAGCCGGCGAAGTTCTGCGGCGCGTTGAAGGCGGTGTTGCCCGCGCGGAACAGCGCGAAATCGCCGTCCATGGGGATCGACGTGTAGTTGAAGACGTCGTAGCCGCCGCCCCAGTTGATCGACCCGCCGCCGCTCGTGAAGAGGAAGTTGTCGGGGATGATGAAGTCGGGCGTGACGATGTTCAGCTTCGCGAAGCCCTGCGTGGCGAGCAGCATCGACTTGTACGTGGTCGAGCCGCCGCCGTAGTAGCCGCCTCCCGACATGGAGGACGTGTCGGCCGGCAGGTCCTTCGTGAACGCGAGGGTGTGGACGGTGGAGCCCTGCGTGACTGTGATCGTGTGGCCGCTGATGAACTCCTGGCCGCCCGCGAGCGCCACCATCACGATGTACTGGATGGTGCCGTCCGCGTTCGAGTACACCTGGTCGATGCGCCAGAGGTGGAAATTCGCGTAGGCGTTGCCGGCGAGCGACAGCAACACGAGTGCAACTGCTCGCAAGGCCTTCGACAGGCTGGTCATGGTCACCTCCTGCTCGGGGAATCGGGGCGCTTCGTGGTAAACGCCTCGCGCGGGCGGTTATTCCCGGTGCGGCCGGTCGGGTTCGCGTAAAATTCCTTCCTCGATGACGACAGAAAACCGAATCGCCGAGGAGGCCTCCCGGCGGCGCACCTTCGCGATCATTTCGCACCCCGACGCCGGAAAGACGACACTCACCGAGAAGCTGCTGCTCTTCGCGGGCGCGATCCAGATCGCCGGCAGCGTGAAGGCGCGCAAGGCCACGCGCCACGCGACCTCCGACTGGATGGAGATCGAGAAGCAGCGCGGCATCTCGGTGGCGAGCTCCGTGATGCAGATGGAGTACCGCGGCCACGTCATCAACCTGCTCGACACGCCCGGCCACCAGGACTTTTCCGAGGACACCTATCGCGTGCTCACCGCGGTGGACGCGGCGCTCATGGTGATCGACTCGGTGAACGGCGTGGAGGCGCAGACGATCCGCCTGCTGGAGGTGTGCCGCGCGCGAAGCACGCCCATCATCACGTTCATCAACAAGCTCGACCGCGAGGGCAAGGAGCCGCTGGCGCTCCTGGACGAGATCGAGCGCATCCTCGGGATGCCCACCGTTCCCTTCACGTGGCCCGTGGGGATGGGCAAGCGCTTCGCCGGCGTCTTCGATATCCGCAACGACCAGATGCGCGTGTTCCGCGCGGGCGAAGATCGCCGCGTGGACGACGAGGAAGTGATCGCGGGCATCGGCAATCCCGAGAGCGAGCGGCGTTTCGGCGATGCGTTCACGCACGCGAAGGGCGAGATCGAGCTGCTCACCGGGGCGTCCCACGAATTCCATCGCGGCGAGTTCCTCGAGGGCAAGCAGACGCCCGTCTTCTTCGGCTCGGCCATCAACAATTTCGGCGTGAAGGAGATCCTGGATTCGCTGATCGATCTCGCGCCGCCCCCGGGGGCCAAGCCCGCGGTGCAGCGCATCGTGGAGCCCACGGAAGAGAAGTTCACGGGCGTGGTCTTCAAGATCCAGGCGAACATGGACCCGGCGCACCGCGACCGCGTGGCCTTCGTGCGCGTGGCCTCGGGCCGCTTCGAGCGCGGCATGAAGGTGAAGCTCGTGCGCACCGGCAAGGAAGTGAAGACCGCGAGCGCGGTCTCGTTCCTGTCGCAGCGCCGCGAGGTGCTGGAAGACGCCTGGCCCGGCGACATCGTGGGCCTTCCCAATCGCGGCGTGCTGCAGCTGGGCGACACCCTCACCGAGGGCGAGACGCTGCAGTTCACGGGGCTGCCGTTCTTCGCGCCGGAGATCTTCTACAACGTCGAAGTGGCCGATCCGATGCGCAACAAGCAGCTGCGCGTGGGCCTGCAGCAGCTGGGCGAGGAGGGCGCGATCCAGGTCTTCCGCCCCGTGCAGGGCGGCCCGCTACTGCTGGGCGCGGTGGGCCAGCTGCAGATAGACGTGGTCGCGCACCGTCTCGAGGGCGAGTACCAGGCCCAGGCGCGCATGACGCCGAGCGCCTTCAAGCTCGCGCGCTGGATCACCGCCGCCGATCCCGCGGAGCTCCAGCGCTTCATCGACGCCAACGCCTATCGCGTGGCCCACGACGTAGTGGACGCGCCCGCGGTGCTCTACGCGCACCAGGCCGAGCTCAAGGCCGCGCGCGAGATCTGGCCGAAGATCGAGTTCCACACCATGCGCGAGCACGGCGGGCTCGTGGTTCACTCGAACCGCATCGCGGCGTAGCCCGAGATCGAAGGGTAGGTCATGCGCACGAGCTCGCGCATGTCGTCGGCCGAGACGGGCTTCATCGCGTAGGCGTGGGCCCGTGCCGTCTCGACCCGCGCGCGGTCGCGCTCCTCGGGGCTCGCGCACAGGATCACCACCGGGATCGTGCGCAGGCGCTCGTGCTCGCGGATGCGGTGAAGGACGTGCAGGCCGTCGAGCGGCGCGAGGCTCAAGTCGAGGAGCACGAGGTCGGGCAGCGGGTGGCGGCTTCGCTCGTGGAAGCGCCCGCGCCCGAGCAGGTAGTCGAGCGCTTCCTGGCCGCCGGTCACGACGCGCGCCTCGTATCCGAGGCCGAGCTTGCGAAGGGCTTCGAGCGTCCTCTCACGGTCCGCGCGGTCGTCTTCCACCAGCAGGATGCGCGGTTCCTTGTCGATTGCGTCCATGGCGAGCCTCCTTGGTTGGCGCCACTGTGGGGGCGAGCGGTGCCCGGCGTCCTAAAGAAGTCCTAAAAGAAACGCGGCCGGGGGGCGATTTCAGTTGCAACGGCGGCCGGGATCGTTTGTGATATGGGGCATAGGGGACGAGGGGCATTTCGCGCGATGCTCGGGGGGATGAGAGCCTTTTTGCTTGCGGTGGGCCTGTGGGCCTGCACCGGCGCCTGGCCGCAGTCGATCGTGTTCATCAATCCGGGCAAGTCCGACGAGGTGTACTGGGTCACCGCCGCGCACGCGATGCAATCGGCCGCGCGCGACCTGGGCATGAAACTCGAGGTGCTCTACGCCGAGCGCGACCACACCCGGCCGATCGAGTTCGCGCGCGAGGTCGCTTCGCGGCCGGCCGGCCGGCGCCCCGACTTCGCGATCCTCTCCAACGACTACGCCACCGGCGCGGAGATGCTGAAGGTCCTCGACGCGGCGGGCATCAAGACTTTCTTCGCGTTCAGCACCATCCCCGTGGCCGAGCGCTCCGCCACGGGCCTTCCGCGCGGCAAGTACAAGGGCTGGCTGGGTTCGCTCGAGCCGCACGCCGAGGACGCGGGCTACCTCACGGCCAGGGCCCTCATCGCCAAGGCACGCAACGCCGGCGCGCGCGCGGGCGACGGGCGCCTGCACATGATCGCCATCGCGGGCGACCGCACCACGCCCTCGTCGATCCGGCGCAACGAAGGCATGCAGCGCGCGGTGGCCGAGGCGGGCGACACCGTCGTGGACCAGGTGGTCTACGCAGGATGGGCGCGCGACAAGGCGGCCGAGCAGGGCGAGTGGCTGTTCGCGCGCTATCCGGAGGCGAAGCTCGTGTGGGCGGGCAACGACCTCATGGCCTTCGGCGCGATGGAAGCGTACGAGAAGCGCGGCGGCGTGCCGGGGCAGGGCGCGTTCTTCAGCGGCGTGAATACCTCGAAGGAAGCGATGGACGCGCTTCGCGACGGCAAGCTCACCGCGCTTGCGGGCGGCCATTTCATTTGCGGCGCGTGGGCCGTGGTGATGCTCTACGACTATTCCCACGGGCGCGATTTCCGCGACGAGGGCCTGGAACTCGACCGGCCGATGTTCACCAACTTCGACGCGAAGAGCGCGGCCGCGTTCCTCGAGCGCTACGGCGAGGATTTCGACCGCGTGGGCTTCCGCCGCTTCAGCAAGGCGCTCAACCCGAAGGTGAAGCGCTACGACTTCGACTTCGGGCAGCTCCTGCGTTGACCATGGGCACGCCCCGCTTCCGCTCCCTCGCTTCCTCGCTCGTGCGCCGCATGGTGCTGGTGGCCGTGGTCTGCGCCGTGCTCGCGGCCGCCCTGCAGGCCACGTTCGCCGTGCGCGAGGAGCGCGACGCGTTCGAGCGGGCGCTGCACAACATCGCGCAGACGAACGTGCCGCTCCTTTCGGTGAGCCTGTGGGACATCGAGCCCGAGGCCATCCGCCGCCAGCTGAAGGAGATCGCGGGCCAGCCCGAGATCGCGTACGTGCGCCTTTCCGAGCGCACCGGCCACAGCTTCGAGGCCGGCAACGAGCAGCTTCGCGACGCGATCTCGCCGCGCGTGCTCGCCATTCCGTATCCCGATGGCCGCGAGGGCAGCATCGGCACCGTCGAGATCTCGGCCAATCCCCAGACGCTCTACCGCCACGTGATGGAGAAGGTCGCGATCCTCGTGGTGGGCTATGTGGTCTTCGCCGTCGTGCTGTGCACGCTCATCGCGCTCATGCTGCGCATCGAGGTCGAGCTTCCCATGCGCCACCTCGCGCGCTTCACCAACGAGCTCACGCCCGACCGGCTCACGATGCCGCTCATGCTCTCGCGCCCGCCGCGGCCGTGGCGCGACGAGATCGACCTCGTGGCCGACGGCTTCCGCAAGCTCCAGGACGGCATCCATTCGCACGTGGCGAACCTCGATGCGCAGGTGGCCTCGCGCACGGCGCAGCTGCAGGCGGCCCTGGACGAGATCCGCGCGCTCACCGTGACCGATCCGCTCACCGGCTGCTTCAACCGCCGCCACCTGGACTCGCGCCTCGCCGAGGAGACGATTCGCTGCCACCGCAGCGGCTATCCGCTCGCGGTGCTCCTGGCCGACATCGACAATTTCAAGCACGTGAACGATTCGCTGGGCCACGCGGCGGGCGACACCGTGTTGCGCGGCGTGGCCGACGTCTTCAAGGACGCGATGCGCCGGCGCCTCGACTGGGTGGCGCGATTCGGCGGCGAGGAATTCGTGATCGTGCTGCCCGACACCGATATCGGGCGCGCGGCGGCGATCGCCGAACGGCTGCGCCAGCTCGTGGAGGCCTCGCGCTTCCACCACGCGGGCGATGCGATCCGCGTGACGGCGAGCTTCGGCGTGGCCGAATGCCTCGACAACGACGACGCGGCCTCGCTTCTCGCACGCGCCGACGCGATGCTCTATCGCGCCAAGGAGACGGGCCGCAACAAGGTGGTTTGGGGCGCCTCCGAGAGGGTGTAGGGTGTAGCTTCCTGCCGGCACGGAAGCGAATCCCATGCAGCGCAAGAAGGCGAGCGATTTTCCCCAGGAGGTCCTGGACCTCTTCGACGGCTACCAGCACGGCTTCATCTCTCGGCGCGAGTTCCTCGATCGCGCGGCGCGCTGCGCCGTGGGCGGCGCGAGCGCCGCGGCGATGTTGGAAAGCCTCAGGCCCAACTACGCATGGGCCGAGCAGGTGCCCAAGGCCGACCCTCGCATCCACGCCGAGTACGTGACCTACGATTCGCCCGAAGGCACGGGCAAGGTGCGCGGCTATCTCGCGCGCCCCGCCAGGGACGGCTCGAGCGCCTGCGTCGTGGTCTATCACGAGAACCGGGGCCTCAATCCGTACATCGAGGACGTGGCGCGCCGCCTTGCCGTCGAGGGCTACACGGCTTTCGCCCCCGACGCGCTCACCTCCGTGGGCGGCTATCCGGGCGACGAGGAGAAGGCGGTGAAGCTCTTCGCCTCGCTCGACGCGAAGAAGCGCGCCGAGGACATGATGGCCGCGGCGGCGTTCCTCAAGTCGCGATGCAAGGGCAAGGTGGGCGCCGTGGGCTTCTGCTACGGCGGCAGCATGACCAACATGCTCGCCACGCGCATGCCCGATCTCGCCGCGGCGGTGCCCTTCTACGGAGGGCAACCTTCGGCCGAGGACACGGCGAAGATCAAGGCGCCGCTCCTCATCCACTACGCGGGACTCGACGAGCGCATCGACGCGGGCTGGCCCGCCTGGGAAGCCGCGCTCAAGGCGAACGGCGTGAGCTACGAGATGCACATGTACCCCAATGTGAACCACGGTTTCCACAACGACACCACCCCGCGCTTCGACGAGGCGGCCGCCGGCCTCGCGTGGTCGCGCACCCTCGCGTTCTTCAGGGCGCACCTGCCATAGGCGATTCCGGGGCCAAGCCGGGTAAAATGCAGGGGTGAGAGCCCCTTGCGCACTGCCTCGATGACCCCCGGCGCACGGCGCGACCTCGTGATCTGCGGGGCCGTGGTCGCCGTGGGAGTCGGCCTCTTCGCCTTCGCCATCTTCGGCGACGACGAAGGCTTTCGCGCGCCCCGCTGGGTCGTGGCGGCGGTGGCGCTCTCGTTCATCGTGAGCGGCGTGTATCCCCTGAGGAGCCGCTTCTTCGCGGGCGAGCTGCGGCCGAGCGGGACCTATTCGAACGCGGCGGCCTCCGCGGCGCTCGCGGTGATGGCGCTCGCCTCGGGCTGGATGATGGTGGCGGTGGGCCCCGAGGGCGTCGCGCTCGACGTGCCCATCTCGCTTCCGCGCGACTTCGAGCGCGGCATCCGCACGGTGCTCTTCTACGGCGTGTTCGGAGCCATCGGCGTCGCGTGCCTCGTGGGCTCCCTCTATACCTTCGGCCGCGCGCTGCCTTCGCTCGGGCACACTTCGGTGGTCGCGGTGACCGCGCCGATGATCGGGCTGCTCGCGTGGATCGCGATCGAAGTGCATCGCGAGCAGGCGGCGCCGGCTTCCGGCCCGGTGATCGACGTCACCTTCGACAAGCGCTTTCCCGGCGACGACTACCTGACGCGCGAGCATGGCGACGAGGTGTTCGCGCGGCCCGGGCACTCGGGCAACGGCCTGTGGGTCGGCGGAAGCGGCGACTGGGTCGAGATCGACGCCCCGCCCGGCTTCGACACGCGCAACGGCCTCACGATCGAAGTCTGGATCAAGCGCGATGGCTGGGTGAATCCTTTCGTGAAGGGCCGCGCGTTGCAGACCGTCGCGACCGTGGATCTCGAGCGCGACTTCGAGGGGCACCCCGAGCTCACGCAGGTGTCGCTGTCGATGGAGCTGAGCTCCTCGCGCGCCGCCGCGGGCGAGCGCAATCCTCCCGCCGATGCCTACCGCTTCAAGCCCCAGGCCCGCGTGGGCGAGGTGCGCGTGGCGCCCGTCGGCACCGTGAAGGTCGAGGCCAACCGCTGGACTCACCTCGCCGTGGTCTACGACCGCTTCCTCGTGGACCACATGCGCCTCTACATGGACGGCCATCTCGTGGCGCGCGCCATGTCGTGGGACTCCGCGCCGGGCTTCGCCGACATTCGCCGCATCCGCCTGGGCACCGGCAGCGAGCGCAACGGCGCCTATCGCGGGATGATCGACGACGTGCGCGTGTTCGCGCGCCCGTTGAGCGACGACGAAGTCGAGGCCGACAGCGGCGCGGCGGCCAGGGCGCCCTCGTGAAGCTCGTCGCACCGCTGATCCTGCTCGCGGGCCTCGCGGGCGCCGCCGCGGCACAGGGCGCGTCCGCCGAGATCCGCGCCGAGCCCGAGTACCAGCCGTATCCGGCGGAGCGTCCCGCGCCGAAGGAGCGTCGCGTCCAGGCGGGGCTCGTCCGCCACGTGGAGCTTGCGCCCGCGTCGGAGATCGTCGTCGAGAAAGCCTCCTCCGCGCCGCGCCTGGGAATTCCCCAGCTCGTGGGCGTGGGGCGCAACGTGGACGATCTGGCCGATGGAGTTGCGAACGTCGCACGGTTGAAGTGGACCGCGCTCGACTCCGGCGCGCGCGTAGCCGCCTTCAGCGTGACGTCGCCCGGCGCCGCGTCGCTTCGCGTGGCGTTGCGAGCCCGGGCGATACCCGCGGGCACGTTGATCCGCTTCTACGCGCCCGACGGCGGCACCGTGTACGAGATCACCGCCGAGCAACTGCAGGAAAACGTCGGGCGCAACCTCGCGGCGGGCCTGGTCTCGGAGAATGCGCTGCTCTACTGGTCGCCGGTGATCGAAGGCGAGACCGAGGTCGTCGAAGTGGAGCTTCCCGCGGGCGCGAGCCCCGCGCAGCTCGACCTCGCCGCGCCGCAGCTTTCGCACCTCGTGACTTCCCCTGGCCGCAGCTTCGCCTCGCCGATCGCGAAGGCCACGCAGGCGGCCGCGTGCGAGCTGGACGCGGCGTGCTACCTGGGCACGTGGAACACCGAGAGCAACGCCACCGCGAAGATGCTGTTCACCGACCAGGGCGCGACCTGGCTTTGCACGGGCACGCTCCTGTCGGACCTCGACACCACCACGACGATTCCGTATTTCCTGAGCGCGAACCATTGCATCGACAACCAGGCCGCGGCTTCGTCGCTGGAGACGTTCTGGTTCTATCGCGCGGCGGCCTGCAACAGCTCCGTGACGCTGCCGTCGTTCCAGGACCTCACGGGCGGTGCGACGCTCGTCTACAACAGCAGCGTCACCGACACGTCGCTCATGACGTTGTCCTCCCCGCCGCCGGGTGGCGCGATGTACGCGGGCTGGAGCGTAGGCGCCACTCTGGGCGTGAACGCGAGCGTGGCCACGGTCCATCACCCGTGGGGCGACAAGCAGAAGATCAGCTTCGGCAAGGTCAACAGCTTCGTGAGCTGCACGCCGCAGGGCTCGGAGTCCTTCGTCTGCAGCTCGGCGCTGCCGGCGTCGTCCACCTTCGTCGAGGTGAACTACGACAGCGGCATCACGGAGCCCGGCAGCAGCGGTGCGGCGCTCTTCCTTGCCTCGGGGCACTACGTGGTCGGGCAGCTCTACGGCGGCTCGACCACATGCAATGCGCCCGTGAACTCCGACTACTTCGGGCGCTTCGACGTCGCTTACCAGGCGGGTCTTTCAAGGTTCCTCGCCCCTTCGACCTCCGGGGGCGGCGCCAAGCCTTCGCAGAACTACACGGCGCTTTGGTGGAACCCGTCGGAGTCGGGATGGGGCATGAGCCTCACGCAGCACAACTCGACGCTCTTCGGCGCGTGGTACGTGTACGACGCCAATGGGCAACCGACGTGGGTGGTGATGCCCGGCGGCACCTGGACCACCGGCACCTCGATCACGGGCGCGCTCTATTCGACCTCGGGACCACCCTCGACCGCGCCGTTCGACGCGTCGAAGGTCGTCGCCACGCGCGTGGGCACCGCCACGATCGCATTTTCCGCGGTGGACCGCGGCGTGCTCTCGTACACGGTGAACGGCGTTTCGGGCACCAAGCCGATCCAGCAGCAGAACTTCGGCGTCGTGGACAACACCGTGGTGGGCAACTACGCGGATCTCTGGTGGACCGCAACGGAATCGGGCTGGGGCCTTTCCGTGAACCAGCAGTACCGCACGCTCTTTTCCGTGATCTACACCTACGGCACGAGCGGGCAGCCGCTCTGGTACGTGATGCCGGGCGGGTCGTGGAACGCGGGCACCTACAGCGGCACGCTATACGCCGCGTCCACGCCCCCGTTCGATTATTTTTCCGGCGCGTTCAACGCCGGCGCCGTCTCCGCACGCGCCGTGGGGACCATGTCCCTGCAGTTTTCCGATACCAACACCGCGACACTCACCTACACGGTGGACGGGCAGACGTTCACCAAGGCGATCACTCGCGAGCCCTTCTAGTCCCCGAAAGCCCGATGAAGAAGCCCTTTCCCGTACCTGTGCGCGTGCATTACTCCTGCGCGAAATGTCCCGCTTTCTGCTGCACGTACACCGACATCGAGGTGACGAAGCGCGACCTCGAGCGGCTGGCGCGGCATTTCGACGTGAGCGTGCGCCAGGCGAGCGACAAGTACACGAAGATGGAATCGAGCGGCAAGCTGCGCGTGATGCGCCACCGCAACGACAAGCACTTCATCACCGCGTGCATGATGCTCGACCAGGAGACGCGCCGCTGCACGATCTACGAGGCGCGCCCGGCGGTGTGCAGGAAGTATCCCGACAGCTCGCGCTGCGGCTACTACGAGTTCCTGAAGTTCGAGAGGAACCAGCAGGGCGACGACGACCACGTGGCGACCACCACGTGATGGGGTAACAATTCGACACAGAAATATGCGGCGTCGCCTTTCACGGCAAGATTGGTGAAAGCATGAAGGCTCACGATTGGGGCTGGAGACTTGCCGTCGCCTCCCACGGCAAGGGCTTTGGCCCGGCGTCATCCCACGCCGGGTTTCTTTTTTCCGGCGCCGCTTCGTGAGGCGCGCGCTCCCCCGCTCGTTCTACGATCGCGACACGCAGGAAGTCGCTCGCGATCTTCTCGGCAAGCATCTCGTGCACGTGGCCGATGGCGCCGCCCGCGTGGGCCGCATCGTCGAGACCGAGGCGTATCTCGGGACGCACGATCTCGCCGCGCATTCGGCGAAGGGGCTCACGCCTCGCACGCGCGTGATGTTCGGCCCTCCGGGCCACGCGTATGTCTATCTCATCTACGGGATGTACTGGTGCATGAACGTGGTGACCGAGCGCGAGGGCCATGCGTCGGCGGTGTTGTTGCGTGCGCTCGAGCCGGTGCGGGGGATCGAGGGGCGCACGCAGGGGCCCGGACTGCTGTGCCGCGCGATGGGCATCGACAAGCGCTTGCACGGCCACGACCTCCTCAGCCGCGAGTTCTTCATCGCCGATCCGGGCAATGCCCAGCCCGTGCGCATCGTTCGCCGTCCTCGCGTGGGCGTGGACTACGCCGGCCCCCGCTGGGCCGGTCGCCTGCTTCGCTTCTACGAGCGCGGCAATCCGTACGTCTCGCGTCGCTGAACCGGGGCCGGGCCCCGGTTAAGGGTTCTGCCCCCGAATCGGGGGGTGGGTCGTCGAGACGAGCTCGAAGCGGCGCGAGTGGGCGTTCCAGGACCAGCGCTCCACGGTGATGCGGGCGCCATCGATGAGGAGGGCATGCAGCGAGAAGGTCTCGATGGCGGCGGCGCCGAGCGGCGCCATGCCCGATGCGATCACGACGGGCGTGGTCGATTCGCG
>DATJVS010000093.1:0-13456 GCA_035501715.1 Usitatibacter sp.
CTCGGTGGGATTGCCCACCGAGAGGATTCCCGCCGCGAGGATCAACGCGGTGGCCGCCTGCAGCGGCCAGCCGAGGCGCGCTTCGGCCGCGATGCGATTCGAGTTCCTCGGCATCATGGAGAGGACACAGGCGATGGCGAGCGTGGGGATCGTGAGCGGCACGATCGCCATGCGAACGGCGCCGAAACCGTGGGCGCCGGACAACGAAGAGAAGAACGAGCCCGCCGTGGCGAGGTCGGGCGCGCGGAAGAGCACCCAGGCCAGGTTCACGAAGAGGAAGGTGATGGCCCACGCGGCGAAGGCGGGCAGCGCGATGCCGGTGCGGCCCCACAGGCGCAGCAGCACGAGGCCCACGCCGTTCGCGAGGCCCCACGCGACGAACGTCCAGTTGGCGCCGTGCCACAGGCCGCCCAGCAGGAACGTGACGACGATCGCGAATGCAGTCCACGCTTCGCCGCGGCGATTGCCGCCCAGCGGGATGTACACGTAGTCGCGAAGGAACCGCGTGAGCGTCATGTGCCAGTGGCGCCAGAACTCCTGGAGGTTTCGCTGGCGGTAGGGCGAGTCGAAGTTCACCGGCAGGCGGATGTTCATCATCTGCGCCATGCCCAGCGCCATGTCGGTGTAGCCGCTGAAGTCGAAGTAGATCTGCATCGTGTAGCAGAGGACGGCGAGCCACGCGTCGCCGAAAGTGAGCGGCGCGCCCGCCGAGAACGCGTCGGCCACCTGCGGCGAGAGCGCGTCGGCGATGAGGACCTTCTTGCCCAGGCCGAGGGCGAGGAGCGCGAGGCCCCGCGCGACGTTGTCCCACTGCACCGACTTGTTCGCGCGGTCGGCGAACTGCGGCATCATCTCGCGGTGGTGCAGGATCGGCCCGGCCAGCAGGTGCGGGAAGAACGTGACGAAGAGCGAGTAGTTCACCGCGTCGGGCTCGCGCGCCTTGCGCTTGTGGGCATCGACCAGGAACGCGATCTGGGTGAACGTGAAGAAGCTGATGCCGATGGGCAGGATCACGTCGAGGTGGATCGGCGCCGCGGAGAAGAGCCGCGCCTCGTTCTCGAAGAAGAAGTTCGCGTACTTGAAGTAGCCGAGCAGCAGGAGGTCGAACGCGATGCCCGCCACGAGCAGCGCCGTGGTCGGCCGGTTTTGCACCGCGCGGTGCACGATGGCGCGCCCCACCACGAAATTCACCGCCGTGCTCGCGACCAGGAGCCCGATGAACTCCGGCCGCCACCACGCGTAGAAGAAATACGACGCGGCGACCAGCCAGAGGTTGCCGGCGTTGCCACCCCCGCGAAGGCGGGGGCCCAGCCCATTGAGCAGGAAATATCCCGCCACAACGATCGGAAGGAAGGCCAGCAGGAACTCGTAGGAGTTGAAGAGCACGCGCCGCATTGTATCAACGCGTTCCCGGCCATCCGCTAGAATGCCGCCCATGGCGACCTATGTCCTCGTGCACGGCGCGTGGCACGGCGGGTGGTGCTGGAAGCGCATGCTCCCGGCGCTGCGCGCCCACGGCGCCGAGGTCTACACGCCCACGCTCACGGGGCTGGGCGAGCGCGCCCACCTCGCGTCGCGCGAAGTGAGCCTCGAGACCCACATCCGCGACGTGATGGGCACCATCGAGAGCGAGCGCCTGGACGACGTGGTCCTCGTGGGGCACAGCTACGCGGGCGTGGTCGTGACGGCCGTGGCCGACCGCATGCCGCAGCGCATCTCGCGGCTCGTGTACCTGGACGCGATGGTGCCCAGGGCGGGCCAGAGCCTCTACGACACGGCGGGCCCCGTCTTTCGCGAGCGCATCGAGGGCCTCGTGAAGACGCAGGGCGAGGGCTGGTACATCCCGATTCCCACGGCCGAGCGCATGGGGCTCTTCGCGCAGGAGGACATCGACTTCGCGATGCCGCGGCTCGTGCCCCATCCCGCGCGCACGTTCGCCGAGCCCGTGAACCTTCGCGGCCCGTGGGCCTCGCCCGTGCGGCGCACCTACATCAACTGCATCGGCAAGAGCACGCCCGGCGGACCGCGATCGGTGCAGGCCGCGGGCATCGACGACTACCGCGAGCTTTCGACGGGCCACGACGCCATGGTGACGGCGCCGAACGAGGTGGCCGCGATCCTTCTCGAGGTCTCGGCGTAGCGCCTCAGGCGGCGAGGCGGATCGGGATCCACCCGTCGTGGATTCCGTGGCACGCGACCTTCGCGCCGTCGAACTCCATCGCTTCGGGCCTCGCCTCGCGGCACTTGTCCTTCACGTGCGGGCAGCGCGGATGGAACGTGCATCCCGTGGGGGGATTCAACGGGTTGGGCACCTCGCCGGCGACGGGCGTGCGTGCCTTGCCCGACATCGAGATGTCCGGGATCGCGCTCTGGAGCATCTGCGTGTAGGGATGCAGCGGCCGGCGGAAGAGGGTCTTCGTGTCGGCGATCTCGACGATGCGGCCGAGGTACATCACGCCCACGCGCGTGGAGATGTGCGAGACCACCGCGAGGTTGTGCGAGATGAAGAGGTAGGTGAGCCCGTGCTCGCGCTGCAGGTCGCGCATGAGGTTCAGGATCTGCGCCTGCACGGAAACGTCGAGCGCGCTGGTGGGCTCGTCGCAGACGAGGAACTCCGGGTTGGACGAGAGCGCCCGCGCGATGGAGATGCGCTGGCGCTGGCCGCCGGAGAATTCGTGCGGATACTTCTCGCCGTCGAGCGGCGAAAGGCCCACGTCGGACAGGAGCTCGCCCACGCGCTTGTCGAGCTGCGGGCCGGCGGCGATGAGGTTGTGGGAGCGGATCGGCTCGGCGACGATCTTCGATACGCGCCAGCGCGGGTTCAGGCTCGCGTACGGGTCCTGGAAGATCATCTGGAAGCGCCGCCGCATCGCGAGCATCTCGTTGGCGCCCAGCGTCGCGAGGTCGGCGCCCTCGAAGACGATGCGCCCGCTCGTGGGCGCGTACAGGCCGCAGATGAGCCTCGCCACGGTGCTCTTGCCGCAACCCGATTCGCCCACCAGCGACAACGTCTCGCCGCGATTGATTGTGAACGACACGCCGTCCACCGCCCGGAGCAGCTGCCGCGGCGCGCCCTCGATCACGCGATTCAACCACGGGCGCGAGACGTCGAAGTCCTTCGTGAGGCCTTCGACTTCGAGGAGCTGCTTGGCCCCGACCAATGCTTCAGGCATGGGCAACGGCCTCTTTCACGTGCAGCCAGCAGGCGGCCTGGGACTTTCCGGCGGGTGTGAGAACCGGGCGCTCGACGCGGCAGCGGTCGAAGGCGCGCGGGCAGCGCGGGTTGAAGGGGCACCCGGCGGGAATGGCATTGAGGCGCGGCATGGAGCCTTCGATCTGCGGCAGGCGCTCGGTCTCCTGGCCCACCGCCGGGATCGATCCCATGAGCCCCACCGTGTACGGATGCTGGGGATCGTGGATGACGTCCTGCACCGGGCCGATCTCGACGATGCGCCCCGCGTACATCACGGCCACGCGATCGGCGGTCTCCGCGATCACACCCATGTCGTGGGTGACCAGCATCACCGCCGTGCCGTTCTCGCGGCAGAGCTTCTTCAGCAGCGTGATGATCTGCGCCTGGATGGAGACGTCGAGCGCCGTGGTGGGCTCATCGGCGATGATGAGCTTGGGATTGGCGCAGAGCGCCAACGCGATCACCACGCGCTGGCGCATGCCGCCGGAGAACTGGTGCGGATAGTGGTCGATGCGCCGCTCGGGGGCCGGGATGCCGACCTCCGCGAGCAGCGCGATCGCTCGCTTGCGCGCCTCGTCGTGGGACATGGCGAGGTGCGTCTGGATCGTCTCGACGATCTGGCGCCCGATCGTGTAGAGGGGATTGAGCGACGTGAGCGGATCCTGGAAGATCGCGCCGATGCGCCGGCCGCGGATCCTGCGCATCGCTTCGGGCGAGAGGTTGTCGATGCGCTCGCCCTCGAGCAGGATCTCGCCCGCGGCCACGCGCCCCGGGGGCTCGAGCAGGCCGATGATGGCCATGCCCGTGAGCGACTTTCCCGCGCCGGACTCCCCCACGACGCCCAGGACCTCCCCCTGGGCGATGTCGAAGCTCACGTCGTCGATGGCGGTGAGCGAGCCGCGCCGGGTATTGAACTCGACGCGCAGGTTGCGGACCTGGAGGAGCGGTGCGGTCACTTGGCTCCGCTGGCCGCGATGTTGAACTTCTTCGCGCAGTCCGGGAGCGCCTCCTCGATGCGCACGAACGGCTCCCACTGCTGCAGCGTGGGCGACTTCAACTTCGCCGCGATGTAGTAGCGCGTGCAGGCCTTGGTCTCCAGCGGGAACGTGACCTGCGTGGCGGGGAAGCCCCGGCGCGGATGCAGGTCCACGGTGACCTGGTGCATGCCCGGCGCGACCGTGCCCTTCTTCTCGTACACAGTCTTGTCGTCGATGCGGTTGATGAGCACCGGCAAAACGTTGGGATCGGCCGACGGGAAGTGGCGCTCCGTCATGATCTGCGAATACGGTTGGTCGTACGGCCCGGCGAAGGCGGCCGTTGCGGCGGATGCGAGGATTGTTGCGGCAATGATGCGATTCATGTCGGTTCCTTTCAGCGCTAGCGCAAGCGCGGGTTGAGCGCGTCGCGCAGCCAATCGCCCAGCACGTTGATCGAAAGCACCAGTATCACCAGCGCAGTCCCCGGGAACACCGTGATCCACCACTCGCCCGAGAACAGGAAGTCGTTCCCGATCCGGATGAGGGTGCCCAGCGACGGCTGCGTAGGCGGCACGCCCACGCCCAGGAAGGATAGCGCCGATTCGGTGATGATGGCCGCGCCGATCTGCAGCGTGGCGATCACCAGGACCGGTCCCAGGACATTGGGCAGTACATGGGAGAACATAATGGCCAGGGGATGCCTTCCGATGACACGCGCCGCCTGGACATATTCCTTGTTGCGCTCGACCAGCGTGGAGCCCCTCACGGTGCGCGCGTAGCCCACCCAGCCCGAGGCGGCGATGGCGAGGATCAGCACGTACACGGCGAGCTGGTCGTGGGAGCCCTTGGGCAGCACCACGCGCGCGAGCCCGTCGATCAGCAGCGCGATGAGGATCGCCGGGAACGACAGCTGGATGTCAGCTACGCGCATGATGAAGCCGTCGATCCTGCCGCCGGCGTAGCCGCTCACCAGCCCCATGGCCACGCCGAACACGGCGGCGAGCATCGTGGCGATGAGCCCGATGATGAGCGACATGCGCGAGCCGAAGATGATCGCCGAGAGCACGTCGCGGCCCTGGTCGTCGGTGCCGAGCAGGTAGTTGCGCGTGCCGTTGGTCGAGAAGACGGGCGGCGTGAACGCGTCCAGGAGGTTGAGCGTCTTCAGGTCGAACGGGTTGTGGGGCGCGATCCAGGGCGCGAAGACGGCGGCCAGGATGCAGATCACGAGCGTGGCGAGCGCGACGATCGTGGCGGGCGAGTGCTTGAAGCTGAAGAGGATGTCGCCGTCGAGGAATCGGCGCAGCGCTTCCATCAATGGCCCCCGGCCACGGCGCGCTCGACGCGCAGCCGCGGATCGACCGCGTAGTAGAGCAGGTCCACCACCAGGTTGATCACCACGAAGATGAGGCCGATGAGGCAGAGGTACGCGGCCATCACGGGCACGTCGGCGAACTGCACCGCCTGGATGAAGAGCAGCCCCATGCCGGGCCACTGGAATACCTGCTCGGTGATGATGGCGAAGGCGATGATGCCGCCCAGCTGGAGGCCCGTGATGGTGATCACGGGAACCAGCGTGTTCTTGAGCGCGTGCCCGAAGTTCACCGCGCGGTCCGTGAGCCCGCGCGCGCGCGCGAACTTGATGTAATCGGTGCGAAGCACCTCGAGCATCTCGGCGCGCACGAGCCGCATGATGAGCGTGAGCGGGAAGAAGCCCAGCGTGATCGCCGGAAGGATGATGGCCTTGAGGCCCGACTTGGTCGCGAACCCGGTGCTCCACGCGCCGATCATCACCGTGTCGCCGCGCCCGAAGGACGGGAGCCACCCCAGCCACACGGCGAAGATGAGGATGAGGAAGATCCCGATGAGGAAGTTGGGCAGCGACACGCCCACGAGGGACGTCGTGAGCACGGCCCGCGCCGTCCAGGAGTCGCGCCGCAGCGCCGTATAGACCCCGAGCGGGATTCCCGCAAGCAGGCCGAAGAGCGCGGCGGTGCCCGCGAGCTCGAGCGTGGCCGGGAGGCGCTCGACCAGGAGCGCCGAGACCGGGCGGCCCAGCCTCAACGAGATGCCGAAGTTGCCGTGCACCGCGTTGTCGATGAACGTCGCGAACTGCACGTAGAAGGGCTTGTCGAGGCCGAGGATGCCGCGCATCGCATCGCGGTCGGCCTGCGTGGCCTCCGGCGGCAGCATGAGCGACACGGGGTCGCCCACGTAGTTGAAGAGCGAGAAGGCGATGAAGCCCACGACGAGCATCACCACCACGCCCTGCAGCAGCCGGCGGAGGATGAACGCGATCAACTGATCTTCACCCACTTGATCGTGAGCTTGTTGTCCGCGCGGTGCACCGCGCTCACGTTCGACCGCATCGCCCACGGGATCACCTGGAAGTGCAGCGGCAGGTGGCCCACCTCCTGCTGGTGGATGCGGCTCGCTTCCAGGGCGAGGGCCGCGCGCTTCTTCGGGTCGATCTCGGTCTTCAGCTTGTCGATGTCCTCGTCCACCTTCGCGTTGGAGTAGCGGCCGAAGTTGTAGTCGCCGTCCGCGGTCTTGGGGATCACGGTGCGCACGAGGCTTTGCAGCGCGTACTGCGAATCGAACGTGGGCACGCCCCAGCCCAGCATGTAGAAGCTGGTGTCGTAGTTCTGGATCTTGGGGAAGTACTGCGCGCGCGGCAGCGCCGCCACCCGCACCTTCACGTTGATCTGCGCGAGCATGCCCGCGATGGCCACGCAGATCTTCTCGTCGTTCACGTAGCGGTTGTTGGGGCAGTCGAGCGTGACCTCGAAGCCCTGCGGGTAGCCCGCCTCGGCCATGAGCTTCCTGGCGCGCTCGCGGTCGGGGGCCTTCACGACGTCGAGCTCCTTCGGGTAGCCGTCCACCTGCGGCGCGTACATCACCGCCGTGGGCACCGACAGGCCCCGCATCACCTGCGTCTTGAGGGCATTGAGGTCGATCGCCATCTGGAACGCCTCGCGCACGCGCAGATCCTTGAACGGATTCCTGCCCTTCACGTCCGAATAGAGCAGCTCGTCGCGGTACTGGTCCATGCCGAGGAAGATGGTGCGGTTCTCCATGCCCTCGAGCACCTTGAGGTTCGCGTCCTGCTTCAGGCGCGGGATGTCCTGCGGCGGGGGATCGAGCACGAAGTCGATCTCGCCGGAGAGCAGCGCCGCGAGCCGCGTGCTGTCGGACTTGATCGGCGTGTAGACGATCTCGTCCACGTTGCCCTCGGGCTTGTCCCACCAGCCCGGGTTCAACGTGAGCACGGTCCTCACGTCGGCCTCGCGCGACTTCAGCACGTACTCGCCGGTGCCGTTGGCATGGCGCGAGGCGTAGGTCTCTTCCTTGTTCTTGAAGTCCTGCGGCTTGGTGACGTTGTGCTTCACGCACCAGGACTTGCTCATGATGCGCACTTCGGTGAGCTGCGGCACCAGCACCGGCGCGGGGCCGTCGGTCACGATGTCGACGGTGAGGTCGTCCACCTTCCTCGCCTCCTTCACGCCCGCGAGGTAGGGCTTGAAGTTGGACGTGTCCTCGAGCGCGCGCCCGATGGAGAAGACCACGTCGTCGGCCGTGAAGGGCTCGCCTTCCTGGAACTTCACGTTGGGACGAAGCTTGAAGCGCATCGTGGTCGGGTTCACCAGCGACCACGACGTGGCGAGCAGCGGCTCGACCTTGAGCTCCTTGCCGCGCGTGACCAGCGTCTCGTAGATGTTGTCGAGGAAGAAGTTGGTGAACCCCTCGTTCTGCGCGTGCGGGTCCAGGGTCACGGCATCGCCCTGGCTGGACCATTTCAGGGTCTTTGCGTCCCCCGGTGCCCCCGCGGCGAGCGCTGCTGCGACAATCAAGGCGGGGACGATTCTCACGGCTCTCTCCCTCCTGGAAGTTTGCGGTATGGTAGCAAGACAATCCCATGACATACGAGATATTTCGCGACGATCCGTACGCGCGCGAGGCCGAGGCCGCGGTCGTTTCCGTCGATGCGCGCGGCATCGTGCTCGACCGCACGATCTTCTATCCGCGCGGCGGCGGCCAGGCGGGCGATTCGGGTGCGATCGTGCTCGAAGGCGGTGCGTCCATCGCGATCGCCGACACGGTGAAGGGCGATGCGCCCGGCGAGATCGTGCACGTGCCCGCGCCGGGGCAGGAGGCAGCGCTCGAGTCGCTCGCGGCCGGCGCGAGCGTGAGGCTCCGGATCGACTGGGAGCGGCGCCACAGGCACATGCGCTTCCACACCGCCACGCACCTTCTCTGTGCCATCGTGCCGCACGAGACCAACGGCTGCTCGATCACCTCGGGCTACGCGCGGCTGGACTTCGACATGGTCGAGCCCCTGGACAAGGAGCACCTCGAGCGCGAGCTGGCGCGCCTGGTGGACGAGGCCCACGACGTGCGCACGATCTGGATCACCGATGCGGAGCTCGACGCCAAGCCCGAGCTCGTGCGCACCATGTCCGTGAAACCGCCGCGCGGCGTGGGCAGGATCCGCCTGCTGGAGATCGACGGCGTGGACCTGCAGGCGTGCGGCGGAACGCACGTCGCCAACACGCGCGAGATCGGCCGCATCCGCGTCGCCAAGATCGAGAAGAAGAGCGCGCGAAGCCGAAGGGTCGTGCTGGAATTCGCGTAGGAGCCCTACAACGGCAGCGCCGTCGTCTCCTTCACTTCCTCGAGGACGAAGCTCGACTTCACGTCGAGCACGCCGGGGTGCTTGAGGAGCGACTCCATCACGAAGCGCGAGAAGTGGTCGAGGTCGGCGACCTGGACGCGAAGCAGGTAGTCCATGTCGCCGGTGAGCGCGTGGCAGGCGAGGACCTCGGGCCAGTCCTTCACGGCGCGGGCGAACGCATCCGTGGGCATGCGGCCGCGCTTTTCCAGCTTCACGTTCACGAAGGCGAGCAGGCCCAGGCCGACGCGCTTCGCATCCAGGAGCGCCGCGTAGGAGCGGATCACGCCCGCTTCCTCCAGCGCGCGAACGCGGCGCAGGCACGCACTCGGCGAGAGGTTCACGCGCGAGGCCAATTCGAGGTTGGTGAGGCGGCCGTCGCGCTGCAGGATCTCGAGCAGGCGCCGGTCCGTGCGGTTCATGGCGGATGCGGTTGATTTGGTCGTCATTTGGCGAATCCGCGCAATTTAATTGCGCCAGAGTGCCATTGGGCCGCTCGTTTGGCAATCTCATTCGATCCGGCCGGGCGTAGAATGTCCGCTCACCCCCGCGAGGAAAACCCATGAGCGAAATGCGCCCGCACGACAACCCCATGGGAACCGACGGATTCGAATTCGTCGAGTACACCGCCCCGAACCCGGAGCTGCTGGGAGAGCTCTTCGAGCAGATGGGCTTCACCGCCGTGGCGCGCCACCGTTCCAAGGACGTGGTGCTCTACCGGCAGGGCAGGGTGAACTTCATCGTGAACCGCGAGCTCGATTCCTTCGCGCAGTCGTTCGCGCGCGTGCACGGGCCGAGCGTGTGCGCCTTCGCCATGCGCGTGAAGAACGCGGCCAAGGCGTACCAGCGCGCCCTCGACCTCGGCGCCAAGCCCTTCCACGGCAAGGTGGGCCCGATGGAGCTCAACATCCCCGCGATCCAGGGCATCGGCGGAAGCCTCATCTATCTCGTCGATCGCTATCCCGGCAACGGCGGCGAGCTCTCCATCTACGACGTGGACTTCGTGCCGGTGGAGGGGCGCGAGCCGCATCCGAAAGGCGCGGGCCTCGTCGAGATCGACCACCTCACGCACAACGTGTACTCCGGCCGCATGGACACGTGGGCGCAGTTCTACGAGAAGCTCTTCAACTTCCGCGAGATCCGCTACTTCGACATCCAGGGCAAGAAGACGGGCCTCACGTCGCGCGCGCTCACCAGCCCGTGCGGCAAGATCCGCATCCCGATCAACGAGCCATCCGACAGGGGCTCGCAGATCCAGGAGTACCTCGATGCCTACAACGGCGAAGGCATCCAGCACATCGCGCTCTCGGCGAGCGACATCTTCGGCACCGTGGAGCTGCTGCGCGGCAGGGGCGTGCGCTTCCTCGATACGCCCGACTCGTACTACGACCGCGTGGATGCGCGCGTGAAGGACCACGGCGAGGACCTCGAGCGCATGAGGAAGAACCGCATCCTCCTGGACGGCGAGGGAGTGGACAAGGACCACCACGAGGACAAGCTGCTGCAGATCTTCACCGAGACCGTGATCGGGCCGATCTTCTTCGAGATCATCCAGAGGAAGGGCAACCAGGGATTCGGCGAGGGCAACTTCCGTGCGCTCTTCGAGTCCATCGAGGCCGACCAGATCGCGCGGGGCGTCATTTGAAATACCTCACCGGCTTCGGATCTCACCACGAGACCGAGGCGATCGCCGGCGCGCTGCCGGTCGGGCAGAACTCGCCGCAGCAGGTCGCGTTCGGGCTCTACGCGGAGCAGGTCTCGGGCAGCGCGTTCACCGCGCCGCGCAGCGAGAACCTGCGCTCGTGGCTCTACCGCCTGCGGCCCGCGGCGGCGCACCGGCCGTTCGTGCGCATCGACGACAAGCTCCTTCGCACGGCGCCCTGCCTCGAGAAGGAGGCGCCGCCCAACCGCCTGCGCTGGTCGCCGCCCGCGATCCCGCGAGCGCCCACGGATTTCGTCGATGGCCTCGCCACCTACGCCACGTGCGGAGACGCGCGCGCCCAGCATGGCGCCGGCATCCACGCCTACTGTGCGAACCGATCCATGGAGAATCGCGCGTTCTACAGCGCCGACGGCGAGATGCTGTTCGTGCCGCAGGAAGGCGCCGTCACGCTCGCCACCGAGATGGGACGCCTCGCGCTGGCTCCAGGCGAGGTCGCGCTGGTGCCGCGGGGCATCAAGTTCCGCGTCGAGATCCACGATGCTGCGGCGCGCGGCTACATCTGCGAGAACTACGGCGCGCCCTTCCGCCTGCCCGATCTCGGGCCCATCGGCGCCAACGGCCTCGCCAATGCGCGCGACTTCGAGTATCCCGTGGCCGCGTTCGAGGATCGCGATGTCGCGACGGAAGTGGTCGCCAGGTTCGGCGGCCACCTCTGGAGCGCGAAGCTCGACCACTCGCCCCTCGACGTGGTCGCGTGGCACGGCAACTACGCGCCCTTCAAGTACGAGCTCGCGCGCTTCAACACCATGAACACCGTGAGCTTCGACCACGCGGACCCGTCGATCTTCACGGTGCTCACGTCGCCGTCGGACACGCGCGGCACGGCCAACGTGGACTTCGTGATCTTCCCGCCGCGCTGGACCGTGGCCGAGCACACCTTCCGGCCGCCGTACTTCCACCGCAACACCATGAGCGAGTTCATGGGCCTCGTGCGCGGCGAGTACGACGCGAAGCATGGCGGCTTCGTTCCCGGAGGCGCGAGCCTGCACAACCAGATGAGCGCGCACGGGCCGGACCGCGCCTCCTACGACAAGGCGCTCGCGTCCGACCTCAAGCCCCACTACATTCCCGACGTGCTGGCCTTCATGTTCGAGAGCCGCTACGTCTTCGAGCCCACCGCCTTCGCGCTTTCCACGCCGGCGCTCGACCGCGACTACGACGCCGTGTGGAACGGCTTCGAGAAGGCGAAAGTCCCGAAATGAAGCTTGCGTCCCTGAAGGGCCCGTCGCGCGACGGCACGCTCGTGGTGGTGAGCCCGGACCTCGCGCGCGCCGTGAAGGTCGATGCGATCGCGCCCACGATGCAATACGCGCTCGAGCACTGGGACACGCTCTGGCAGAAGCTGCGCGGCGTCTCGACCTCGCTCGAGATCGGCGCCGAGCGCCACGCGTTCGATTTCGCCGAAGCGCTCTCGCGCGGCGAAGTGGCCGCGCCCCTGCCGCGCGCCTACGAATGGCTGGACGGTTCCGCGTACCTCTCGCACGTGGAGCGCGTGCGCCGCGCCCGCAACGACACCGTGCCCGAGAGCTACTTCAAGGACCCGCTCATGTACCAGGGAGGCGCGGGCATGATGATGGGCCCGCGCGATCCGATCCGCGTGATCTCGGAAGACTGGGGCGTGGACCTCGAGGGCGAGGTCTGCGCGATCGTGGGAGACGTGCCCATGGGCGCGGCCCCGAAACGGGCGGGTGAAGCGATCCGGCTCGTGACGCTCGTGAACGACGTGTCCTTCCGCCGCCTCATCCCCGCGGAGCTCGCGAAGGGATTCGGCTTCGTGAACGGCAAGGGCGCGAATGCGCTGGCGCCCGTCGCCGTCACACCCGACGAATTGGGAAGCGCGTGGCGCGACGGCCGCGTGCACCACGAGCTCCTGTGCGACGTGAACGGCGCGCGCCTGGGCCATCCCAACGCGGGCCGCGACGCGACCTTCGGCCTCTTCGAGCTCGTCGCGCATGCCGCGAAGACGCGCTTCCTCGCCGCGGGCACGCTCGTCGGCACGGGCACGATCTCCAATCACGACGCCAGCGTGGGCTACGCCTGCCTCATGGAAAAGCGCCTCGTCGAGCAGGTGGAGCTCGGTGCTTCGAAGACGCCGTTCCTCGGCTTCGGCGACCGCGTGAGGATCGAGATGCTGGACGAGAAGGGCGCCACGATCTTCGGCGCCATCGACCACTTCGTGGAGAAGTACGAGTGACCGGCGAGACCGCCCACGGACTGCGCGGCGACTACAGCCGCATGCGGGCGGACTGCACGGTGGACCAGGACTGGGCCGCGTACACCGAGGCCGAGCACGAGCTCTGGCGGCGCCTGTACCGGCGCCAGGGCTCGCTCGTGCCGAAGTACGCCTGCGACGAATTCATCGAGACGCTCGAGCGCCTGCACTTCGGCGAGGGCATTCCGCGCTTCGACGCGATCAACCGCATGCTGGGGCCCGCGACGAGCTGGCAGCTGGTGGCGGTGCCGGGGCTGCTTCCCGACCTCACGTTCTTCGAGCACCTCGCGAACCGGCGCTTCCCCGTGACGGTATGGATCCGCGAGCCGAAGGAGTTCGACTACATCGTCGAGCCCGACATCTTCCACGACTTCTTCGGCCACGTGCCGATGCTCTTCAATCCGGTCTTCGCCGACTACATGCAGGCGTACGGGCGCGGCGGCATCAAGGCGCATGCGCTGGGCGCGATCGAGATGCTCTCGCGCCTGTACTGGTACACGGTGGAGTTCGGGCTGATCGACACCGCGAAGGGGCTGCGCGCGTACGGAGCGGGCATCCTCTCCTCGGGCGGCGAGATCGGCTACTGCATCGAAAGCCCCGAGCCGAATCGCATCGGCTTCGATCTCATGCGCATCATGCGCACGCGCTACAAGATCGACACGTTCCAGGAGACGTACTTCGTGAT
>DATJVS010000094.1:0-12966 GCA_035501715.1 Usitatibacter sp.
CCACGAATACCAGCATGCTCACCGAGGCGATGGCGAGGCTCGTGGGCACCGAGGTGAACTCGGCAAGGCGTCCCCACACGAACGCGCCCAGGGCGCTGCCGCCCATGATCGCCATCTGGTAGATCGACATGCCGCGGGCACGCACCCAGTCGGGCAGCGCCAGCTGCGCGGCGACAGTCACGGAGTTCGCGACCACGATCCAGCCCATGCCGCCCGCGAACATCGCCGGCGCGGCGACCCACGTGTTCGGCGCGAACGCGACCGCGGCGGTGGCGAACGCGTTGAGCACCGAGCCGCCCACGGCGATCTGGTCGCGGTCCCACTTGCCGCGCATGCGCGGCAGCTGCGTGGCCGAGAAGATGGCGCCCACGCCCAGGCACGAGAAGAGCAGCGTGTATTCGCCCGCGCCGCCGCCCAGGCGCGTGGCCACGAGCGGGATCAGCGCGAGGAGCGCCGTCGAGTGCACGAAGAACGTCGCCGTGCGCACGATGGCGTTTCGCATGCGCTGCGACTCGCGCACGAACTGGAACCCGAGCCGCATCGCGCCGATGAAGCGCTCGCCCGGCAGCACCGAGGCCTTTGCCTCGCGCTTCCACCGCCAGAGCACGAAGCCCGCGACGATCGAGACGACGAAGTTGAGCGCGAAGACGTAGGCGCTGCCGGCCGACGTGATGATCATGCCCGCCACGAGCGGGCCGGCCACGCGCGCGCCGTTCACCGCGACGGCGTTCAGCGCGAGTCCCGCGGGCAGCTCGATGCGCGGCAGGAGCTCCGGCAGGATCGCCGCGTACACCGGCCAGCGCATGGCGAGGCCGATGCCGTTGGAGAAGACGAGCATGAGGAGCACCGCGGGCGTGAGGATCCCCGCGAGGGAGGCCGTGTATATCACCGCGGCGTTGGTCGCGATCCAGAACTGCGTCACCATGAAGTAGCGGCGGCGGTCCACGATGTCGGCGAGCGCGCCGCTCGGCAGCCCCAGCAGGAAGACCGGCATCGAGGAAGCGGTCTGCACCATCGCGATCAGCGTGGGCGACGTGGTGAGCGAGGTCATGATCCAGGCCGCCGTCACGTCGTTCATCCACATGCAGATGTTCGAGGCGAGCCACACCAGCCACAGCATCCGGAAGGTGCGGTGGCGCAGCGGGACCCAGGCGGAGGCGGGCGGGACCGGGGGCGGCTCGGGGACGGAAATGTTCTCGCTCAAGCCCCCAGTATAATTTTGGGATGCCCCATCGTGCTTCCGCGCTCCACGCCTCGCCGTACCTGCTGCTCACGCTCACGTCGCTCATCTGGTCGGTCAACTGGATCATCGGCCGCGCCATCGCCGGCCACGTGACGCCTTTCGCGCTCTCCTTCGCGCGCTGGCTCGTCGCCGTGCTGGTGATGCTGCCCTTCGCGTGGAAGGGGCTGCGCGAGCACTGGCCGGCGATCCGGCGCCACTGGAAGGTGATCGTCTGGCTGGGAGCCTGGGGCACGGGGCCGTACAACGTATTCACGTACATGGGCCTGCAGTACACCACCGCCACCAACGGGGTGATCCTCAACAGCGCCGTGCCGGTGATGATCATCCTGCTGGGCTGGCTCGTGTACCGCGACACGATCGAGCGCGTGCAGGGCCTGGGCGTGATCGTGTCCATCGCGGGCGTGCTCGCGATCCTCACGCGCGGCGACCCGTCCGTGATCGCCACGCTCTCGCTCAACAAGGGCGACCTGATCCTGCTCGTGGGCGTGACCTTCTGGGCGGCGTACACGATCTTCCTGAGGTTGAAGCCGCCGGAGATTCCCGGGCTTGCGCTGCTGGCCGCCTGCGCCGTCGTCGGCGTCTTCCTGCTGCTGCCGTTCCTCGCCTACGAGATGGTGTACATGAACGGACGAGTCGAGTGGACGCCAGCCACCGTCGGGGCCATGCTCTACGTGGGCATCGGTCCCTCGTTCGTCGCGTATCTTTTCTGGAATCGCGCGGTGGGCGAGGTGGGTTCCAACGTGGCGGGGATCTTCATGCACCTCATGCCGGTGTTCGGCACGCTGCTCGCGTGGATCTTCCTGGACGAGCGCCTGCACGCGTTCCACGTGGTGGGGATCGCGCTCATCCTGGGCGGGATCACGCTCACCACGCGCGGCAGGCGCGCCGTCGAGGCGCCCGCGCCCGATTGAAGGAGATCGCGATGGAGCTCATCCTCTGGCGGCACGCGGAAGCCGAAGACCACGCAACGGGCGGAGATTCCGCGCGCGCGCTCACGAAGAAGGGATCGAAGCAGGCCGAGCGCATGGCCGCGTGGCTCGCTTCGCGAGTGGACAAGGGCTGGCGCATCCTCGTGAGCCCCGCGAAGCGCACGCTGCAGACCGTGAAGCCGCTCGACCTCCCGTTCGAGGTGAGCGAGGCGATCGGCACCGGCACGACGCCCGCGGCGCTGCTCGAGGCGACGGGTTGGCCCCGTGCGAAGCGAAACGTCCTCGTCGTGGGGCACCAGCCCACGCTGGGCGAGGTGGCCGCCGAGTTGCTCGGCAATCCCGAAGGCGGCCTTTCCGTGCGCAAGGGCTCGATCTGGTGGTTCGCGGCCCGCAATCGCGACGGTGGCGCCGAGACGCTGCTGAAAGCGGTGATCGCGCCCGAGCAGCTGGACGCCTGAAAATCGGAGCAGAATGACATCTCGTCCGGAGGAGTCCCCATGAAGCTCACCCCCGAGCAGATCGCGCAGTTCGAACGCGACGGTTACCTCTTCTTCCCGGGCCTTTTCTCGCCCGAGGAGATGAAGGTGCTCACCGACGAGGTGCCGCGCCTCTATGCGATGCGCCGCCCCGAGAACGTGCGCGAGAAAGGCAGCGACGCGGTGCGCACGAACTTCGCCGCGCACATGTATTCGAAGCCCTTCGCGAAGCTCGCGCGCCACCCGCGCATGATCGATCCCATCGTGCAGCTGTTCGACGAGCCGGTGTACATGCACCAGTTCAAGATCAACGGCAAGGCCGCGTTCAACGGCGACGTGTGGCAGTGGCACCAGGACTACGGCACGTGGCTCGCCGACGACGCCATGCCGGAAGCGCGCGCCATGAACATCGCGATCTTCCTGGACGAGGTGAACGAGTTCAACGGGCCGCTCATGTTCATTCCCGGCAGCCACAAGCAGGGGGCGCTGCCCGCGGGGCACGACACGAGCACGACGAGCTACCCGCTCTGGACCATCGACAACGACGCCATCGCGAAGCTGGTCGCCAGGGGCGGCATCGTGGCGCCCAAGGGCCCGGCGGGCTCGATGATCCTCTTCCACGGCTGCCTCGTGCACGCGTCCACGTCGAACCTCTCGCCGTGGAATCGCGTCTCCGTGTACCTGTCGCTCTGCGCGGTCTCCAACCACATCCGCCGCTTCAGGCGCCCCGAGTACATCGCGCACCGCGACTTCACGCCGATCGCGACGCTGCCCGACGATTGCCTGCTGAAGGACTACGACGTGGCGCTGCCGTGGAAGGACGGCACGCCCGAGTCCGCCTTCAAGACGGAGCTCGAGGCGGCTTAGAGAATGCGAGTGCGGGGGGCGGGGAGTGGGGAGTGATGCGGGCGAAAGGCATTGTCCGCAGATGAACGCAGATGAACGCCGATATTCCTGCCAAACCTTCCAGGGCGTTCGAGTGTGGGCCAGCACTTTGGCGAAAGCGAAGCGTGGAGTCATCGGCGTTCATCTGCGTTCATCTGCGGATAAATGCCTTTTGATTGCATCACTCCCGCCCTCCGAGGCCGCTACGTCTCGACCACCTCGAAGGTGAATCCCACCGAGTCCCATTGCTCGCGCTCGGCTTCGAGGGCGAGGGCGACCAGGCCGTGGTCGGAGAGCCAGCGGGACTCGACCTCGAGCTTGAACGCCTTGCCGCTGCGCGAGACGCGAAGCTTCGGCAGCCTCAAGGTCCTGCGGCTGCGGTAGAAGATCACCGCGAGGCGCAGGCAGAAGGCGAGGGCGGCGAGGCGTTCGTCGTTGCCGAAGGCGGCGCCCATCTTCTCGAGCTTGCCGCGCTGGGCGAGCACGAGGTTGGAAAGATAGCCCTGCTCCTGGCGCGAGAAGCCCGGCATGTCGGCGTTGGCGAGGATGTAGGCCGAGTGCTTGTGGTAGGCGCCCTGGGCGATGGACATGCCGATCTCGTGCAGGCGCGCCGCCCAATGAAGGAACGTGGCCACGGCGGCCAGATCGTCCTTCTTGCCCTCGATGCCGCGAAGCAGCGTCTCGGCGAGCTGGCCCACGCGCTGGGCCTGCGCCTGGTCCACGTGGTAGCGCTTCACGAACTGGTCCACCGTCACGTCGCGGATGTCGCGGTGGTGCACGCGGCCCAGCAGGTCCCAGAGCACGCCGTCGCGCAGCGCGCCTTCGGCGACAGTCATGCGGTTCAGCGCGAGCTCGGAGAAGATCCCCGACATGATGGCCACGCCGCCGGCAACGACGGGAATGCGGTCCTCGCGAAGCCCCGGGATCGAGAGCTTGCGCACGTCGCCCACACCGATCAGCTCCTCGCGCAGCCACGCGAGGCCCGGCGCCGTGATGCCGCGCTCGGCCTGCCCGTTGCGAAGCAGGATCTCCGCGATGGAGCGGGCCGTGCCCGAGGAGCCCACGGCTTCCTTCCAGCCTTCCTTCTCGAAGCGCGTGGCGATGGTCTGCACCTGGCCGCGCGCGGCGAGCTCGGCCTGCTTGAACGCCTTCTTGTCGATGCGCCCGTCGGGGAAGTAGCGCGAGGTGTAGCTCACGCAGCCCATGTAGAGGCTTTCCATCGCCTTGGTCTTCATCTTGTTGCCGATGATGAACTCGGTGGAGCCGCCGCCGATGTCCACCACCATGCGATTGGCGTTGGACAGGGGCAGCGAATGGACCACGCCCAGGTAGATGAGCCGCGCTTCCTCGCGCCCGGGGATGATCTCGATGGGAAATCCCAGGATGGATTCGGCGCGCCGGATGAAGGGCCCCGCGTTCTTCGCCACGCGAAGCGCGTTGGTGCCGACCACGCGCACCGCCTCGCGCGGCATGCCCGCGAGACGCTCCGCGAACCGCTTCAACGCCGCGAGCGCGCGGTCCTGCGCGAGGCTGTCGAGCTGCCGGTCGGGCGTGAGGCCGCTGCCGAGCCGCACGGTCTCCTTGAGCGAATCGAGCGGATAGATCTGGTCGTCCACGACGCGGCCCACCGCGAGGTGGAAGCTGTTGGAGCCGAGGTCGACCGCCCCGAGAGTGTTATATTCCATCGCTTCGTGAGTATGCCACCGGCATTCGACACATGATTGTCACAAGGCGAAGCTAGGCTCATGGCGCGCAAGCCCAAGGTTGCGGCGCGAAAGGCCTCGTTGTCGCACGAGCATTTCCTCAACCGGGAGCTCCAGGCCCTCGAGTTCAACCGGCGCGTGCTCGCGCAGGCCGAGGACAAGTCCGTTCCCGTCCTCGAGCGCCTCAAGTTCCTCTGCATCGTCTCGTCGAACCTGGACGAGTTTTTCGAGATCCGCGTCTCGGGGCTGAAGGAGCAGATCAAGATGGGAGCGGCCGCGAGCGGGCCCGACGGCATGGAGCCGCTCGCGGTGTTCCGCCAGGTGGCCGCGCGCGCCCAGGGCATCGTCGAGCGCCAGTACCGGCTCTTCAACGACGAGGTGGTGCCGGCGCTCGCCAAGGAGAAGATCCGGTTCCTGCGCCGCTCCGAGTGGACGCCGTCGCAGCAGGAGTGGATCCGCGAGTATTTCTTCCGCGAGATGATGCCGGTGCTCACGCCCATCGGGCTCGATCCCTCGCATCCGTTCCCGCGCGTCTTCAACAAGAGCCTCAATTTCGCCGTGGAGCTGGAGGGGCGCGACGCCTTCGGCCGCGATTCGCGCGCGGCAATCGTCCAGGCCCCGCGCGTGCTGCCGCGCGTGATCCTGCTGCCGAAGAATGTCGCGCACGGCCCGAGCGACTTCGTCTTCCTCACTTCCGTGCTGCACGCGCACGTGGGCGAGCTCTTCGCCGGCATGAACGTGCAGGGCTGCTACCAGTTCCGCGTGACGCGCAATTCCGAGATGTTCGTCGAGGAAGAGGAGGTGAAGGACCTTCGCAAGGCGCTGCAGGGCGAACTGCCGCAGCGCCACTTCGGCGACGCGGTGCGCCTCGAGGTCGCCGACAACATGTCGGAGTCGATGACGCGCTTCCTGCTCTCCCAGTTCGGCCTCGAGGGCGACGACCTCTACGCGTGCGCCGGGCCCGTGAACCTGGTGCGCCTCATGAGCATCCCGGAACAGGTGAACCGGCCGGACCTCGAGTTTCCCCCGTTCACGCCGGGGCTGCCCAAGGCGTTTTCGAAGGGCCGCGACATCTTCGAGACGATCCGCAAGGGCGACCAGCTGCTGCACCGGCCGTTCCAGTCCTTCCAGCCGGTGATCGAGTTCATCCAGCAGGCGGCGAGGGACCCGCGCGTGGTCGCCATCAAGCAGACCGTGTACCGCACCGGCACCGACTCGGTGATCATGCAGACGCTGATCGACGCGGCGCGCGCGGGCAAGGAAGTGACTGTCGTGGTCGAGCTCATGGCGCGCTTCGACGAGGAGGCCAACATCAACTGGGCCGCTCGCCTCGAGGAAGTCGGGGCCCACGTGGTGTACGGGGTCGTGGGGCACAAGACCCACGCCAAGATGGCGCTGGTGGTCCGGCGCGAGGACGGAAAGCTCGTGCGCTACGCGCACCTGGGCACCGGCAACTATCATCCGCGCACGGCCAAGCTCTACACCGACGTCGACCTGCTCACGGCCGACGAGGGCCTCACCAGCGACGTGAACGAGGTGTTCCAGCAGCTCACGGGCCTGGGCAAGGTGACGAAGTTGAAGCACATGTGGCAGGCGCCGTTCACGCTGCACCAGCGCGTCCTCGACGCGATCGAGAACGAGACCCGCATCGCGCGCTCGGGGCGGCCGGCGCGCATCGTCGCCAAGATGAACGCGCTTCTCGAGCCCCAGGTGATCGAGGCGCTCTACAAGGCCTCGCAGGCGGGCGTGAAGATCGACCTCATCGTGCGCGGCGTTTGCGCGCTCAGGCCCGGCGTCCCGGGGCTGTCCGAGAACATCCGCGTGCGCTCGATCATCGGGCGCTTCCTCGAGCACACGCGCATCTTCGAGTTCAAGGGCGGGGGCCACACGCGCGTGTACCTTTCGAGCGCGGACTGGATGGACCGCAATTTCTTCCGCCGCATCGAGCTGTGCTTCCCCATCGCGAACGCGAAGCTGCGCCGCCGCGTCGTGAGCGAGGGGCTCGCGCCTTACCTCGAGGACAACACGCAGGCGTGGGACATGCAGCCCGACGGCACCTTCAAGCGCGCCAAGCGCGGGCGCAGGAAGGTGCAATGCGCGCAGTCGGAGCTGCTCGCGGCCCTGGCGAAGTAGTCCCTACCAATAGGTCCAGGGCTTGTACCAGACCCGCGTGCTGTTCTTGCCGGCCGCCACGAGGGGGTCGGCCGGGTAGTTCTTCGCGAGCACGCGCTTCGCGTCGTCGCGAAGCTCGATCATGCCCATGCGGTCGTAGGACTCGATCATGATCTCGAGCGCGTCGCGGCGCGACGGCGAGGAGGGAAAGTGGAAGAGCGTCTCCTGCGCGCGGTTGGCCGCGGCGAGGTAGGCACGGCGGTGCAGGTAGTAGCGCGCGACGTTCACCTCGTGGCGCGCGAGGGCCTCCACGAGGTAGGCCATGCGCTCGCGCGAATCGTCCACGTACTTGCTCTCGGGATAGCGCGCCACCAGGTCCTTGAACCCCTCGAAGGACTCGCGCGCGGCCTTCGGATCGCGGTCGGCGAGGTCCTGGTCGATGAGCTTCGAAAGCGGCCCCAGGTCTTCCTTGAAGTTCGCGAGCGCCTTGAGGTAGAGCGCGTAGTCCACGTTCGGGTGGTTCGGGTGGGCCTTCACGAACTTGTCGAGCGTCGAGACGCACTGCGCCGTCTCGCCGGTCCGGTAGTAGGCGTAGGCGCTTTCGAGCGCGGCCTGCTGCGCGAAGCGCCCGAACGGGAATTTCGCCTCGAGCTGGTCGTAGATCTTGATGGACGCGTCCCAGTTCTCGGCGTCGAATTCGGTCTTGGCGGCCTTGTAGTAGTCGGCGGCCTGCCAGTCCTTGCGCGGGTCGATGACCTTGCCGAAGAGGCTGCAGCCTCCGACGACGAGGACGAGGGCCAGCGCCGCCAATGCCGTTACACTTCGAACCATGGTGAATTCCGGAACGCGGAGCGCGAATTATACCGCGCCGCCCCCTTCCTCCCGGGAGCTGCATCTCACGATTCCCGGGACGATGGCGGGCCTGAGGCTCGACCAGGCGCTCGCGCGCCTGCTGCCCGGCGAATCGCGCAGCCGCCTCGCGCGGCTCATCGACGAGGGCCACGTGCGTGTGGACGGCGCGCAGGTCCCGGGCAAGCGCAAGGTGAAGAGCGGCGAGGCGGTGGAAGTCTCGCTCGTCCCGCGCCAGGAGGAGTCGGCCTTTCGTCCCGAGGCGATCGCGCTCGACGTTGTCCACGAGGACGGCGACGTGCTCGTGGTGAACAAGCCGGCGGGGCTCGTGGTGCATCCGGGCAGCGGCAACTGGGCGGGCACGATGCTGAACGCGCTGCTCCACCATGCGCCCATTCTCGAGCAGCTGCCGCGCGCCGGGATCGTCCATCGCCTCGACAAGGACACGAGCGGCCTGCTCGTGGTCGCGAAGAACGAGCCGGCGCAGAACTGCCTGGTCAAACAGCTTGCGGCGCGCACCG
Source organism: Usitatibacter sp. (assembly GCA_035501715.1). Taxonomy (GTDB): domain Bacteria; phylum Pseudomonadota; class Gammaproteobacteria; order Burkholderiales; family Usitatibacteraceae; genus Usitatibacter. Next base: position 8,719 of record DATJVS010000094.1, read on the forward strand.
TGAAGCGCACGTATCTCGCGCTGGTGCGCGGCAGGCTCGCGCGCGCCGGCACCGTCGATGCGCCGATCGGCCGCGACCCGAAGCATCGCACGCGCATGGCCGTGGCGCGCGGCGGCAAGCCCGCGGTCACGCACTATCGCGTGAAGAAATCGCTGGCGGACCACACGCTGCTCGAGTGCCGCCTGGAAACGGGCCGCACGCACCAGATCCGCGTGCACCTTGCTTCAATCGGCCATCCCATCGAAGGCGACCGCGTCTATGGCGGTCGCGCGAAGTCCGCGTTCCCACGCCAGGCGCTGCACGCGTGGAAGCTCGAGTTCGACCATCCCTCGAGCGGCAAGCCCGTGGCCTTCGAAGCGCCGCTGCCCGCGGACTTCTCCGCGCTGCTGGAGGCGCTGCGCAAATGATGCCGCGCTCGTGGATCGTTCCCGATTGGCCCGCGCCCGCGAGCGTGCGGGCCTTCGTGACCACGCGCGAGGGCGGCGTGAGCCGGGGCGCGTACGCCTCGCTCAACCTCGGCGCCTCGAGTGGGGATGATCCCGAGAGCGTCGCGCGCAATCGCGAGCTCGTGCGCGAGCATCTTCCGTCCACGCCGCGCTGGATGGCCCAGGTGCACGGCACCGGGGTCGCGGACCTCGACGCGTTGGACGAGCGCGACGTCGCCAGGGCCGACGCGGCAGTGGCCACGAAGGCAGGACTCGTGGCCGCGGTGCTGACCGCCGACTGCATGCCGCTTTTCTTTTCCGACTCGCGCGGCTCCCGCGTCGCGGTGGCCCATGCGGGGTGGCGCGGTCTCTCGGGCGGCGTGATCGAGAACACGGTGCGTGCGATGCAAGCCGATCCGGGTGACGTCGTGGCCTGGATGGGACCCGCCATCGGGCCCGACGCGTTCGAGGTGGGCACCGAGGTGCGCGAGGCCTTCGTCGCGGCCGACGCGCGCGCGGCGCAGGCCTTCAAGCCCCACGGGCCGGGCAAGTTCATGGCCGACCTCTATGCGCTCGCGCGCCAGCGGCTGGCTCGTGCCGGCGTGGCGAGCGTGCACGGCGGAGGCTTCTGCACGCGCTACGACGAAGAACGCTTCTTCTCCTATCGCCGCGAGAAGGCGAGCGGACGCATGGGTGCCTTCATCTGGCGGGAGCCCGCGTGAGCACGCTGGGCGCCATCGTCGCCGCATGCCTGCTGGGCACGGTGCTCTCGCTCGCGCTCGCCGCCGCGGTGGCGTTCCGCGTTCGCGCGAGCTGGATCTCCACGCTCGTGAGCTACGCCGTGGGCGCGATGCTGGGCGCGGCGTTCCTCGACCTGCTGCCGCACCTCTTCGAGGAATCGAAGGACCCGGGCCGCACCGCGAGCTTCATCCTGCTGGGGCTGCTCGCCTTCTTCATCCTCGAGAAGCTCCTGCTCTGGCGCCACCACCACGGCGACGAGGCGAACGAAGTGGAGCCTCCACGCGATCACGATCACGGGCACGACCACGACCCCAGCGGCGGGCGCGTCGCCTGGATGATCGTCTTCGGCGACTCCTTCCACAACTTCACCGACGGCGTGATCATCGCGGGAGCCTTCCTCGCCGACATGCGCCTGGGCGTGGTCACGGCGACCGCCATCATCGCGCACGAGATCCCGCAGGAGATCGGCGATTTCGTGGTGCTGCTCCATTCCGGATTCGGGCGCGCGAAGGCGCTCTTCTGGAACGCGGTGTCGGGCCTCGCGGCGGTGGCGGGCGGCGTGGTGGCGTACTTTGCCCTCTCGCGCGTCTCCGACTGGATCCCGGAGATCCTCGCCTTCGCGGCCGCGAGCATGATCTACGTCGCCGTGGCCGACCTCATTCCGGGGCTGCACAAGCGCACGGCCGCGCGCGACTCGTTGATCCAGGTCATATTCATCGCCCTGGGCATCGGCAGCATCTGGATCATCCACGCTGTATTATTTCCCGAGAGCTGATCCCGCCCCGAATCCATGCCCCGCCAATCCTCGTCCGCCCATAACGCCGAGCGCCTCGCGAAGGAGCTGCGCCAGGCCAACGAAAAATTCACCGAGATGATGGGTGAGGGCGCGACGCACCAGGTGATGGAGGGCTTCGCGGGAGCCTATCGCGCATGGCTCGAGGCGATGTCCACGCACCCCGAGGAGCTGGTGGAGATGCAGGGCCGCTACATGCAGGAGCAGATGGGCCTGTGGATGCGCGCGCTGCAGCCCGACGGCGAGGACGCCGAGGTCACCGACAAGCGCTTCAGCGGGGCCGAGTGGAACGAGCTGCCGGTGTTCCGTTACCTGCGCGACTCGTACCTGCTCACCTCGAAGATGATGATGGAAGCGGTCGACAAGGCCGAGCTCGACGCGCCCACCAAGCAGCGCATGCGCTTCTTCATGCGCCAGTACCTGGACGCCGTGGCGCCGTCGAACTTCCTCATGACAAATCCCGAGGCGTTGAAGGCCGCGATGGAGACGGGCGGCGAGTCGCTGCAGGAGGGGATGAAGAACCTCCTCGGCGACCTCGAGAAGGGCCGCATCTCGATGACCGACGAGACCGCCTTCGAGGTCGGCAAGAACATCGCCGTGAGCAAGGGCGCGGTCGTGTTCGAAAGCCCGCTGCTGCAGCTGATCCAGTACGACCCGCTCACCGAGAAGGTCCACGAGCTGCCGCTCGTGATGGTGCCGCCGTGCATCAACAAGTTCTACATCATGGACCTGCAGCCCGAGAACTCGCTCGTGCGCTACGCCGTGGAGCAGGGGCATACGGTGTTCATGGTGTCCTGGCGCAACGTCGGCAAGCGCCAGGAGCGCGTCGTCTGGGACGAGTACATCGCGGAGCTCATCGCCGCGCTGGAAGAGGCCCGCCGCATCGCCAGGACGCCCAGGATCAACGCGCTGGGCTTCTGCATCGGAGGGACGCTGCTCGCCGCGGCGCTCGCCGTGCTCGAGAAGAAGGGCGAGGATTTCGTGGAGAGCTTGACGCTGCTCACGACGCTGCTGGAATTCTCCGACGTGGGCGAGATCCGCGTGTACATCGACGAGAACTTCGTCGAGAAGCGCGAGCAGCAGCTGAAGAAAGGCGGCCTGGTTCCAGGACAGGAGCTCGCGAGCGCCTTCTCGAGCTTGCGCGCCAACGACCTCGTGTGGAACTACGTGGTCAACAATTACCTCAAGGGCAGGCAGCCGCCGGCGTTCGATCTCCTCTACTGGAACGCGGACGCAACGAACCTGCCGGGCCCCATGTATGCGTACTACCTGCGCAACACCTACCAGGACAACAAGCTCTGCAAGCCCGATGCCCTCAAGATGCTGGGCACGCCGGTGAGCCTGAAGCGCATCAAGCTGCCCGCGTTCGTGTTCTCCGCGCGAGAGGACCACATCGTGCCCTGGAGGGGCGGCTACAAGAGCGCGAAGACGCTGGGCGGCAAGGTGCGGTTCATCCTCGGCGCCTCGGGCCACATCGCCGGCACCATCAACCCGGCCTCGAAGAACAAGAGGAGCTACTGGGTGAACGACGAGCTCCCGGCCGATCCCGATCAATGGCTCGCGCGGGCGAAGGAGATGCCGGGAAGCTGGTGGAGCGTGTGGTCGAAGTGGCTGAAGCCCTACGCCGGCAAGCTCGTGCCCGCGAGGAAGAAGCTGGGCGACGGGCGCAGGAAGCCCATCGAACCCGCTCCCGGGCGTTACGTGAAGGAGCGCGCCTAGCAAGGATTCGTTGAACGACGGAGGAGAAGAAATGGCACAGCGTGTCGCGTTGGTGACGGGCGGGATGGGCGGCCTCGGCGAGGCCATCTGCATGAAGCTGGAGAAGATGGGCATCAAGGTCATCGTGACCTACTCGCCCGGCAACACGAAGCACGGCGATTGGCTCAAGGAGATGGAAGGCCAGGGCCACAAGTTCTATGCGTATCCCTGCGACGTCTCGGACTTCGACTCGTGCCAGAAGATGGTCGCCTCGGTCACGAAGGACCACGGGCCCATCGACATCCTCATCAACAACGCGGGCATCACGCGCGACATGACCTTCAAGAAGATGACCAAGGTCGACTGGGACGCGGTGATCGGCACCAACCTGGACAGCGTCTTCAACGTGACCAAGCCCTGCGTGGACGGCATGGTCGAGCGCGGCTGGGGCCGCGTGATCAACGTCTCCTCGGTGAACGGCCAGAAGGGCGCGTTCGGCCAGACCAACTACTCGGCGGCCAAAGCCGGCATGCACGGCTTCACCAAGGCGCTCGCGCTGGAGGTGGCGAAGAAGGGCGTCACGGTGAACAC